>DATAYF010000035.1:0-4323 GCA_036272735.1 Ktedonobacteraceae bacterium
GGCGCTCCCTCTGGCAAGGCAGCTACCACGCTCTCGCCTCCGCTTCCAGCAGGCAAGAGCGTGAACAGCAGTGGCAGGAGGAGCACCGTCACCAGGAGGGTGGGAAGGGCTTCACTCGCCAGGGTGCCCTGAAGGTCTGAGAGGGGGCGAGCCGCAGCTCGTCGGCAGGCTTCGACAAATGTGGAATCCGCTGAAAAAGCGCATCGAAAAAGTAATCCGACCTCAGCCAGGACAACCATGAGAGCGAAGGCGACGAGGAGAGTGAGCGTGCTTCTGATTGTTATCGCCAGCACCGAACGGACGGTCATCTCTCGCCCTGGCGTGCCCAGCAACGGAAGGCCAGCGAGAAAGCCAACCAGAGCACTCCCGACCACCCACGGCCAGGAAAGGGGCGGGCGAGTGAGGTCAAGAGGAACGCTATTCAGCGCTGCATAATTGCTGAGGACCCAGAGGGGAAGATGAGCAAGGGTCCCGATGAGCGAAGGGAGCACGCTCCCTAGTGCACCAGTCACCAGCCCCACCCAGGGGCCATACCTGATGCCGAGAAAGACCGAGAGCACGATCGCTGGAAACACGGTTTGCATGTTCGTCTCCCCCGGGCCATCCCACAAGATGGAGAGGTTGCTCAGCACGCTATAGATGAGCACTCCCACGATCATGGCCAGGATCTGGCGCCTCCCAATTTGCCAGGGATTCTCCTGCGTGGGAGGGTCCGTGCTCCTGGAAGCAGAGACGTGATGCCGATGCAGAGAGACTGCCGGACGCTGCTCTCCCTCAGGCGCACCCCGAGCGATTCCCCATCCACTCAGCAGAAAACCCAGGAAGGGGAGCAAGGCGATCCACCAATGGAAAGCTGGCGAGGAGAGGACAGAGACGATCTGTGGGAGATCGTCCAACGTCATTCCGGTGTTCAACGCGGCCGTAAGGAACACGTCGAGTTGCGCAAGCAGTCCCACACTTGCCGCGAGCAGACCCAGACCACGCAGCAGAGGCGAGAGGGGAAAGAACAAGGCGGCAGCACTGAAACTGAGCACCGCGAGTGCTGCCAGCAGAGCCAGCAGCACCAGCAGATCGACCGTTCCTTGTCCAACGATCCCCTGGATTTCGCTGAAACCGGGAGGCAGAACCAGAACCAGGAGAGCCAGCAGACCTCCCAGGAGGCTGACCAGCGGGCCAAGGCGAGCAAAAGAGAACGAGAGCGGCATACAACACCTCTTTTTCTTGTTGCAGAATCTGTCAGTGTGCGAAAGCTTTCTCTCTTGAAAGTATACATGGATTGCCTGTTTTCTACCAGGCAGCAGGAACGCTCTAGGAAGCACAAGAGTGCCACCCACTTCTCATAGGAGCCCATCTCTGGCATCAGCGAGCCTGCGGAAGAACCATATCGTGGCAGCATACCGTTTGACAAAAAGCACTTGTGAAGTCGAGCAACCCAAACCTCAGTTGTTTTCAGAAAATTGGCGAGAGTGGAGCCGCTCAAGCATGGACGCTCTTTACAGGCTAACTCGGATGGTGAGAATCCTCCCATTTCAACTCAAAATCCCTTTGTGAAGCATATCGTAGACTGGATTTGCCAGTCTATGGGTAAGTGTTCAGTCATGCTAGATCTTTTGCTCGTCAGATCATTGGATGCAGTTCAAATTTTTGCAAAATGTGTGCCCTGGTTGCAACCCACATGTGATGGGGGCCGAGGCGGAACTTGCCTCCGCCTCGGTTCCACTCGCGCAAAAAATGGGCTATGCCTCGGCTAATTACACCCCCTTGACAATCAGGCCAACTCGCGGCTATCATATAGTTAGCTTATCTAAGTAATAGAAGCTCTAACTACTAGTTACTCTCAGCAACTCTTTTAGGATTAGGACCAATGGCAGAGCATTCTTCTTCACATGAATTGAGCATCGCCGATGAATTGCTCGATCTCATTCCCACTCTTCTGCGCCAGATTCGCATGGACCTTCCTGCTGCGACGGAGTCCGAGCAGGCAACACCAGAATGGCGTGCTATCTCCGAATTGCGCGCCACCACGGGCCAGATCAGGCTGCTACACATTCTCATGACCCATCAGCGCTGTACGATGCAAGAGCTGGCCGATAATCTTGATGTCGCACCACCCACGGTGACCGCGATGGTGCGGCGACTGCTGACGCAAGGCTTTGTCGAGCGTCTACGCGATGAGCACGACTGGCGCATGGTCTGGGTGCTGCCAACCGAACGCGGGCAGCGCACAGTCACGCTCTACGATCAGTATCGCCGTGCCAATTTGCAGCGTCGTCTCGATCAACTTAGTTCGGAAGAGATTGCTCAGTTACGTACGGCCCTACCGGTCCTGCGCCACATCATTGAGGTAAAACCATGACCATCACTGCTGAAAAGTTGTCTCGTTCCTTCGGGGAACTTGAGGCCGTCAAAGGGATCGACCTGCACGTTGAACGCGGCGAAACCTTTGGCTTTTTAGGACCCAATGGAGCGGGGAAAAGTACGACGATCAAAATGCTGTGCACGCTGCTGCACCCCACCAGTGGGCGTGCTTTGATCAATGGCTACGACATCGAACGCGAAGCCTCCAAAGTTCGCCGCAGCATCGGCATCGTCTTTCAAGATCCCACGCTTGATGAATATCTTTCCGCGGAACAAAACCTGTATTATCACAGCATGATCTACCATACGCCCAGCAAAACGCGCTCGACCCGCATACAAGACGTGCTTGAGCTTGTGGGGCTTGAAGATCGGCGCAAAGATATCGTGAAAACCTTCTCAGGCGGCATGAAACGCCGCCTGGAGGTGGCACGCGGCCTGATCCACGAACCACAAACGTTGTTTCTGGATGAGCCAACCGTCGGCCTCGATCCGCAAACACGGCGCAGCGTCTGGGATCATGTAATGAAACTGCGCGAGAGCACGGGACTGACCATCTTTATGACCACGCACTATATGGAAGAGGCCGAATATTGCGACCGCATCGCCATCATCGATCATGGGAATATTGTCGCTCTCGATACGCCATCAGCCCTCAAACGCCTGGTTGGACAGGATATTGTGAGCCTGACGCCCTCCGATCCCGTGGGGGCCGTGACTGTGATCGAACAATGGCTCAATCGTCCCGATGCCGCTGTGCGCCGCGAAGGGGATACCGTCACGGTCGAAGGTGAGAACGGGCAGACATTGGCCGCGTCCCTGATCCGCCAGCTCACGCTAGCCGATATCGAGGTGCGCGGGGTCAATGTGACCGCACCGACGTTGGAAGATGTTTTCGTCTATCTGACCGGTCGTGCCATTCGCGATGAGTCCGCCAGCGCCAAGGACCGCCTGGGCGCTCGTTTGCGCAGTCGTGGTCGTTTACGCCGTTAAGCCATCAGGCAAGGAGATAATCAACAGTAATTGAAAATGTAGGTGAATATCTTGACGAGGTTCCTTGCCCGGCTTGGGCCACACACCGAAAGGTGCGGTGTGCTGCATGCGACTTCCCTTGACGTAGCAAGTATGGAGCTTGCTCAAGATGGACAAGTGCAGCAATTGACTATGTTTTAATACATATCGAAAGGCAGTTCATGCATGCTCAATACTACGCAACCAGCCATCATTCCACAAAACGCACCGGAAAACAGCGCCGCCCCCGCTTTTTTTATCGATCCTGAAGGCATTGCCATGATCTGGCGACGCGACATGGTACGCCTCTGGCGACAACGCTCACGGTTACTCGGAGCAGTGGCGCGTGCGCTCGTCTGGCTCTTCGCGCTCGGCTTCGGCTTACGCGGTTCGCTAGGCACCATCTCCGGCTTTAACTACGAACAATTCGTTTTTCCGGGCGTCATCGCCATGACGGTCATCTTCAGTGGCTTGCAATCGGCGATTTCGATAGTGTATGATCGCGAATTTGGCTTCCTGAAAGAAGTGCAGGTCGCGCCGACGCCGCGTTCAACGCTGGTAATCGGGAAATGTCTGGGTGGGGCATCGAGTTCGACGGTGCAGGCGCTGATCATCTTGCTCTTCGCGCCGTTTGCCTCGGTGGCGCTCAATCCATTGAACGTGCTGCTCACCATTGTGGCGACGTTCATAACCGCGCTGGCAATCTCTGGCCTGGGGGTCGTGATTGCGATGTGGATTACCGATTTCGAGAACTTCGGCACCATTCAAAATTTTATCACGCTGCCGCTCTACATGTTCTCAGGCGCGATCTTCCCGACGCGCCAGGTGCCCGGCTGGCTGCACATCGTGCTGCTCTTCAATCCTCTGAGCTACGGCGTCAACGCCATTCGCGGCGTCCTGCTGGGCTACGAATTCAGCAGCGTGCCATTTAATCTCGCTGTGCTCTTAGCCTTTACT
>DATAYF010000036.1:0-4137 GCA_036272735.1 Ktedonobacteraceae bacterium
ACTAAGACCAATTCGCGGAGGCATTGTTGCCCACGGTGGTGCCAATATGCTCATGTTATCCTCACCGGTGGAGTTACACATTGAAAGCTCGCTGGCACGCGCTCGCTTCACTCTCAAAGCTGGCAGGCTGGCACGTTTTGCCCTACAGTACCGGGCAAGCTGGGAGGATAATCCACAGACATGCTCACAAACGGCAATTGCCAGGTACCTTCACGACACTCTCAGGGGATGGCGCACGTGGTCAAACTTACATCAGAAATACAAAGGACCATGGCGAGAAATGGTTCATCAGAGTGGACGTGTCTTGCAGGCGTTCATGTTCCGCCCTACCGGAGCCATCATCGCCGCAGCGACCACATCGCTACCCGAAGCCGCCGGAGGCGAGCGCAACTGGGACTACCGCTACACCTGGGTCCGTGACGCCAGTTTGACGCTTGAAGCACTCTGGGTCGCCGCCTGCCCCGATGAAGCGTACCGGTTCTTCGACTGGATGGCTAGCACAGTGGCCGCGCAGATGCAGCAGGGTGCTGGGCTCCAGATCATGTTCGGCGTCGGCGGCGAGCACGACCTCAGCGAACGCACACTCAAGCACCTGGACGGATGGCGCGCCAGCCAGCCGGTACGCATCGGCAACGGTGCCTGGCAGCAGCGCCAACTTGATATCTATGGTGAGATCCTCAGCGCGTTTCGCCGCCTTCGCAATGAGATCGGACAGCTTGACGAGGTTACGCGCCATTTTCTGGTCGAGGTTGTCAATGCTGCGGCAGCGCATTGGCAAGAGCCAGATCACGGTATCTGGGAGGTCCGTGGGGAACCGAGACATTTCCTCTACTCAAAGCTCATGTGTTGGGTGGCGCTTGATTGCGCTATCGCGCTCGCCGATCTGTTGAAAGCAGCTGACTATATCGATGCATGGACAGCGACACGTGAGCAGATCCGCGACACCATCTTTGAGCGCGGTTGGAGCGAGAAGGCCAGCGCGTTTACCCAGGCGTTTGGCTCCGACGAATTGGACGCCTCCGTGCTCATGATGCCAATTGTAGGATTCTTACCCGCCACCGACCCGCGCATGCGGGCTACCATCGACACCATTGCTGAGCGGCTC
This sequence comes from Ktedonobacteraceae bacterium, assembly GCA_036272735.1. GTDB lineage: Bacteria > Chloroflexota > Ktedonobacteria > Ktedonobacterales > Ktedonobacteraceae > DATAYF01. The sequence continues at coordinate 1,106 of DATAYF010000036.1, forward strand.
ACCGATAAGCACGGGCTGGTCTACCGCTACCGGGCGTTCGATGGGCTCGCTGGTGAGGAGGGGACCTTTCTGCTCTGCACGTTCTGGCTGGCGCACGCGCTCGCACTGGCTGGCGAGGTCGAGCGAGCCAGCGCGACCTTCGAGCGAGCGGCTGCCTACGCGAACGACATCGGATTACTCGCCGAGGAGGTGGATCCAGCGAACGGAGAGTTGCTGGGTAACTTTCCACAGGCGTTCAGTCACATAGGACTGGTAAATGCAGCCTGGGCTATCTTGCAGGCGAGCCACAACGGGCCATCTTAACCAGTCTGACGCCACGCCGCGCGAATACATTGCTGCATCAGCATCACGTTGGTAAGCGGACCCACACCGCCTGGCGTAGGCGTAATCGCACCAGCAACCGTGCTGACCGAGGCAAAATCTACATCGCCGACAATGCCTCCCTCAGGCTTCGCGTTAATACCCACGTCGATCACCGTGGCCCCTGGCCGCACCATATCGGCGTGCACCATGTTCGCACGCCCCACGGCCGCTACCAGCACATCAGCCTGACGCGTCACCGAAGGCAGATTCACCGTGCGCGAATGGCAAATGGTGACCGTGGCGTGCCGCTGCAACAGCATGAGTGCCAACGGTTTGCCAACCACGTTACTGCGCCCCAGCACAACGACATGCTTGCCCTCAAGTGGCGTGTGGGTGCGTTGCAAAATCTCAACCACCGCCGCCGCAGTAGCAGGCAGAAAAGCAGGCAAACCCAATAAGAGATTACCCGCGTTTAATGGACTGATACCATCGATATCCTTGGCAGGTGCGATGGTTTCCGCCACAAGTTGTTGCGGAAGATGGGCCGGTAGAGGCATTTGTACAATGATGCCGTTGGTCGCCGCGTCCTGATTCAACTGTACCAGTTGCGCACGCAGTTCCTCCGGCGTCGTCTGAGCGGGCAGCGGTTCCAGGCGAGCCTGCACGCCAATATCCCTGGCTATACGCAAAATGGCTTTGCTGTACACACCCGAGGCCGCGTCCCCCTCAACGCGTACAATCACCAGCCCAGGCGGCACGCCGCGCTTTTGCACATACTGCTCAACCTCGGCGCGCAATTCCGCCCGTATCGCCTGCCCCATCGCCTTCCCATCGATAATCGTTGCCGTCACACTCTCTCTCCTACTATCTTTGCCACCTGTTGGTTCAGCGCGGCAACACCGTCCAGGGCCGTGTCGAGCCGCTGCTCCAGCGTAGCCACCAGCGCCTGGTCTTTTAACGCATGCACGTTAGTACGGACCATCCAGGCGGCTCCATTCGCTGACCCTACGGCTAATGTCGCGGCCGTGGCAATATCGCTGAGCACATTGACATTGCCGATCTCCGCGATGCGTTGGCAAAATTGAGCCAGTGTCACCGCTCGTTCGGCCATTTCCAGCGGCACCAGCGCGGCTTCGTGTAAACGCTGCTGCAGCGCCTGCGTACGTGCCGCCTTCTCTTCTGCGCTGGCACGTGGCATTTTAAAACAGGCCGAAAGATTGCCATAGGCCGCAATATCAGCCTGGATCAGTTGTTGAAAACGCTGGCGTAGTTGTTCCGCCTGCTCAAGCACAGCCTGCACCTCAACCTCGACCTCGGCATATTTCGGCTTACCGAGCGTGAGGCGTGCGACCATACACACGAGCGCAGCACCCATAGCGCCACTCAAAGCAGCCGTAGAGCCACCTCCTGGCGTGGGATTCGACGACGCCAGGTCATCTAAATACGTTTGCAATGGTTCCTCTATATACACGCTATCTCTTCCTCATTATTGGGCAATACTTTTGATGATAGCATTCCCATCAATCCGCTCAGAATAAGGTTTCCACTAGCATTCTAGCACTATAGGCTAGCCAGTGCCTATGGTTGAGGAGGTTTGAAAAAAACGGCAATTATCAGGCCTATGGCAGCACATAATCCAATATAATAGCCCAAATTTGCACGGGTTAGTAAATTTTTGAAGGTGATTGCGCCGCATAACCGTAATGTGTGATCACATTTGCATACAGATGGAGCGTAACTCCGGTTATTCCACTATAGAGGTCCGAGTCGTGTGCCCAAAACATACCTTGGAAGTTGCAGGAGGCCATCTGTGAAGCAGCTTTTTGCAACATCAAGGCATTATATGCCGCCGCATTAAGGTGAGGATCTCCAAGCCCTGGATTTTCGCCATTTTTCTGCATGCCATATTTATCTGCAAGCCCGGTAATATACCTGGCAGCCGACCAGTTATTTACCTGTGGATCAGTGTTATAGTCAACGAGTGACTCTCCACCATGACAGCCGTCATCTTGCGGAATGCCGGAACTATCTGCCATAGAAGAGACATAGGCAACAACGTTCGTCCTGTTCGTTAATGCTGGATAGAGTTCGTACCAGACAGCAGCCCGCGCAACAGTACCATTAGGGTCCTGGCTCCCGTCGAGGTAGTGCGAGATGGACCCACGATACTCAAAAGCGCGGGCACCAAAGCCAGGAGTTTGCAATTGTAGGTATCCTTGATAGTTGATACCACGCGGGTCCCGATACAATTGAGTATGCCAGTTCACAAAATCCGTGTGCGCATTGAGGTACCAACTATACCATTGCTGAACTTGCGTGGTAGAAAATGGTTGGCCATGATATGTCTTCTCGCCTGGTTTCCAACCAGGGAAAGGATTGGCGGGAATAGTTGCGGGCCGATCCGCTGCTTGTCCTTGAGCATTTGCATCAAAGCCCCAATAACTATTGGTGTGGCCTCGTTGATCATCGGCTGGCGGATACAGCACCTCGCCTAACGATCCATTGACGTAGCGCACAGCCCAAATATTTTTAAAACCGATTGCCGGGTCGGAGGCGAACTGATGCATCATATGGGTTTCAAATTGGGCAACGCGACCACGTACGGTTTGGCTGAAAATGAAGTTCGGCTCTTCATATCCCCCTGCCCAGGTAGGCGGAGCATTCACACCGTACTGGTTGACGTATCGAGCACCCGCTAGATTCATAACCCAACTCGGCGGATAGTGGAG
>DATAYF010000037.1:0-16879 GCA_036272735.1 Ktedonobacteraceae bacterium
TAATCACGCCGGGTGCGACCCGCTCGACGGGACGAAATGTATCGGTAGTGATGGGGCCGCGATCATCGACTGGCTGGCCCAGCGGGTTCACTACACGACCGAGCAGGGCATCGCCAACGGGAACCTGCACAACCTGCCCCGTGGTGCGCACTTCGTCGTCTTCACGGATTTTTGTATAGTCGCCCAGAATGGGGCAACTGACCGTCTCTTCTTCGAGGTTGAAGGCCATGCCGTACAATCCGGTGCGGGTAAATTCTACGAGCTCAAGATACTTCACATCTTGCAGGCCGTAGATGCGAGCGACACCGTCCTGTACTGAGATGACGGTACCCACGCTCGCCGTCGAAGTCGTGTTGGCTCCGAAGCCTGCGATGTTTTTCTCTATGATGGCACTGATTTCATCAGCCCAAGTTGCCATCGTTTTCCTCCTGGTAATTCCTATAAATGGTTTAAGTGGTTCTTCGTTTTGCTTTGTTAGACGGTGGTTTGTGTTCTGGAGTCGCGGTGCGTGGCACTATGATCCTGGTCAGCTTCTTCAGAGAAAAAATCGACGTTGGCCCCTGAGACGTTTGCCAGCAAGTCTTGTTGGAGGGCAGAGAGACGATATCGTACGCTGCCGTCGATCACCTGGTCCCCCACGCGTGCCACCACCCCGCCCAGGATGCTCGGGTTCACTCGCGTCTGCATAATAATGGTCTTGCCCGTCGTTTTTTCCAACGCGTGCATGACCAGATTGCTTTGTGCTTCGTCCATCTGCTCCGCCGTCGTCACCTCGGCCACCGCCTCGTTCCGGTAATTGAGCACCAGTTGTTCCAGTTCGTTTGCGATGTTTTGCATCGCATCGACCAGGTTTCGCTGAACAATCAGCAACGCCAGGTTGAGCGATATTGGCTGTACCCTCGACTCCAACGACTGGCGTAGCGCGTTCTCTTTACGCTGGGCGGGAATTTTGGGCTCGCGTAACAGATACGCGAGCGTGCGATGTCTAAATAGTTCAGCTATTCCACGAACATCATCTAGCGTGCGATCTACCGTATTCTGTTTCAGCGCTAGCCCAAACATTGCCTCAGCGTAGCGACGTGCTATCGCTCCCTTTAGCATTAGTTATTCCTCGACTGATCACTAGCAGCGACAAACTCTTCGACCAGGCGGCGATTGTCTTTGTTATCTATTGAGCGGCTAATGACTTTGCTCGCTGCATCAATAGAGAGTTTCACCACCAGGCGGTTCAGTTCGTTGCGTGCACGGTTGGCCTCTTGCTGAATACGTGCAACCTGCTGCTGACCGATCTGCTCGGCGCGTGCGCGCGCGTCTTCCTCGATTTTCTGGGCTTCACGCTGTGCATTTTTGGTTGCGCGTTCAATGGTATCTTGTGCTCGTACGCGTGCTTCGGCCAGGACCTTCTCCGCGCGCTCCGTAGCCGCGGTCAGCTCTTGCTTGGCGCGTTCGGCGTTTTCGATGCCCTCACGAATGACCTGCTGTCTTTTCTCTAGCGTGCGAATCACGATGGGAAGGACGAGTTTATAGAGGACAGCCAGGACGATAAGAAAGCTTATAAGCTGAGAGATGAGGGCGAGGCCATTAATGCCTAAGCCGTTCCCACTACTACTGGCAGCAAGCACGAATGCTAGTTGCATAATCACTGTCTCCTCACTAATCAGAAGCGTAAGTTTCGCCATACCCGTGCTTACATGGAATACGGAGACGTGGCTCCTGTTACTATTTCTTCTCTCTATAGAAGAAACAGAAATAACGCGCTACGTCTCCATACTCTGTTCGGGTATCAGGGTAACTTAGGCTACGTGGACGAACAAGATCAGCAGTGCAACCACGAGGGCGTAAATAGCAACAGCTTCTGCAAAGACGATAGCCAGGATCATGTTGGTCTGGATCAAAGGAGTGGCTTCGGGATTACGGCCGATGGCGCTCGCGCCGTTACCGCCGATAAGACCGATAGCAACGCCAGGTCCGATGGCTCCTAAACCGATGGCAAGTCCTGCTGCAAGTTGAACTGTAGACATGATCTAAAATCCTCCTTAAGGATGTATGTTTTATTGCTGATAAATGTTGAAATGTATGCAATCGTGGGCAGTATATGTCCACGAGTAGCAAGCTTTGGGATAAGTACGTTTAAGTACGACGTTTGGATCTTGCAAACGCGCTGCACGCTCTGGTGAACGAACAGCGGTTTTAATCGACCGCTATATCGGTAACTCGCTCTCCACCCGCGTGCTCACCCTCATCGTGGCCGTGGCCTATCGTCGCCTGTTGCATGAACAGCAAGGTCAGGAACGCGAATACGAAAGCCTGAATACCAGCGATGAAAATTTCGAATGGGATGAAGATAATGTCGGGTAAAACTGGTATCAAGAAGGCGAAGATCGCCAACAAAATGCTACCAGCAAAAATGTTCCCAAAGAGTCGGAAAGAGAACGAAATCAAACGTCCTAATTCACTGATGATTTCCAGGATACCGACGAAGAACTCGACAATGCCCATTGGCCCATGCGTAAAAAGGGCGCGGAAGTTCAGGTATTTGCTGATCTGCTCTCCAGCACCTAACGTGGTGAAACCAAAGATTTGCGCGGCTACCACTGAAACCAGCGCCATCGCCAGGTTCAAGTTGATGTCGGTAGTCGGTGGGCGCAACCATGGGACAATCTGGTTCGAGAGATTGCCCGTGAGCCAAAAGCTGCTCGCATGAACGCCTGGGCTAATCGTGCCAATGGTGTCAATGCCCGGTATCACGTCCATCATATTGCCAAGAAAAATGAAAAGAAAGAATGCGGCAACGAGCGGAAAGAACTTTCGTCCCTTCTCTTTGCCCGCGATGCCCTCAACCAGGTTGAGTAGCGCTTCGATCATCCATTCGAAGGCGTTCTGAAAACCCCTGGGTATCATATCGCGCCGTCGTACGCCAAAATAGCAGAGTACAAAGAGCACAATAATGCATATCCAGGTGCAAAGGAATGTGTTGGTGACCGGATAGCTCCCGATATAAAAGATCGTATCAGGGGCAATCGCTATGCTAGGAAGTCTCCACAGATTCACTCGGCTTCCTCCCTATATGCCGAGCCTTGCCAGGTCCTGTTCAATGTGCCATGGTTGGTTCCCCGTTTATTGTTCTTCTACTACTACTTGAGTATGAATTGTTTTAATAAACGGTACGCGCCATACATGCCAGCGATCAGGCCAAGCAGCAGCCCGAGAAGTAGAAACAATGGTTCGGTATGGGTGAGACCGTCCAGGAAATGCCCTCCGACGGCTCCTGCGACAATGGGGACGGCTATAGTAAAGCCCATTCCGCTCAACACTCCCACGGTCTGTCCTATGGGGGCCTGCGGCCTCTGTTTCATTACGTTAATCCCGTCTGTCTTCTCTCATCATTATACCAGTAGGATTATAGCACAGAGCATAAATCGAATGCAACATTCCCATTGCTGGTAGCTATACTAATAGCGCTAGTAGGACCTTGTGAAATTTTTTGCTCACTGAAAAGGGGAGTGCAAAGGGCTGCCAGCCCTTTGCATGGGAAGTGGGTGGGACCTGGTCCCATAGGCGCGCACGTAAGGACAATTAAGGAGCTTGCGCTAACTGTCCGTGGCGCGCCGTATGGAAAGCCCGATGTGGTTGCCAGCAGGGTCGGTGAAAATAGCCCACCAGCCAACATGCGGGATCTCCGTTTTGGAAACCACCGTTTTCCCTCCGTGCGCCTCTATGGCGGCCAGCGTGGCATCGATGTCATCAGTCGTGAGATAGACCAGTAGTCTGTCTGGCTGATAAGTAGGCTCTGAAGGACCGGGGAACCCTTCTGGGGCGAGCACCTTCGCGTCAGTACCAAGGCTCAACAAGATACGCACCAGCCAATCGTACTCCTCTGGTCGCAAACGTACACTGAGCAATCCTTCCCCATCTCTCTGTGGCTGGATGCGAGATGCCAGATATGTTTCGCGTTCCAGTCTCAGGACGCCACGAGCTGTCAGATGGATGCGTATCTCTGTGAATGAGGAGTGGACATGGACAATAGGGGAAGCAGCGTCTTCCAAATTTGGAGGTGACGGAGCAGCTTTCACATCCAGAAATCGGTCAACCCGGTACACACGTGTAGCTTTGCGCTCGTAAGAGTATGCCTCACAGTACCAGAGGCCTGCTTCGGAGTGGATGTGCATCGGAGTGCATCGGAAGGAGTGTTTGTTGTGAGACTCCGTTCTCAGAGCGATAGGTGACAGAAAGCCACTGTTGTTCGTGGGCGTTTTCCAGCAGGTGATCGAGAAACGGTGTCGGATAGGGTCGAGAGGGCACATCGAGCGAAAGCGCCTGCTGAAGCTGGTTGAGATCCTGACCTTCCTGTCGCGAGAGGAGGGCCTGAGCTTTATCCAGCAGCGATATGCATTCCTGTTTGAAGGGTGTGTCACTGAGTTGTGAGAGACTGCTCAGTGCCAGGCGCAACAGGAGGGCTTCATGCAAAGTCAGTGCAAGTGGAGGCAGGGAATAATCTGACGGTAAGCTATAGCCACCGGAAGTTCCCAGCGCTGCCGCAATGGGGATGCCCATTTCACATAGAGCATCGATATCACGCTGAATTGTGCGCCTGGACACCTCAAAACGCCGGGCGATCTCCCCAGCGCTGCGTTTTCCTCCCTGTAAGAGCAAAAGAATAGCGGTCAAACGATCTATACGATTCATGAATACCCTACTGCCAATACTAACGCGAGGCGTGTGACTATATCTGCATATTTTTGTGTCATGATATCATAGAATGTGCTTGCTGGTCACGTGCGAATTTGCTTGCGCTACTATTGCGTCTGTGTCTCACTTCGGGATAGACTGAGGGTAGGCTGTTGGTTAGGCGATGCTTGCCCTCCTCCATATGATTTACACTGTTGTTAAGACTGATACAGAGTAAGGAGCAAAAAATTTTATGAGTAACGATTTAGGGCCTATCAATGTCATTGGTGCTGATGCTGTCGGTCAGCCTGGCGAACGCCGCTTCCGTTTGTTTGTGCGCGGCCTTCTGGGGTCCGCTCTGGTGTGGATGGAGAAAGAGCAATTAAATAGCCTGGCGCTTACCCTTGATCGTGCTCTGGCTATGGTGACGGAAGGGCAAGTATTACGGGTCGAGGCCCAACGTGGGAACGCGCCTCAGCCCACGGGAATTCCCGACGATTTTCCCTCTTCTCCCAACTTCGAGTTTCAAGTGGGTCAGATGCGCTTGAGCTATGATGATCAGGATGAGAAGTTTTTATTGAACATTTCGCCACTAGAAATTGTGATGGAGCGTGATCAGGAGCCGCAGGTAGCTATTAATGAAGAAGAGTCTATCGAGTTTGCCTTTGCGGTCGTGGATGCTCACCAGCTTTCTACCTCCATCTCACTGATCATGAACGCCGGTCGTCCCACCTGCCCCTTCTGCCATGCCGTGCTCGATGGTGGTCCGCACGCGTGCGTAAAACAGAATGGTCATCATAAGATTGTGGCGATTGAGGAAGATGAGGAAGATCAAGAATAGCAAGGGCGCGACCTTTCGCGCCCCTTTAGCTTTTGTCTGTGCCTGGGCGGCAAACCGGGGATGGCCGCCGTGCATTACACTATGCTGTGCTGCTACTCGCCAGGCTCTTTGCTTTAATCAACGCATACGTATTTGTTTGCTTTTTGAAGGTAGGTTTCTTCGTTTGCTTCGATCATAAGCTTATGTAAAACGACAACATCGGCATCTGGTAGCCCATCAACTGGCTGCAAGCAAAGACGCATGATGGCTTTGCCGTTCTCCATCACCTGGACATAGCCCTTCGACCTTGGTACACGATATATGCGTTGAGGAGCGGTGGGACTTGGAATTTCCAGGTATCCCTTCCAGAGTAACTGGTGGAATTGCTCAGGCGTAACTATATCGCGTAGCAGATCTGTGGCTTTGCGTTCGGCTCGTGACCAACCTCGAAAGCATGGTTGTACTATCAGCCATATCATTGGCGAGATAGCTAGAGCTATCACAATCCAGCACAGGATAGTGAGTGCCTGTGTGACCGGACTCATCCTCCGACAACTCGTGGTACCATAACGATCTGGTCGGCTGTCGGGTCAAACTGTTCAATACGCTCGATGGATTTGCCTGGAACAGTTCGAAATGCAGTCGCGCCTTTTGCACGTTCTTGCGCGAATATGCGCTCTGCCTCTTTGACAGCAGAAATCGCCTCAGCGTCCCCGGATTGGATTTTTTGACCGTCCCACATAATTCGGTCATCACCGCGTCGTGACATCACCCGTAACATTCCCACAGTAGTTCCTGCCTTTCCATTCCATATGAATGAACTTTGTGTATAAGCCACGTTTTTGCGGCTTGCTTACAACACTACGGACGAGACTGCTAAAGTTTAGCGGACATCCTTTGATAGGTGTCTCTCTAAGCACGTTTCGCTTGGCTACAACGTTTCTTCTGCCGTTATGATAGATAAACGCTGGCATGCCTTTGCCTCTGGCACATGCAAGCATCGGCATAGCTACAAGTTTTGTTGTTTCTATTGTATATGACAGATGCGGGATAGTCAATACTTAGTGCATTCTGCACTGCTGTGGTAAGAAAATGGTAATACGTAGTAACAGATGCGTATTGTCGCTACATGTTTCATTTGCTGACGACGGACAAGGCGACGGTGCCCGGCCCCGTGTGGGCACCCAGCACGCCTCCCAACTTGTATCTTGGGATCTCTTCTGTATACACAGTTTTCAAGGCTTCTGCCAGTTGTGCTCCCACTTCTTCGCTTGCTTCCGCGATGTAGACACTCTCGACCGGCTTCATCTCGGTAAGCAATTGGGCTATGCGTGCATACGCTTTTGACCGCGTGCGTGGTTGCTCCATAGGAATGACCTCGCCATTTTTTAGTGAAATGATCGGCTTCACGCTCAGCATATTGCCGAGCAAGGCCCTGGCTCCCCCAATGCGCCCGCCACGCTTTACGTATTCTAGCGTGTCGAGGACGGCGATAATGCGTGTGCGAGCCAGGCGATCAATAATGTTCTTTTTAATGGTTTCCAGACTTTCCCCAGCACTCGCTTCCTCGGCCGCCTTGCGCAGCACGTAGGACATGCCCACGCTGATGCTTTCTGAATCGAGGATTTCAATGGGGACATGTTTCATCTCTGCCGGGAGGGTGTCGCGGGCCGTGCATGCCGACTGGTAGGTGCCGCTCAACTTCGAGGAGAGATGCAATGAGAGTATGCCATCGGCTCCTTCCTCAATTAACCGGGTGTAGGCGGCTTGAAATTTCCCAGGTGCAGGCTGCGAGGTTTGTGGCAGTGCTTTACTTGACTGAAGTTTTTCATAAAAAAGGGCGTTATCTAGTTCAATGTTGTCGAGGTAGGTTTCATCTCCGAACGAGACGGTGAGGGGAACAACGATAATACCCAGTGCTTCCGCTTGCTCAACGGTAAAATCTGCTGTGCTATCGGTCACGAGCCGTATCATGACAAATTCTCCTAAAAATGAAAGTACCCTGGTTATTCTGCTGAAATAATGTAGGCGTAGTACGCTTGTCCACCATTGACAACGTCGATTTCCAGGTGCGAGTAACGTTGTTTGATCTGCCGTGCTATGTTTTGTGCCTCTTCAAATGGAACGTCCGAGCCGTAATAGAGCGTTATAATCTCGTATTGCTCGATTTGCATGCGCTGTAGCGTATCGCGGAGCACTTGCTCGATCTGCTGTCCCGCAACGGCAAGGTTGCCATTGATCACGCCGATGTAGTCGCCTTCGCGCACGCTGACACTGCCCAATTGCACGCTGCGCACGGCAACAGTAATCTCGGCGGTTTGTGCCTGCTGGGCCGCGTCGGTCATGGTTTTACAATTGGTGGCGAAGTCCGCCTCGAAGCTGAAGGCCAGCAGTGCCGCTATGCCCTGGGGCAGCGTCTTGCTGGGCACGACGTAGACCTCTTTGTGGGTGAGATCTAACACCTGTTGCGCGCTGAGAATGACGTTACTATTGTTGGGAAGGATGATGACTTTTTGCGATGGCACCTTCTCTACTGCTGCCAGCAGTTCTTCGATGCTAGGATTCATCGTCTGCCCGCCTGAAACGATGGCGTTGACGTTGAAGCCCTGGAAAACCTTTTCAAAGCCTCCACCCGCCACGACCGCGACGGTGGCGACGGGGAGCGTCTCCTGCTCTGCTGCTTGCTCGGATGCGTCGTTGGCGTGCTCTTGCGCGCTCTCGGCCGCGTAACGTAGGCTTTGCGCTTGCAGGTTCTCGATATTGATATCCAGCAGGTTCCCCAAACCAACCCCATAGTCGAGCACCTTGCCGGGCGTTGCGGTGTGGGTATGCACCTTGAGCATGCTGTCGTCGCCCGCCACCACTGTAGAGACGCCGCCCATATCGATAATGCTCTGGCGAATACCCTCAACGTCGAGCCGCTCGCCTTGTAGTAAGAACACGACCTCGTAGCCAAACTCCTCCTCGACGCTAACTTTGCCCTTCTTGATTTTGGACTCCGCCCTGCTGCTCGGCACTGGTATGGTCGTGGGTGTTTCGGTGTCGCTCTCCCCCCGAATGTAGTTCAAAATGCCTTCTAAGATCGTGCAAAATCCCTGACCACCAGCATCGACAACACCGGCCTGCTTCAAGGTCGGCAAAAGGTCGGGGGTGTGTGCCACCGCCTGGCGCGCTGCCGTGACAGCCACCTGCATCAGCCGGACCAGGTCATCGCCGTGTTCTGAGCTGCGTTTTGTGGCCTCGGCCACTTCCCGTACAACTGTTAAAATAGTGCCTTCGACCGGCTTGATGACGGCACGGTAGGCCAGGTTCGAGGCTTCCTGGAAGGCATTGGCAAGATCGGGCGCGGTGAACGTGGGTTTATCCGCGAGGCCCGACGCCAGCCCGCGGAACGTCTGCGATAGGATGACGCCAGAGTTCCCACGCGCTCCTAGCAGTGCATCGTGCGCCACTTTGGCGGCAATGACGCTGGCCGACGTGTCGTTGCTCGTGGCGATGGTGCGAATGGCCGACTTCATGGTGGCCGACATATTCGAGCCGGTGTCTCCGTCCGGCACGGGGAAGACGTTTAACGCGTTGATCTCGTCGCGGTGCTCCTCTAACCACGCTGCGCCTGCCAGCATGGCTTTCTTGAGGTCTTGACCATCAAAGACGCTGATGCGTCGCGGTCTTGAACGTACTGGGCGCGGCAATTGTTCCTGCATAGCGTCGTGCTACCTCTAGCCCTTCTTTGTGTACTGCGTCGGTCCATGGAGCAATCCCTGAACATTTACGTTGACTTGCGCAACCGAGGTGCCAAGCATTTTCTCTACCGCAAATTTGACGCCACTCATGATATTATGTCCGATCTCAGATATGCGTAGTCCATACTCCAGGACGACATAGATCTCAATTGCCAATTGATGATTGACAATGTGTACCCGTACCCCCTGGTTGCTTTGTGCGGCCGTTAACAGCACGGCCTGTCCGTTGTGCAAACGTGGCGCGGCTATCCCTAATACGCCATAACATTCGCTCGCTGCCTGTACCGCTATGCTATGGACGGCGTTGGGGAGCACTTCGATTTTCCCGAGGGGATGCGTGCCATGCTGAGGCTGTATGGCTGACGCTTTTGGCATACGCATGTAATTTCTCTCTTGCCAAGATGGCTCATTTCGGTTATACTCGCAGAATATGTTCGGGTATCCCAACCAGTGCGCGAGTTTTACTGAAGCAGTATACCAAAGGCATTGGGGATTATCAAGCTACGCAAATTCTCAACACGTGCGGTTCCGCGTCCTCTGCTGATGCTGATCCCCCACGTTTGTAAATTTGAGGGAGGTTTTTTGTTATGGCAGCAGGTCGTTGCGACATCTGCGAGCGCAAGCCTATGTACGGCAACAACGTGCCTTTTTCTCAGCATCGCACGCGCCGTCGCTTTGTGCTCAACATTCAGCGCCGTCGTATTGAGGTCAACGGCACACTAAAAAACGTAAATATCTGCACACGCTGCTTGCGTACGATGAGTAAGTTGCCCAAAGTTCGCTAGTCACCAAACAAAATAATCCCGGTGAGGGAGACCGCTATATATAGTAGCGGTCTCCCTCACCGGGATTATTTTTTACTACCCATCCAAACATCTGGGCGCGTCGCGCTAGTGGCGTTGATGTTCTTATCCAACTGGCTGCTTAACTGGCACCGCTTTTGGCTTCTTCTCAAAGTTCGTGCGCAATTGTCCACAGGCGGCGGCGATATCGTCGCCCCGTTCGGCGCGGACGCTGTTGCTTATACCGTGGTCGAACAGGATGGTGCGAAACGTCCGAATGGCTTGCGGACCCGGCACCTGGTAGTCGGCTGAGGTGGCATTGACCGGAATGCAATTAACGTGGGCAAATTGCTTCAACGGTTTGAGCAACTCTACCAGTTGTTGCGCGTGCAGCGGCGTGTCGTTGACGCCTGCTAGCAGCACATACTCGAAAGTGACCTGTCGGCGCGTCGCCGCTATATAATCCTGGCAGGCCGCCAGCAGCCCTTCCAGCGGATATTTGCGATTGACGGGCATAGTCTGGCTGCGCAGGTCATCGGTTGGTGCATGCAGCGAGATGGCGAGGTTGATCTGCAATGGTTCCTGGCTCAATTTGCGGATGGCCGGAATGAGTCCAACCGTCGAGACCGTCATATGGCGCGCCCCGAGATTGAAGCCCTCGGCGCTGTTGAGGATACGCAGCGCTTGCAAGACGTTATTGTAATTGTGCAGCGGCTCACCCATGCCCATTAAGACGATGTTGGTCACATGGTCGATGCTCTTGCTGCCAGGCAGTCCGGGTGCGCTCCAGTCCTGCGCTCGTAACTCGCGTGCGAAGTATAGTACCTGCGCCACAATCTCGCCCGCGTTCAAATGGCGCTCAAATCCCATCTGTCCGGTGGCGCAAAAGGTGCAGCCAAAGGCACATCCTGCCTGGCTCGATACGCAGACGGTGGCGCGCGCACTACTCTCGCCCAGAGGAGGATAGAGCATTAAGACCGACTCGATCAGCTTGCCATCAGCCAGTTCTAGCAAGATTTTGCGCGTGCGATCATCCTTCGAATGCCGTTCGCTACGCACGATCATGGGGCCGATACTTGCCTCTTCAGCGAGTCGTTGCCGCAGCGCCTGTGGCAAGTTGGTCATGTCTGCAAAATCGCTGACCAATTGCTGATACAGCCAGCTATAGATCTGTTTTGCGCGAAAGGCTAGCTCCCCGCGCTCAATCAGCCACTCGCGTAGCTGCGGCAAGCTGAGTGCCAGCAGGTCGGTTTTTTGTGGTGTTGTCATGTGTTGTGTCTCTGTCATAGCGTGCCCATTATACCATGCCTTTTTCTAAGAAGATAGTACTAGATACCATTCACGAACGTGGAAGACATGAGGCATGTCAGCTTTTTGTGAGTTGGCTCCGTGTAGCTAAAGAGTTGAGCAGATACGCAGGCAAAAGGCAGGTGTTATGGCAGCCCCAACCCAACCAGCCAAACAATCGTCACGAGCCGAACAGGTCGCGAGTTTTCGCCGTGTCTTAACCAATCGCAACTTTCTCCTACTCTGGTTAGCACAACTTATCTCGCAGACCATCCTCAATACCGCTAACTTTGGCGTGGTGGTGCTGGTACAAAATACCACGCGCTCGGCCCTGCTGGTAAGCCTGGCAGTTATTTCATTTTTGTTGCCGGGCGTGCCCTTTAGTGCGCTGGCGGGAGTGATCGTCGACCGCCTGAACAAGCGCAGTGTGCTCTGGGTGAATAACCTTTTGCGCGGATGCACGATGCTGCTGATTTTTGCTTCGCTGCTGCATGATGAGACCGCATTCCTTGCGCTCTTTGCGTTGATGTTTTTGACGTCGCTCATCAGCCAGTTTTTTTCGCCCGCTGAAGGCGCTTCTATCCCGTTGCTCGTGGGTGAACAGGAATTGATGCCCGCGCTCGCGTTGTTCAATGTGACGATCACTGTGGCACAGGCGCTTGGGTATCTGCTGCTCGGACGCGTCATGTTGAGTGTTTTTCCACCTTTTACGCTTATGCTCGGAGCGTTACCATTGCATGTCAAATCCGTTGATATGCTGTTTGCTATGGTCGCAGTGCTCTACGGCGTCTGCACGCTCCTCATTCTATGCATTCCTCGACATGCTTTTGTTGAGCAATCCAGGCAGCAGAGTCGCGTGGGAAAAAAGCCATTTGTATGGCGTCACGAAGTGACCAGGCTGTGGCACGATGTTGTAGGCATCTACCATATCGTGCGTGCTGATCGCATTCTGTTCTTTAGCGTGATCCAGTTGTCTCTAGCAGGCATCATTATGCAACTCATCGGCGCGCTTTCCCCAACGTATGTGCAACAAATCATGCTCCGTCCTGCCGAGGATTTGTCAATCGTTATGGCACCAGCCGCTGTAGGATTGGTAGGGGGTTCTTTATTCATGCCGCGTATCGCCAGGCGTCTTGGTAAGGTGCGTATCACACCCATTGGTCTGGCGGGGTTTGGTTTCTTTTTCACGTTTTTGTCGATCAGCCAGTTTGTAGCCTGGATAGTACATCCTTTTCACTGGCAGCAATCGCTCCTGTTGTTCGTGCTTGTGTTGGTAACCATCTTTATGCTAGGGATCGCGATGGCATGCATAAATATTCCCGCGCAAACATTGTTACAAGAGCATACGCCTGAGGAGTTCCGCGCCGGTGTACTCTCGCTGCAATATACGCTGTTTAGCGCGGGCTCTATTCCAGTGCTGCTCTTCTCCGGCACGCTCGCGCAGTTCCTTGGCCTCAATCCTGTCATCATCGTCATTTCACTCGCGCTACTCCTGATAAGCTGGTGGAGCATGCGTTACGTGCGTGTACATCGATAAGCATTGATATATACGTTATTGTCTTGCTAACGCCGTGGCCATTGGCTCCGCCCATGCCAAAAGCTGTTCGTCGGCCATCGCCTGTGCGACCACCTGTAAACCCAATGGGAGGCCGTCAGCAGCCCTTCCGGCTGGCAGCGTCAGCGCGGGCATGCCCGCGTGCGTCCAGGGCAGGTTCATCACCGGGTCGCCTGTCTTTGCAATACCTTTGGGCGCGGGTCCAACAGCCGCCGGGCTGACCCAAAGGTCAACCTCTTCTCGCTCCATCAGTCCCTCCAATTCGATACGCAGTTGGACACAGCTCGTACGGGCCTGCGCGAATTGCTCCGTACTCACATTTCGTCCGGCGCGAATCTGCTCGGTTGTGCGTGGACGGTAGAGCGCTTCATTGCTGGGGAACCAGCCCGCGTGCACCTGTGCCATTTCCGCACTGATAAGGTGCTGGTGCCGCAGATTAATAACCTGGATATCGTCGAGTGCCGCGACCCGCTTGATTGTATATCCGGCGTTTTTCAGTAAGGTAAGCTGTTGCTCGAAGGCAGCCAATGCCTCCGGCGCTGCCTGTGCAAGATAGGGTCCATCCGGCACAGCAAGCGTCGGCATGCTCTTCACAGTTGCCTCTCGCCAATGATTGCAAAGCAACGCTGCGGCAAGCGCAATACCAGCGACGTCGTGCGTTAACAAACCAATGGTATCGACCGAGTCCGAGTAGGGAATGATCCCGTCAGTGGCGATACGCCCATAGCTCGGCTTGAATCCGACGATACCACAAAAGGCCGCTGGACGAATCACGGAGCCGATGGTCTGCGTGCCCAGCGCCAACGAGCAGAAGCCAGCGGCAACGGCAGCGGCCGAACCGCTACTCGACCCGCCAGGGGTATGCTCAAGATGATACGGGTTGCGCGTTGGCCCCGGTTCAAAATAGGCGAACTCTGTGGTGACCGTTTTGCCAAGGACGAGCGCCCCCGCCTCACGCAGCCTGGTTACACTGCTTGCCTCTGGACCGCTAAATAAGTCTGGGGGCAACTGTGATCCGGCCCGTGTCGGGAAGCCATCGGCCCGAAATATATCTTTGACTCCCAGTAACGCACCGTACAACGGCGGACGTTGTGCGGGATCAGGGAAACGTTGCTGCAAGCCTGTGGCCTCTGCCGTGAGGCGCGCGCGGCGTCCTGGCTCGGCTAAAAGCGCCTGAATCTGCGGCTCAAGCGCATCAACGCGCTCACATACTTCATGCACAAATTCCAGCAGATCACGCTGACCAGAGCGTAGTTCAGCCGTCGTGGTTGCCAACGGCAGTGAAGCGGTAAGGGTTTGCACTATGGGTGGCCTCCTTGTATATATACATTTTTACTTCTTCACCACAAACGCTAATTCGGTTGCGAACTCGTATTTTTCTACGCCCCACCCTTGCTCACCTATAACATCCCCAAAGTGGGCGGTATAGTATTGGGTCATGCCTTTGTTTTTTCCACCCAGGCTGTGGATGGGGAACGAAACGACGATGTAGCGCGCCTGAATCGTTTGCAACAATTGTTTGCTCGCTTGCTTATCGATCTGTTCCAGACAGGGGATGGCCTTCAGGACGAGAGCGACATCTACAGTCGTCGTTGGGCAGTGTTGTAATACGTTGCACGCGCTGACCTCGCCCTTTACCCCGATGATTTGCATATAGTCATTGAGGAATGCCAGCATGGGTTGGTGAATGTCGCAGGCGTGGTACCTGGCATCGGGAGCGAGTGGCATCCAGGGCATTGTCAATGGATTGAGGCCACAGGCGATATCGAGCACACTTTTGATAGGAGGAAGTTCGCTCAGCACGGTCGCGTAAAATGCATCGAGGATGGGGAGCCGCTCCCTGGTCGATGCGTGGTTCTGCATGATTGTCCGACAGACGTGTTTTAGCTCTGCTCGCTCGTTTGTTGCTACCGCTGTTGCCAGATGGTTGCGCCATTGTGCATAGTGCTCGGGCTTGTCTAAACCATATGCGCCGCTGACCTGGTGTAGCTTATTTTTTGTGTGCTTGATGACCTCTTTGGGGTGGCGTCGTTTTTCTGATTCTTGCGCAGCTATCGCACGCACAAGATCAGGGCTGATGTGCTGGTATTTGCTGCTGCTCAGGACCGCGTTAACCAGCGTGTCCAGCTCGTCGTTCTGCTGCTTATCGTTGAGCATAGTAGCTCTCGCGCAAGCGCTGGGTGAGCATCGTCATGAAGCGTACGTTGTGGATGGTTGCCAGCCGGAAAAACAGGCTGTCGCCAACTTTGAAGAGATGGCGCATGTAGCCCCGCGAATAATGGGTACACGTGAGACAATCACAGGCCCGCGATATCGGTTCGTCGCTCTTGATATGTTTATCGTCGTTGATGTAGAGGTACGAGAACCACCTCTCCATGCTGCTGGCTCCCTTGTTTGCGAGCACATACATACGTGCGTGGCGCGCGTCCCTGGTTGGCATGGCACAGTCGAAAATACCATAGCCGAGCTGTGTGCACGCGATGATGTTATCGGGGTGCCCGATGCCAAGCGCGTGCATGGGAAAAGTGCGTGGAATCAATTCGCGTGTGTAGGCGATGATATCGGTCAACAATTTGCCCTGCCCATCGAGCGGCCAACCTCCGTAGCCAAAGCCATCGAAGCCAATTTCCAGCAATGCCTCGGCGCAGCGTTGGCGTAGTTCTTTCTCTGCACCACCCTGGATCACGCCAAATAGCAGGGGACGTTGTTCGGCTGGTGTGCGTTTCTGTTTGAGCAGGCGCACGAATTCGTCTTTACAGCGCCTGGCCCAGGTGATGGTGCGCCGCACCGACTCTTCCTGCACCGCATACGGTGCATCGACGTGTGTGCAATAGTCCAGGCACATGATGATATCCGCGCCGTAGCTTATCTGTAGCTGCACGGCTTTCTCCGGCGTGAGGTGGAACTTGCGCTCGGCACCTTCGGGCTTGAAGGTGATGCCGTCCTCGTCGAGCGTACCGAATTTGGCGTTTTGTTGAATGAGAGAGTACGCCTGAAAACCACCCGAATCTGTAATGATCGGACGCGACCAGGCGCTCATGTTGTGCAATCCGCCCAGTGCTTGAATGGTTGATGAGCCTGGTTTTTGCATCAGATGAAAGGTGTTCATGACCAGGGCCTGTACCCGGCAAGCTGACAGGTCGGTAGCGTCCAGGGAGCGCACAACGCCCAGTGTGGCGTCGGGCATGTAAATGGGCAGATCGATCTGACCATGTGGCAGGAGCAAGCTACCATATTGCCCATGTGCTTGCGCGCCTGGACCGAGTGTTGATTCCATAATGTCTTTTGCCATCAAAATCCTTTGGCTATGATTATTCGTGTCTACCTATCAGCTTAAATTGTTTGCGATTATCCCTAGCGACGTTAATTGCCCTGTGCCTCAAGGAGCTTGCGAGCCTCATCCTCATTGGTGGCTCCGAAAAGCTGATCGAGAAGCGTCTCAAGTGGCTCAATCTGGCTAATGTGTGCAACACGTTGCTGGGCAAGCAGTGTTAAGGCAGGGAAACGGCGCTGTACATAATTCAGTGCTATCTTGCGCGATGTTCGCAAAGAACCTTCTTGTAACGCTTCTCGTCCCCTGCGATCCACGCGCTCGATCACGTCAGGGTTCTCGTCGATAAAAAAGTCATACGCGTACGCCATCTTCAACTCCTCCTCAAATATGCGATTTATCCTGTTGGGTCATCGTCGTTGACCTTTCCATGATCAGATTGAAACGAAGTGAAGTACCCCATCGCGTCGTCAGCGAGGGGCTTCTACAGGAATTGCTCCCTGTCGGCTGCTTCCCAACCGTAAAATGTTGATAGCGGCGTTGGTATCGCGATCCAGGGAGCATCCACACTCGCATGTATGCCAGCGTTCGGATAGCTCCTTCTTGCGGATCACACCGCAACCTGAGCAGACTTGCGAGGTGTATTTGGGATTGACGAAGACGGTTGTGCGTCCGGCCCATGCTGCCTTGACGCGTACCATATCCGTGAACATACCCCAACCTGCATCAAGAATGCTCTTATTGAGTCCTGCT
>DATAYF010000038.1:0-9357 GCA_036272735.1 Ktedonobacteraceae bacterium
TGGTGAAGCTGGGCAGCACCATCATCATCGAAAAGATTTCCTACAAGGCATGGCAAAAGCAGTTTGGCAAGAGCGTGGGATTGCGAGCACCAGGGATGTTTGTAGACCTGTTGAGACGCACCGTTGCAAGTACGGGCGGCACCCTGGTGGAAGTTCCCACACGCACGACCGCGCTGAGCCAATGGTGTCATGGTTGCGGGAAACGGGTCAAAAAGCCGCTTTCCCAGCGTTGGCACCAGTGCTCCTGTGGCGTTGGCCCAGTTCAACGGGACCTGTATTCGGCATTTCTTGCAGCCTATCTCGATCCAGCAGATCCCATTCCCTCGTGTGCCCGATACCAGGGGTATTGGGAAGGTGCGGAAGCGCGCCTCATGGCAGCACACGAGCGTGCCATCCAACGCGCGAAAGAAGGGCAAACCTTGCCCCGAAGCTTTGGTCTCCCCAGAGCCAGAGCGCGTCTGCCGAAAAGTTCAGGGGAACCACCACTAGAGCCAACTCTTCTCCTTTGGGGAGAAGAGTTGGAAGCGTGGGTCGAACCCCTGGAACCCCCGCTGCTTTAGCACGGGGAGCTCTCAGCTGCCCAAATTGGCATACGATAGCGCCTGCATCACTCCATCAACAGAGGATTAACAAAATCTGTGACGTATTTGCGACAATTGTGTGATGGCAATTTGACAAAAAAAGAGTATACTTATACGTGAGACATGAACAAACACGAGTATTTTCAAGGAACTCATCCTGTGCATGAGTATACATACATAGGTGAACATAAAGCAATGTTCATCGCAAATTGAGGTGGTGCCATGCTGTACGATTTGCTCAAAAAGAGTGTCAGCTTTCTTTTTAACCTGCTCAACTGGTTACTATGCGGCAAGCTGCCCCCTTTCGCCAGCGCCTGCGTCATCGTAGAGGAAAATCAGCACTACCTGGTCGTAGAACTTCCTGGGCACCACATCGTCTTTCCAGGAGGATTTCTCAACCACCAGGAAACACCACAACAGGCGGCAGAGCGCGAGGGGCGCGAGGAGACAGGTCTCCTCTTGTGCGTGGACGACCTCATCAACTACTATAGCCTGCAAAACAAAAATTGGCATACGATGGCGAATATCAGTTTTGCCTTTCATGCCAGTGTGATTGGTGGGCAATTATGCAATAGCATCGAAGGACGTCCCTACTGGCTCTCAGCAGCGGAGCTTGAGCCACGGCTCACCGGACACGCACGCGAAGTCTACGAAGATTATTTGCGCTACCGGACCCGCCATCTGCCGATCAAGGCGGAGCAGAGTAAACAAAAAGTGCCGATTACGACGATTTCATAACGCATTTAGCCCATCTACTACGACTGAACTGGCAAGAGACGCGACAACTCACGGCGCATCAATTTGCCAGACGACGTACGCGGAAGTGGCGCTACAAAGTAGAGGGCACGCGGCAATTTATAACGCGCCAGGCGTTGTTGTACATACGCCAATAATGCTTTGGCGCTCGTGCTATAACCTTCCCGCACATGCACGAAAGCTACCGGCACCTGACCCCACTGCATATCCTCCACACCACACACGCCCGCTTCTTCGACGGCAGGATGCGCGAGCAATACCGCTTCGATTTCGGCGGGATAGACATTTTCGCCGCCCGAAATAATTAGGTCAGAGCGGCGATCCAGCACATAGAGATAGCCGTCCGCATCCAGGTATCCCAGGTCGCCGGTCGAGAACCAGCCATTCTGAAAGGTGGCAGCGTTGACCTCTGGTCGTCCATCATACCCAGGCGTAATCGTTGGGCCTTTGAGCAAAATTACACCAGCCTCACCCGGCGCGGCCTCGTGCTCATCATGCACAATGCGCAACTGCACCGGCAGAAGCGGGCGACCAGCCGAACCTAGCTTGCGTAGCGCATCTGCGGGTGCGAGCGTTACCGCCTGCGAACACGACTCGGTCAAGCCATACGACTGCACGACCGGAATAGTATGACGCGCGCACTCCTCTAACAAAGGTTGAGGAGCTGGTCCGCCGCCAAGCAACACGCAACGCAACGTGGCGGGATAGGTCGGTATACCATTAGCGACGAGGTCGGAAAGCATGCGTTGCAACATCACTGTCACCACCGAAATGATGCTCACCTGCTCCTCACGAATAGAGCGATTGACCTCGGCTGGATCGAACTTTTTGTGCAAGACGACACCGATGCCATTAATCACGCTGCGTATGAGGACGCATAGGCCACTGGTATGAAACAGCGGCGTGCACACCAGCCAACGATCATCGGGATAATGACCTAGATTGAGGGCCGAGCCGACAGCATTCCACCACTGCATGCCATAGGTAATCACCACACCCTTAGGGTTGCCGGTCGTCCCCGATGTATACATAATGACGTGTGTGTCCGACAGGTTTATCAGGGTGCGCAACGGCACATCGGCTGCGGGCAGACGCGCAAGCACGACCTCGTCACCACTTGCTGCATCCGCCAGGGTCGCACATTGCAATTCAGGCAGACGAGTACCAACGGCAGTGGCAACAGCAGCATACTGCACATCGTGAATGAGAAACTCAGCGTGCACATCGCGCAACTGCCAACATAGCTCATCCTGCGTTAAGCGCACATTGAGAGGCACAAGCACCGCACCGACACGCGTCAACGCATGGATCAGCACGGCGTACCCCACGCTATTAGCTGCCAGAACTGCCACGCGGCTATCCGCACGCACGCCCAGGGATACGAGTCGAAGAGCAAGCTGTGTAGCTTCGCGATCCAGGTCGGCAAACGACCAGCGTACCGCGCCACATGTGAGCGCGAGATGAGAGGGAGTATTTCGCGCACAACGCGCAAGCCAGTTGGGCAACAATGTATCAGATGTTTCCACTACAAACGACCTCTAGCATACGTAAATTTGTGCAACGCCTCACGATCCAGATGTACACCCAATCCAAGACCGCCGGGCAGCGTCAACCGTCCATCCGCTAATAAGAGTTCTTCAAGGATCAAGTCATCAACAAACATATCGAGCGTAGCTAAACCACAGGCCAACGAAATTTCGGGCGAGGCCGCGACCAGGTGCAGCGCGCCAGCAACGCCAATGCCCGACTCAATCGTGCTGGTCACGACGCATTGTACAGCGGATTGCGCGGCAAGTTGTACAATCTGGCGACCAATGCGCAAACCGCCCGCCAGTTGCGGCTTGATAATCAGCACATCAGCAGCTTGCGCAGCAAGCAGACGACGTGCGCTCTCGATATCGTACAGCGCCTCGTCAACAGCAAGAGGAACCGAGGCCTCGCGGCGCAGGCGGCGCATACCATCTATGTCGGCGGCAGGTAAGGGTTGCTCGACGTATTGAACGTCTAAAGGAGCGCAAGCGGTCAACACTTCACGAGCCAGCGCGTAATCCCAGGACGCGTTCGCATCCAGGCGTAGTTGCATACCAGGCCCCACAGCATCACGGACAGCGGCAACACGTTCCAGATCGGTCCAGGCGGCACGTCCCACTTTCAGCTTCAGGCACGAGAAGCCTCGTGCCACTGCCTGGCGAGCCTGCTGGACCGCAATCTCTTGCGACTGTGCCCCAATCACCGCGTTGACCGGCACGTGTGCACGCATCTCCACCAGTTGCGTCGGCTCCGCATGCGGCAGCATGTGACTAATCGGGATGCCCTGTGCTTGCCCCAACGCGTCAAGCAGAGCCATTTCCAGACCACAGGCGGTCGCTGGCGGAATGGTACGCTTCGTCAGCGCGCTAGCAACCATTTCCAGAGCAGCCGTAGGCGTTTGCCCACGCAGAGAGCCGACGAACTGCGCGAGAGCGGTAATCGCAGTGGACAGATCGCTCCCCGTGAACTCCGGCAAAGGAGCAATTTCACCACAGCCGATCAGCCCATCGCCCGTCGTCAGTTCAACAATCACCCCTTCGCGTGCCGTCATAGCCTGGTGTGCGGTAGTAAATTCGCCGCGCAGAGGCAAACGATAGAGCGACCACCGCACGTCTATGATATGCTCAGGCGAAGCAAGCATTATGGCAGGCGCGGGAACTTCGAGAAGTCCGGCTTACGCTTCTCAAGGAAGGCATTCTTGCCTTCTTTGGCCTCTTCGGACATATAGTAGAGCAGCGTGGCGTCACCAGCCAACTCCTGAAGACCGGCCAGACCATCGGTATCGGCGTTAAAAGCGGCCTTGAGGAAGCGCAGCGCGATAGGACTCTTCTCTAACATCTCTTTGGCCCATTTGACCGTCTCCTCTTCCAATTGTGCCAGCGGCACCACCGTGTTGATCCAACCCATATCGAGCGCCTCTTGAGCACTGTACTGGCGACAGAGATACCAGACTTCACGCGCCTTCTTATGGCCGATGACGCGCGCTAGATAGGTTGCGCCCCAACCGGCGTCGAAGCTGCCCACGCGTGGTCCTGTCTGACCGAAACGTGCGTTGTCCGCCGCGATGGTAAGATCGCACATCAATTGCAGGACGTTGCCACCACCAATAGCATAGCCAGCCACCATCGCAATTACCGGCTTGGGCAAGTATTTGATGGACTTTTGCAGGTCGAGCGCATTCAAACGCGGCACACCGTCTTTGCCAACGTACCCACCGTGTCCACGTACACGCTGATCACCACCAGAGCAAAAGGCCTGATCGCCCTGACCGGTCAGGATGACCACACCCACTTCGGGGTCTTCGCGGCAATCATTAAAAGCATCGATCAACTCGGTCAGCGTCTCGGGACGAAACGCGTTACGCACCTCGGGACGATTGATCGTAATCTTCGCGATTCCCTCGGCTTTTGCATAGATAATATCGGTATATTCTCCGACTGTTTGCCAGGTAATTGACATAATAAAAACTCCTTACAAAAACATACTTCTCCGCTTGCATATCAAACAAGCGATAGACAAAATTCACGTACCAGGGTCGTAAAACTAGCAGGCTGCTCAAGATGAACCGTATGACCAGCGCCGGGCACGATATGCAGTTGCGCCCGCGGCAAAACGTCGTACATGTGGCGAGCAATCGTACAAAATTTTTGATCGAGCGCGCCAGCCAGCAATAAAATGGGCAGGTCCAATTGTGCAAGCCGCTCGTGCAGTGCAGGCTGTACACCGGTCCCCACACCACGTAGGCTCTGCGCCAAACCCTGCGGACTATTGTGCAGGCGTTGCTCGTGCAGGAACTCATGAACCGCAGCAGCTAGGCTTTGCTGACTGGCGAATAGCGGGATCTGCTCCCAATAGCGCACAAAGGCGGGCACACCGTCGCGCTCGATACGCGCCGCTAACGCATTGTCGCTTTCACGGCGCTGCTCACGTTCGGCAGGGCTTGCCAGGCCGGGCGAAGCACTTTCCAGGACCAGCGCACGAAAAAAGCCCGCAAACGCACAATAGAGCGCGATACGCCCACCCATAGAATAGCCCAGCAGCACAGCCTCACCCGGCTGCACCCCCAACTCGCGCAGAGCAGCGATAACATCTTGCTGGCAATGTTCGATACTATAGCGCTCTGGATCAGCGGGAGCGGCCGAAGCACCGTGTCCGAGCATATCCAGGGCCACGACACGCCACCCAGGCAAAGCCAGGCGCGGCAACAGCTCGCCCCAACCCATAGCGCTACCCGTAAAGCCATGTAACAAAACCAGGGTGCCCCCGCTAGTGGCCATTTGCGGGCCGCCCACATCATATACCACCACACCCATGCACACACCGTTGATCTGTAGCGTCGTTTGCAGCACGTCCTGATCCATCCCTTTCATGGTTACGCCCCTCACGCTGCTTGCAAAGCGGGAATTCGCCTGACCAGCGTCTGCTCGATGGCCTGCCACAACTGGCGATGCATGGCTACATTGCTGTCGCGCTCGGTCGTTACCTCGACCACATGGAGACCAGTACCAGACAAACCCTGCTGTACAGCCGAGCGGAACTGCTCCCAACTTTCTACGTGCTGGAAGTGACCGCCATACATCTGTACGGCAGGCGCGAAATCCAGGCCGGTAGGCGTGCCAAAAAGTTGCTCAAAATGTTCTGGGTGCTGCGTCTGTGACAGGAAGGAAAAAATACCGCCGCCATCATTATTGACCAGCACAATGGTGAGATGCAAACCGTGCAAGCGAGCCGCGAGCAACCCGTTGAGATCGTGCAAGAACGCGAGATCACCAATCACCAGCACAGCGCGTTCAGATTGCTCCCCAGTAGCGCTAAAGCCCAGAGCACTCGATACAACCCCATCGATGCCATTGGCCCCACGATTGCCCACGATCCGCACAGCATGCTCGCTACCCCAAAAGAAGGTATCAAGGTCACGCACCGGCATACTATTCGAGACATAGAGCGACGACAGCGACAGAGCAGCCAGTTCGGTAAAGACCCGCCCCTCGAACGGCCGTGGAAAATCTTGTAGCGCGGCCTGCAAGGTCTGGCGCGTCAGGAGGTCGACCTGTAACCAGGTTTGCAACCAGGTGGGAGCTTGCGAGTGAGAGGGCTGACGTTCCGCGAGTGCAGCGAATAGTTGCTGGCAGAATACCACGGGATCGGCGTGAATAAGCTCCTCGGCCAGTTGTGTAGGCTCTTGCCAGCCAGATTGCGCATCGACCACAACCTGTCGGCAGACAGCGGCATGGCGCTGTAGATAGAGCAAGAGCGGCTTCGCCGTGGGCATCCCCCCAAAACGCAACACCAGGCGCGGCACCATCTTGTCGGTAAAAGCATTCAGGCGCAAAAAGGCATCGTAGCTTGCGAGCACCAACGAACGATCATGCGCGCCACAGCGCAATTGTGACAATGGATCGGCAAGCACAGGATAGTCCAGGCGGCGCGCCAGTTGGAGTAACGGTTGCGTAATAGCATCGGGCACGCCCGGACCTACGACGATCAAGCCCTGGGGCGTAGTAGCCAGCAGGTCACGCAAGGGGACAAGCTGAGCAGGTTCGAGCGCGCCCAGGGCAGCATCTTGCACTGCTACATAAGGAGCATTATCAGCACGACCCTCCCAGGCGATGGCATCGCGCTGGGCGGCGGGAGGCAAGGGCTGATCGGCGATGGGATCAGGCATGAGTGGCTCACGGAAGGGCATGTTCAGGTGCACCGGTCCGGCAGGCACGGCGAGGGTTAAGGCGGAGGCGCGACAGGCCAATGTGCGGATAGAGCGCAGAGCAGCGTTGGTGGCTTCGGGCAGGGCCACGTCAACAAACCATTTCACGTGCGTACCATACAGACGAAGCTGGTCGATAGCCTGGGGCGCGCCATTATCGCGTAGCTCGTGCGGACGATCAGCCGTCAGCACCAGCAAGGGGACATGCGTCAACTTTGCCTCCACCACGGCGGGCAGGAAGTTAGCGGCTGCGGTCCCCGACGTGCACACCAGCGCGACCGGTCGCTGCAAGCGCTTCGCCATACCCAGGGCAAAATAGGCGGCGGAGCGCTCATCAACGTGCATCCAGACGCGGATAGCAGAATGTGAGGTGAACGTCATCGCCAGCGGAGTTGAACGCGAGCCAGGGCAGATCACAACATTATGGACACCACAACGTGCTAGCTCGTCCACAAACGCCCCAACGTAGGCGTAGGTTGGGTTGCGGTGACGCCAACGCGTAAGCTCCTGTTCCATTAAAACGTTATTCCCCCTTCGTTTTTGCCAAGCAAACCACGTAGCATCACCTGCATTTTTACGCACGATTCAGCGTACTCACTGGCAGGCTGCGAGTCGGGCACAATACCACCACCGCCGAATAACGTTGCCACATTGCCATCAACCAGTCCAGAGCGCAGGGCGACAGCAAACTCTCCATTGCCCAGGCGATCAATCCAACCTACCGGACCAGCGTACCAGCCACGGTCAAGCTGTTCGTGCTCACGAATGGCCTGCAAGGCAACCTGCGTGGGAAAGCCACCAACAGCAGGCGTCGGGTGTAGGACCTCCAACGCTTCCAATACGCAATGACCGGGCCGCAATTCGCCCACGATTGGTGTCTGTAGATGTTGGATATTGCGTATCTGAAGCAGGTGGGGGGCGTCAGCGATCCAGACTTTGCTACAGAGATCGGCCAGATTCTCGCGAATAGTCTCGACGACAACCTGGTGCTCATGCTGATTTTTCTGGCTCTGTAACAATGCGGTTCCCAAACGGCAATCCTCTTCAGGCGTAGCCCCGCGTGGCGCCGAACCAGCCAGGGCCACCGTACGCAACTGTCCATCGTGCCCGTAAACGAGCCGTTCAGGAGTGGCCCCTATAAAGTAGCGCCGACCTCGTTGAATGGCGAAAACGTAGGCGTTGGTGTAGCTCGTGCGCAGGCGTGCCAGGCTGGCAAGCAGGTCAAAATCTCCCTCAGTCGCGTGAATTTGTACAGCGCGGGCCAGCACAACCTTTTGATACGCACCCTGCTGCATAGACGTTACAGCCTGCGCCACTATCTGTTCCCATACGTCACGCGCCACAAGCTCGTGCTGGGTGACATCTTGTTCAAAAACGTCAAGCGTAGGCGACCAACTTGCAACAGCATGTAACGCCACCTGTACACGCTTGAGCAGGTCATTGACTTCGCGCGCGCTGGACGAAACATCACAATCGGGCTGCACCATGCGATTGAGCGTCAGTGTCGTATGTTGCCCGCACGCGTGGAACTGCAACGTAGGGAGCACGAGCAAACCATCAGGGAAGCCTTCCCAGAGTTCGGTGCGAGGGGCGAGCGCGTCGAAGGCAAAGCCGCCAAAGAAGAGCGGTCCGCCAACGGTCTCCGGTATGCCATCAGAGGTGCGAACGACGAGCGCCTCACGTTGCACCTCGCTCCATGCCTGCGTTGCAGAAGTAAAACGCTGAGCACCATGCGCCTCAATCTGCGACGTGACGCCCGTGCCAACCAACGCTTTCTGCTGCGCTGGCTGCTCCCAAAAAAAACTCTCTCCAAGCTGTAGCTGTTGAAAAGCATGCAACGCGGAGAGGGCATCAAAGGCGTCAAGCGGCAACACCAGGCTGATCAGAACTGACCGTCCAAGCTGTGCGGCACGCTCGGAGGCGGTGCGGAGCGTAGTTTGTAGCAATTGTTGATCAATAGCAATATGGAGCGAACCAGCTTTTCGGTAGACATTCGGTGTATTAGAGAAAATGGTATTATAAACGTTCCTTTGTTTCATAGGATATCCTCGATCATCCTTGAATATTCTTCCTCATTTCCGTTTCTTGTTCCTCATTTCCGTTTCTTGACGCTTCTGAGAGAATAGACCACAGAGAGGACATTTCCAACTAAATAGTGTTTATGGGTTCCGTGATAAGCCAGTCTCACGGGTAAAAGCACTACTGCAATCAAGAGAAGTTGACCTTCTCTGTCGCCCTCTCCAAGTAGTCCCTGACGTGGTTCGCCGCAAAGGAATAGAGGATTGG
>DATAYF010000039.1:0-8524 GCA_036272735.1 Ktedonobacteraceae bacterium
ACTCCAATTGAAGCGTTGGATCTCCAAGTCCTAACGTATAATTGCTTGAAGCGGAGCCAGATAAATAAAGTGGGTCAGTTGCTCTCCATGTGGAGAATGAAGATCCTTGCGATTCGCAGCCTGACTCCTGAGAACTATGAAGAAATTCAAACGCGATTAATCGCTCGTAGGTTCATGTCTCCCACACACCTGCTCGGACCATTTGCGGAAGGAGACGAGGAGCAGAAGGATGAATGACCTTTCTAAGACTCGGACCGATTTTTGGACTGGAATTAGGCAGCGTGAATCGCATTCCTGAGTCAAGAGGGTCGTATGATTTTCGTCAGGATAAAGTTTGTATTTACACCCTAGCACAGCGATAGGGTATATCAATGCGGGTTGACGTCTCGTAGGTTGACCCGCTTTCTATGGTATACTGCTATACAGCCTGTAACCACTCTTTCAGGTCGTTGATAAGGTTACGAATGTCTTCTTGCATTGGAGTACGAATATCTGTAGTTCGGTTGGGCAAAGGCTGCCTGGTCGAATCTTTTTGGGCCATGGATCATGGGCGCAGCCATGTTGATTCAGGATGCGCGTGGCAAGTTCGATGCCATCGAGACGCTCGCCATGCTGCATCGCTACCCTATCACTACCCTGTGCGCGCCACCAACGGCTTACCGCATGCTCGTGCTGGATCAGCCAATGACGTATCTACAGGCAAACCCACCCAAAGCCCTGCGGCACTGCGTCGGTGCTGGCGAACCACTCAACCCGGAGGTGATAAAAATTTGGGAACAGGCCACCGGCATGACCATTCGTGATGGCTATGGGCAGAGCGAGACGGTGCTAATCTGTGGCAATTTTCCACCCTTACAGGTCAAGCCTGGCTCGATGGGCAAGCCTTCGCCCGGCATTGTATTGGGCATTATCGATGATGAAGGTAACGAGCTGCCAGCCAATAAAGAGGGCGACATCGCGGTCAAAGTCAAGCCACAGCGCCCAACCTGGATATTCAAGGAATATTGGCAGAATCCCGAAGCCACCAACGCCTGTATTCGCGGCGACTGGTATATCACTGGCGACCGGGCATACAAAGACGAAGATGGGTATTTCTGGTTCGTGGGGCGGGCCGATGATGTCATCATATCCGCCGGATATCGCATCGGACCTTTTGAGGTCGAGAGCGCGTTGAAAGAGCATCCAGCGGTCGCGGAATCGGCTGTGGTCGCAAGTCCCGATGCCATGCGTGGCGAGGTCGTCAAAGCCTATATTATCCTTGCTCCCGGCTATAGCGCCTCACCTGAACTGGCGCAAGCCCTGCAAGATTTTGTCAAGCAGCAGACCGCGCCATACAAGTATCCACGCGAAATCGAGTTCGTCACCAGCCTGCCCAAGACGATTTCTGGCAAAATCCGGCGCGTGGAACTACGAGCGATGGAGCATGCGAAGAAACAGGCTCCCGATCAACAATAAGAAGTAGTGAAAGATAGTGATTGTGCATTGAAACTTCATGTTTACTTTACTCCAGCAGAGTTCGTCGCCGCACAGACGAGCGATAGCGCGGATGACATTTGTATCGTCATCGACGTCATCCGCGCCACCACCAGCCTGGCCGTGATGTTCGATCAAGGGGCCACCCGCGTGTACGCCGCAAATACGATTGAGCAGGCGCGGCAGGCGGCACGCATCCACCCAGAATACCTGCTATGCGGAGAGCGCAACGCCTTGCCGCTGCCCGATTTCGCATACGGCAATTCACCCGTTCAGTTTGCGCAGACCGACTTGCGGGGATGCGAACTTATTTTGACCACCACCAACGGCAGCCGGGCCTTTTACGCCTGCCCCAAACAGAGCGTGCGCCTTGCTGGTTGCTTCTATAATGCGCAGGCGGTAACGTCTCAGGCTCTACGTCTGGCAAAAGAGCGCGACACGAATATCGCACTGGTTTGTGCCGGAGAAGCCGGGGTTTTTGCCCTGGATGACGCCACGTGCGCGGGCTATCTCGCGCGCGAGTTGTTGCGCCAGCATACTGCTATCCAGGCACACGAAAGCGTGCTGGCTGCTACCGCTATCTACCAGCATTACGCGCCACCAAAATTGCTCGCCTATGGCAATTCGGCTCGCTCGGTGATTGCCGCCGGGCTACGCGCCGACCTGGATATGTGTATGCGTACGAGCATCAGCACCAGCGTGCCCACCGTGGTGAGACAAGACGCACAAACCAACCTGCTGGTGCTTGAACGCCTGGTATAGAAAGCAGGATCAATAGGAAGATTTGGGACAAACGGGTGAAAAGATTGCATTTGATTTACGCTCTGTTTGCGCGTCTTATTATGTAGGACAGAGAAGACGGTTATTTATAGAGCAAGGCAGGTGAAATACGTATGAATCCGCTTAATGAGGCCATCAGCCAGGATCTTCAATGGCAGCACCCGAATATGTTTCAGCGTGTGTACGAACTGCGTGGCAATGCTACTGAGCTGTTCGCCACGCTACAATATAGGGGCATGGTTAGCTCACAGGCTATCGGTGAAGCTTCCGGAGTGCACCTGGTTTTTCAATTAGAAGGTATCATCAAATCTCGCTGCATCGTCACTGATGCCGAAACCAATACAGCAGTTGCCTCCATACAACGCAAAGCGCGTGGCGGGACAGTAGTACTGACAAATGGGAAACAATACGAGTGGAGCAAACTGAATTTCTGGGGAACAAACTGGGGTTGGCTCGATGTCAACCATCAATCAGTAGTTACCTTTAGCCGTAACAAGCACCTTGAGTTCGCACCATCCATCGAACATGCCCTCGATGACCTGCCCTTGTTGGCCATGCTCGGCTGGTATCTACTCTTGTTACAACGCAGCGAAGCCGCCACCACCGCCGCAGTGAGTAGCGTCTAGATAGCGGCCCCTTTTTTGGATCTTGAAGCGAGCTAATCCACGCGCAAAACGAGCTTGCCAAAGTTCGTATTCGCCGCCATCGTAGCGTGGGCCGAGGCGATATCGTGCAGTGGATAGACCCGCTCCACAATGGGTTTGACCTTGCCGCTTGCCAGCAATGGGAGCACCTGCGTGGCGAAGCGCCGTGTGACCGCCAGTTTTTCTTCGAGCGTGCGTGAGCGCAGCGTACAGCCGCGAATTTGCAGCCGTTTCGCCATCACCATACCAAGATTCACATTAGCCTGTGCCCCGCCAAGCGTCGCGAGATAGACTAGCCGTCCCCACATGCCCAACACCGCCAGATTCTGCTCCATATACGACGCGCCAACAAAATCCAGCACGATGTGCACCCCTGCGCCATTGGTCAGACGCTTGATTTCGTCGGCGAAATTCTTGTCCGATAGGCCCACATCCAAGCCCAACGGCCTGGCCTGCTCAAGCTTGGCGGGGGTGCGCGAAGAGCCAAAGACGCTTGCACCAACGGCGTGCGCCAATTGAATGGCTGCCGTCCCCACACCACTACCCGCCGCGTGGATCAGGACACGCTCACCCATTTGCAGACCACCTTGCGTGAAAAGGGCATCGTGCGCGGTCATAAACACTTCGGGAATAGCGGCTGCCTGTACATAATCCAGATTATTGGGAACCTCGACCAGCAATCCTTCGTGCGCCACAAGATATTCCGCCTGCGCACCTCCGCCAGCAATGCCCATCACACGCTGGCCCAGTTTCCAACGCTGCACCAATGGTCCTACCGCCTCAACCTCACCGGCAAACTCCATACCAGGAATATCAGCCGGTGATCCTGCCGGAGCGGGGTAATGGCCTTCACGTTGCGAGAGATCGGCGCGATTGAGGCCAGCAGCATGCACACGTACACGTACCTGGTCGGCAACAGGTTCGGGCTTCTGCACATCTTGAATTGCTAGCACTTCGGGGCCACCGGGTCGAGTAATAATCACTGCTCGCATACTTACTTGCTCCTTCTTGCTCCTTTAGCTCTACAAATTGTTCGGTTCTATTAGTGTATTCTACGATATTACCTACCTGGCCCTCCCAACCAAAATGACGGACATCAAAATAGCACACGCGGGCGCGTGTGCTATTTTGATGTCTGAATTTATTGCATCGTACTGAATAAGATGCCCTTAAAGTTATCGCTTACTTGTTGACAATCTCAACGTCGAGCGAAATCTTGACTTCGTCGCCGACGATGGCGCCACCGTTCGCCATGGCAGCGCTAAAGGCCAACCCATACTCTTTGCGGCTAATCTTACCCTCGGCGGTAATACCAGCACGGGGCAAACCATAGGGGTCAGTAATCACGCCGGAATACTCTCCCTTAAAGGTCACTGGTTTGGTGACACCATGAAGGGTCAGGTCGCCGGTGATGTTGTAGTCATTGCCACCAAGTGAATCGATATTGGTGCTCTTAAACGTGAGTTTGGGATATTTCTCGACCTCAAAGAAATCCGCTGAGCGCAGGTGATTGTCACGACCATCATCGCGTGTATCAACGCTAGAAGCCTCGGCTTCTGCTTCGATAGTGGATTTGGTGGGATCGTCTACGTTAAGATCAACAGTGCCACCAATAACTTTAAACTGGCCCCGCACGGTGCTGATGACCATATGTTTCACGGAAAAGCCTACATTTGAATGTACTGTGTCAATTTGCCAAGCCATAAAATAAAAAGCTCCTTTTGCTTCGTAGTCTCGCTGATGAATAGTTAGCCACTTCACTAACTGAAATAAAGTGTAGCATTGAAACTTTTATTTGTCAAGTAACTAACCTTTGGTTAGAGGCACAAAAATTTTGCATTGAGGAAATACTAACAGTAAGACGCAACGGCTCAGGCATGATATAATCTGCCTAACAACGCTACAAAACAGAGGATAGCCAGCAATGTTTACACTCAATGATGTTCTGCAAGAAAATCAAGCCCTTATCCAGAGTGCGCTCACCCCTCCTTCAGAAGTAGTTTTTCGTTCAGCCCACCACGATAGTCGTCAGATCGGCGCGGGCGACCTTTTTGTAGCCATCAAGGGCGAACACGTCGACGGACATCGCTTTATTGCTACCGCAGCGCGTGCCGGAGCACGAGGCGCATTGTGCTGTGAACCCGTCGAGGATGTGCCGCCCGATTTTATACAGATCGTGGTCCCCGACGTCGTCAAGGCGCTACACGCCACGGCTCGCGTACGAGCACGACGTCAGCAAGGCACAACTTTTCTCGGTATTACCGGTAGTAACGGCAAAACCAGTACAAAAGAGGCGGTGGCCTCGGTATTGAGTACGCACGCTCCCACCCTGAAAACACAGGCTTCGTATAATAACGAAATTGGCTACCCGTTGACACTCTTACGCCTGGAGCCAGAGCATCGTTACGCCGTTTTGGAGATGGGGGCGCAGTGGGTTGGTGAATTGCGCTGGTTGAGCGAGACGATTGCCACACCACACTGGTCGATGGTGACCAACGTCGGCACATCACACCTGGAGTATTTTGGCTCACAAGAGCGTATCGTCATCGCCAAAACAGAACTGGTCCAGGTCCTATCATCCGAGGGCATCGCACTGCTCAACTACGATGACCCCAACGTACGCGGCATGAGTGAGCAGACGCGGGCGCACGTCTTATTTTACGGTCAGGAAGAGGGCGCGGCTGTGCGCGCAACGGATCTCGGTGGCGATGAACTTTTTGGGCGCAGCTTTCTCCTGAACTATCAGGGCGCGAAACAACCAGTCCAGCTACAGCTACCGGGCGAGCACGGCGTCACGATTGCCCTGGCCGCCGCCGCCGCCGGTTGTGCCGCCAACATGCCGCTGGCTGATATCGCCGTCGTATTAGCAAGCTTGCTACCAGCCAAAGGGCGCGGCGAAATCAAAGCAGGACCGAACGGTAGCACGCTGATTGATGATAGTTACAATGCCAATCGCCAATCAATCGTAGCGATTACCAATGCCATGCACGATACCCAACGAACCAAACGTACTAGCGGCAAACGCTGGGCGGTCGTGGGTGATATTTTTGAACTGGGAACCTACGCGCACGCCGAGCACTACGCCACCGGCGAAGCGCTGGCAGGCACGCTCGATTATCTCGTAGCCGTTGGCGAGCAGGCCCGCTTTTTTGTGGA
Source organism: Ktedonobacteraceae bacterium (assembly GCA_036272735.1). Taxonomy (GTDB): domain Bacteria; phylum Chloroflexota; class Ktedonobacteria; order Ktedonobacterales; family Ktedonobacteraceae; genus DATAYF01. Next base: position 6,054 of record DATAYF010000039.1, read on the forward strand.
AGGGGCTATCGCGGCGGGCATGCCAGAACAGCAGGCATACTACTTTAGTGCCGATGTACATAATAGTGCCGAATTAGAAGCGGTCAAACGCGCGGTGGCCGATCTGCTCAAGCAGGCGGTGCATGAACACGACCTGCTGCTGGTGAAGGGATCGCGAGGTATGCGTATGGAAACGCTGCTCGACCTCCTCTAGTGCCAAATTATCATGATACAAGCAGATAGATAGCATTCACAAAGGAAATGAAGATGGCAGAGAAAAAGATACGTGTTGGCATCGTCTTTGGTGGCCGTTCGGGTGAGCACGAAGTATCGCTGGCCTCGGCAAGCGCCATTATGGAGAACCTGAACCGCGACAAGTACGAAGTGGTGCCGATTGGCATTACCAAAGCTGGCACCTGGCTGCTCGGTACGGAACCAGCGCAGCTTTTGGCGGCGGGCAAAGACGTGGCACAACAAGAAAACCTGGAGGCAACGCGGGCAGTGACGCTAACCGGCGATCCAACAGTGCAGCGCCTGATCCCGTTGCAGGGCCGCGAACAGTTGCGCGATAACGGTGCACTCGATGTGATTTTCCCAGTCGTGCACGGCACCTATGGCGAGGATGGCAAGTTGCAAGGCCTGCTAGAGATGGCAAATGTGCCCTACGTCGGTTGCGGCGTGCTGGGTTCGGCGCTGGGCATGGACAAAGAGAAAATGAAATTTGTCTTCCAGAGCGTGGGGCTGCCCCTATGTGGCTACCTGGCATACAAGCGCAACCAGTGGGAGCGTGCGCCGCAGCCCATTCTCGACGAGGTCGAGCAGCGCCTGGGCTATCCCTGTTTCGTCAAACCAGCCAACCTGGGGTCCAGCGTCGGCATCAACAAAGCGCATGACCGCGCTGAACTGCAACACGCCATCAATGTTGCTGCCGAGTATGATCGGAAGGTTATTATTGAGCAAGGTCTGAATTGTCGCGAAATAGAATGTGCGGTGATGGGCAATGACGAGCCGCTCGCCTCGGTGGTTGGTGAAATCGTTGCTAGCGGCGAGTTTTACGACTACAATGCCAAATACGTTGACAATCAATCACAAGCTATTATTCCAGCGCAGATCCCTCAAGAGCTGTCTACGGAGATTCGCCATCTCGCTATCAAAGCTTTCGAAGCCCTGGATCTTAGCGGCCTCGCACGCGTTGACTTCTTTCTGGATAAAGCGAGCGAGCAGGTGTACATCAACGAAGTCAACACCATGCCCGGCTTTACGCAGATCAGTATGTACTCGAAGCTGTGGGCGGCGAGCGGCGTCCCCTACCCTGAGCTACTCGACCGGCTGATCGAATTCGCCATCGAGCGGCACGAGGACACACAGCGCAATCGCACAAGCCTCTAGGCGCGTTCATGATTGGGCCGCCGGATACCCCTATCTTTTAAGGAGGGGGAAGGCGGCCCAATGTGGCTCTTCCAGAACACCAGAACACCAGAACACATGTTATACTGCTGTGTATGGCTCGCCTTCGTGGGCCGCTGGCCCCTGACGAAGAGACGCATTACCGCAAAAGCCTCGCCCAACAAGCATAGCTTCGTGAGCCGTGTGTATCAGTGTAGGAGAACGAGGGATGGGAAGCGGCCCTATCCCTTTCTCGAAAGCGAAGACATGCAACAGATCATCACCGCAAAACTCAAGCTTGTGACCACGACGCAACAGTTTCAGGCATTGCGCACAACGCAACTGGCCTATCGGGATGCGCTGGGTGCGGTGAGTTGCTATGCCTTCGAGCATCGCAAAACCAGTAGGAATACCACGCTATACAAAGGGATGTATGCAGAGTTGCGCGCTCGCTATCATCTTCCTTCCCAACTAGCCGGTCGCGTGGAACGACAGGTGGCATCTACCTACAAGGGACTGTGGACCACATTCAAAAAGAATGCCGAACATCGCCGAAAGAAGATCGCCAGGAAACGCTTTAAAGGACTGGATAAACCTCCTAAATATAGCTCACCCACTGTTCAGTATACCTATGAGCGTGATTACACCTTTGGGCGAAACCAGCAGGTTAGTGTCGGCACGCTGGGCGGACGTATTCCCATTCCATACCAGGGCTACAATGAGCACATGGCGCTCATTCGGCAGGGAGCCAGCATCGGTGATGCCAAGCTCTGGTACGATAAACCAAAGAAGTGTTTCTATGTGCTCGTTTCCCTGGAAATCGACGTCCTTGAGCCAACCGGTGAACAACTGAGCGAGGTGGTCGGCGTGGATGTCGGTATTCGCTATCTCGCGGTGGCATCCACTGCCGCAGGCAAGGCGATCTTTCATCCAGGAAAACAGGTACGACATCACGCCAACCATAGCATCGCCAAACAGATCATCACGCAGCATCACCATGCATTGATTGGACTCGAACAGCTTACCGATATCCGAGAGCAAAAGAGACGCAGGAAACGCAAGCGCAAGCAAAATGGCAAAGGCTATGAGCAAGTCTCTCTCAGGGC
>DATAYF010000040.1:0-4897 GCA_036272735.1 Ktedonobacteraceae bacterium
CTGACGCTGCTGCCCGCGATTGTCAGACTCGCCTGGTGGCGTCTGCGCCAGATGTGGCGCTCGTTGCTGGTCACCTGGCTGGGCATGATCGCAATGGTTGTGCTGATTTGTTCCGTTCCGCTCTTCGCCCAGTCTTCCAGCACGATTGGCCTGCGCTCAACTCTGAGTAGTATCCCGCTGAGCCAGCAGAGGGTCAATGCGACTTTCTATAGTTTGCACCCGACCTCCGACACCGACTCTTATGACTCTTGTCTTCTGTGTGCAATAATTCCTGGAATAAAAAGGGGCATGAGTAGTAAAACGGGCACCCTTTGAGCACGAGATGGCCTTATTGGCTCCGATTTTGTTCCAGCCGATCTTGCACGCAGAAGTAAATCATCATAAGAGTCGGTGTCCGACCTCCGACCAGATTCTCCAGGCGCAGTTTCTCACGGAGAGGAACGCCAGGAGACACACGTGAAAGGAGAACTAAACTATGGCTGAGGCATCCACAACACGTCCTCAGGCGGAACCTGAGCATCCGAGAGAACAAAAGGAACCAAAGCGCTTGCCCGTGCACGGGCCTCGACTCGCACTGGGAGGAATTCTCCTCCTGGCGGTCTGCATGGACTTCTACCAACTGGGTCAGGACGGCTTCGGGTCGTATTATCCGCCCGCGGTGCGCAGTATGATGGACAACTGGCACAATTTCTTTTTTGTCGCCTATGATCCCGGAGGCTTCACCTCGATCGACAAGCCCCCGGTGGGTTTCTGGCTCCAGGTGCTGAGCGCCAAAATCTTCGGCTTTAATACCGTCAGCATCCTGCTGCCCCAGGCCCTGGCCGGAGTGCTCTCCGTGCTCCTGCTCTATTACCTGGTGCGACGCCACTTCGGCGTTGTGGCTGGCCTGATTGCAGCACTGGTCCTGGCCATCAGCCCGGTCAGCGTGGTGACCAATCGCAACGCGACCATCGATAGCACACTGGCGCTGTGCTTGCTCATTGGAGCCTGGGCGGTGTTGCGCGCGGCTGAGACCGGGCGGCTGCGCTGGCTGCTGCTCACTGCGGTGATCGTCGGCATCGGTTTTAATATCAAGATGCTGGAGGCGTACCTGGTAGTGCCGGCCTTCGGGCTGCTCTATCTGCTGGCTGCTCCCACCAGCATCAGGAAACGCGTACTCCATCTTGCCCTTGCCCTGCTCGTGCTGCTGGTGGTCTCCTTCTCCTGGGTGCTGGCGGTGGATCTCACCCCGGCGTCGCAGCGGCCCCACGTTGGCAATACCCAGGATAATTCGGAACTCAGCCTGGCGCTGGGCTACAATGGCATCCAGCGCCTGGCTGGCTCTGCGCAGGGAGCTGGCACCTCCCAACCCCCCAGCGGAGGGAACGCAAAACCTGCAAAGGGAGCTGGCACCTCCCAATCCCCCGGCGGAGGGAATGTAGGACCAACACAACTGCGCCTCTTCACGCAGCAGCCCCTGGCAGGGCAGGAGAGCTGGCTGTTGCCGCTGGCGATGCTGGGCCTGGTCGCCCTCGCCTGGCAGGGGCGCCCCCGCCCACAAGAAGATCGCAAAGTGCATGCACTGCTGCTCTGGGGCATGTGGCTGCTCACGATGGGCATCTTCTTCAGCGTCGCAAGCTTCTTTCACGAGTACTACCTGACGGTGATGGCCCCGGCCGTCGCTGCTCTCTGCGGGATTGGCCTGGTGGTGATGTGGCGGGACTATCGGCGTTCCGGCTGGCGCGGCTGGCTGTTGCCGGCTGCCCTGCTGCTCACCGGAGCTTTGCAGATCCTGCTTCTCAACAGTTACCCTGCGTGGGGTCGGTGGATGATCCCCTTGCTCATCGTCTCGTGCGTCCTGGCCGCAGGAGTGCTCATCAGCGCTCGCCTCCCTGCGCGCCTGCCGGGCTCGAAGCAAGTCGCCCGCCTCCTCCGGCCAGCCCTGGCCGTCGGGTTGGTTGCGCTTTTGCTTGCCCCGACGATATGGGCAGCTCTCCCCATCCTCCAGAGGACCGAAGCGGATCTTCCCCTGGCCGGCCCGGCGCGGAGAGGGAAGGGTGCTGGCCTCGCTGTCCAGGGCGCTGGTGGGCCGAACCAGGCAGTACAGCTTGGTGGCTTCGTCGTGAGCAATGGCGGGCAGCTCACCGCTGATCCGGCGCTGGTTCGCTACCTGGAGGGGCATCAGGGCCACGCGCGTGTACTGGTCGCCACCAACGTGAATGCTGATGCCCTCATTCTCGCTACGAACGGGCCGGTGATGCCACTGATCAATCCGCTGACGCCCGGCGAACTGACGGCCCTGGTCACTGGCGGGACGGTGCGCTACTTCCTGCTGCCGGGGGAAAATCCACCTGCAGACGCAGGCAATCCGGACAGCACTGTTATGTCCTGGGTGGCACAGCACTGCGCGACCGTGCCGCCGAGCCTGTGGCAATCTCCCCTGCCCGGCCCTCCTGCTGCCGTGAGTGCTCAACTGGGCACCACCATCCTGTACGATTGCGCCACCCCGCATCGCTGATCCACGAGTTCTGGGCGCTGGTGTCTTATGGCACCAGCGCCCGGCTCCCGATCTTTCTTGCTGAACGGATTCGTCCCTATGATGAACAGACAACCACCAGGAACAGACGCCGATCCAGTGGACCAGCGTGCCCGCGTTCGTCATCCAGAAGCAGAACTGCTCCGCCGCTATGGCAGCCACACGCTGGCGTTCTTTGGTCTGGCTCCGAAAAACAGACATTTCTTGACCCCTGATGGAGAGGGACTGGTGAACTATCGCTTAACGCGCAAGGTAGTTGTGGTCCTTGGTGATCCCGTGTGTGCGGCACCAGCAGTTGAGCGGGTGATGCGTTGCTTCCTAGATTTTTGCGCACAACAGAAATGGGATGTGGCATGCTATCAAGTCTGCCCGCAGCACCTGGACGCCTATCGCGCCCTCCACTTGCACGCCTTCAAGATGGGTGAAGAAGCGCTACTCAACCCCCAAACCTTTACCTTGCGTGGCGCAGGTCTGGCGAATGTACGGACCAGCAGCCGACGCGCTGAACGGGAAGGGGTGCATATCCAGTGGTACGAAGGCGTCCCCCCTCTCCCGGTCCTTCAGCAACTTGAGTGCCTCTCGAATGCCTGGTTAGAGCACAAAGCTGGCAAGCGTGCAGGAGAGACCGGTTTTAGCGTGGGACGCTTGGAGGACTTGACCGAGATGGCTGAACAGGCGGAGATGATTGCCACGCCCTCTCCGCTTTCGACCGTCTCAAAGAGCACAGTCCCGCGCTTTTTGACCGCAGTTGCCATGACGGGTGCAGACACCGTATGCGCATTTATGACCTTTACCCCCATCTATGGGTGTGTGACGAGCGTTGCGACAGGCGACCACCCAGAAGGAGTCGGAGCATGGGGATGGGCGCTTGATCTCACGCGCAGGACGCCAATAACTCCGCCAGGTGTGATGGAACTGATACTCGTGCGGGCCATCGAGCGTTTTCGCGCCTGTGGAGCAAACGTCCTCAGCCTGGGGCTGGTGGCCTGGTCCGATACGCTCCAGGAGATGACTCCTGTCCAACGAACACTGGCCAGTTTTGTGACGGATCGCCTGCACCTGGGAGATCCCCACCACTCGCTCTTCCCATTTAAACAGAAATTTCATCCTCGCTGGGAAAGTCGGTATCTGGTCACTCGCACCTCCCTTGCATTGCCGAAAGTTGCCCTGGCGATCTTCCGTGTCCGAAACTATGCAGGGAAGAGAGAGAAATGAGTATGAGCAGAAGAAGACATGGAGACATGGAGAAGGAACAAGAAGAGAGGAGATTTTGTTATCGTCAATGAAAATAAAAGAAAGACAAAAAATGGGAAAGCATTCCAATACCGACAAAAATCGACGCTCCATCGTTTCCATGCATGGAGCAGCACATTCCAACAGTTCCTTCGCTACTGCCTGGTGGGTGGAGTCAACACACTCATCGATGTGTTGGTTCTCAATGCTCTGCTCTGGCGCTTTCCCACACACAATGTCCAGTTCCTGGTGGTCGAGAACTCTCTGGCGTATGCCGGAGGCGCCGTAAGTAGTTTTTTCTTGAACAAGTACTGGACGTTTCAGCGCACGCAGCGACCAACACGCCGGGAGGTTGGGCGCTTTCTCATCAGTGTCGCTCTCGAACTCATTTCAAACGATGCTTTCCTGTGGCTCGCAGGGATGGCGTTATCTTCCTGTATCACGAATGGAACCGTGTGGGGCAATGCCTCAAAACTGTTGGCTGTGGCCGCGAACGCGCTGCTCTCCTACCTTGTCATGCGCTTCTGGGTTTTTGCCAGCGGACCACAGAAGCACCTCAAACAGCGGGTCCCGATCAATGAGCGGGGTTCCTGCGCATCTGGAATGCAACGAGACCCAGCCGATGAGATCTCCTGAAGATCGTTGCATTCCAGGTGCGCTGAAGATGTCCAAAATACTGTGACTCCCTGATGGGCCCAGTGCTACGTAAGCTGCTACGAAGTGCAAAGTATCAGGCAATACCTGTAAATATGTTTTAGAAGAGAAATAAATCGCATCAAAGCTGCTTTTATTAAGTGCAGAAGGAAAGGATACGGGTATAGCTGATGGATTGAACGCTGGTCCGAAAGAGGCGTGGAAGGCAGAGCAGTGGAGATCGGCCTGATGTGTGCCCGAAATATTATCTATACATATCTTATACCTGCTATTTTGCGCTTCGTAGCAGCTTACGTAGCACTGGGCCTCTTTGGGGAGATCGATCTCAAAGAGTAGCTCATCCGTGATTGGTTGCGGCAGTGCTTGGAGATCAATTTCATAATTTCCAAACCGCTTGACATGCTGAGTTTGGTAGGGACCAAGGGCCGCCAGATCATCCTTCGTAATGACATAGCCCTCCCGTGCCAATGCATTGAGAACATTGCTCATCTCAAC
>DATAYF010000041.1:0-7554 GCA_036272735.1 Ktedonobacteraceae bacterium
TATGCTATCGGTATAGACGTTGGGCTCTTAGCCTCCTACACTGACTCTGAAGGTCATACAGTAGACAACCCTCGCCACTATCGCAAGGCAGAAAAGCAGCTGAAGCGTCTGCACAAGCGTCTCTCTCGCACGAAGAAGAAATCAGCCAATCGTAAGAAAGCCCGTCAAAAGTTGGCGAAGGGCTATTTGAAAATCCCAAGGACCCAAAGGCAGCGCGTTTGCCCGCAAGCAGGCAAACGCGTTGGTGTCATCTCACGATGTGATTGCCTTTGAAGACGTAAAGATACGCAATATGGTGCGCAACCGCCACTTGAGCAAGAGCATCAGTGATGCTGCATGGGGTCTTTTTCTGGCATAGGTGAAGTACTACGCGATGCTCCATGCTATTCCAGTGGTTGCCGTGCCTCCACACTTCACGATAGATAGGGTTCTCGCGCAGGTCAGTCATCGTACCACTGTGCAATGTCGTTGTAGGCTGCATGATTCATAGGGATTTCCTCCGATTGATCAACTCTGCTGGTGGGGCTACCGATTCGCGTTTCAGAAGCTTCGCGCCGATCAACGTTGTGACGTAGGGTGCGTGTTGATCATTTGCACGCTCAAGCAGCGTTTTTAGCGCGATGGAACCGAGGGCTTGCGTGTCTACGCTGATAGTTGTAAGCGCAGGTGTGACATGTCTTCCCAGGTCGATTCCATCAAAACCAATGATCGAAATATCCGTAGGAATGGCGTATCCTGCTTCACGCAGCGCCTTCATCGCACCAATCGCAGTAATATCATCAACACAAAAAATTGCACTAAATTTCGCTTTGTGTGCAAGGAGGCGCTGACAGGCCTGATACCCACCTTCTAGCGTGAGGTTCCCAGACTCAACATTGTTGTAATCAATGGCCAGACCTCTGTTTAAAAAGGCCATGCAATAGCACATCCAACGTTGCTGCACTGAATAAATAGAGCCATTCAATTGCGCTTCTGAGGTGGCGGGGCCGCCTATAAAGGCGATTCGTCGATGGCCCTCACTAAAGAGGTAATTCATGGCAATATTTGCACCCTGGATATTATCGGGGAGGATCGTGTCAACTGGCTGCGGCAAATTGGTGATGTAGTTGTCGATCTGCACAATGGGCGTTTTTGTCGCCTGGATAGTGGCAATCGTAGCGGCATCTGCCTGCCCCACCAGCAAAATGCCACCCAGGCGCATCTCGTAGAGCATCGTTGTTAACAGGTGCGGTGTATGGTAGATATCCGTGATCGTTCTATATGTGACCTTGATATTGGCCTGACGCGACTCGCTTTCCACTCCATGAAAAATGGGTGACCAGTAGGGGTCCATAGTTGCGGGCGTTTCCTCGATGCTTGAGCAATAGAGAAAGCCTATCTCTTTCAAGATTCGCTGGTGAGAATGGGTAGCCAATGCCTGACTACCTGTCGCTCGAAAGTACCCTAAATCGGCTGCGACTTTCAGCACGCGTTGCCGAATATCTTCACTGACGTTGCTGTGATTGTTGAACACGCGCGAGACCGTCCCCACTGATACCTCGGCGTGTTTAGCGACATCCTTTGCTGTTACTACATCAGACACGACGGCTATCTCCTTGGTGCAATTGTCCGCTCCATTTCCCCATGAAAAGTACGAAGAGGTTACTTCTCTTCATGAATTGATGATAAACAGATTTCATCACAAAGTCAATAAGGTTTTGAGTATGGCAGCGAATAATGAAAATAAGCATGTTGCTATTGCATGTATCACAAAAATTCGCAGTCTGTCTCCTTGCTCAAGAATGCAGTTGCCACCTTTAGTAATATCGTCAATGACAATGTATGTGTCGCTCTCTATATTGACTTTGTGGTGAAAATAAGTAATATTAATTTCATTGGTAGATAAACGCATTGGGTTCATCGTAGGCGAATTTTTGTAGTGCAGAGAAAAGAAACTCACCATTATTTGACCGGCTTCTAACGGATTAGGAGGTTCTCAATGGCTTGCACATTTCAAAGGGTACCCAGAACAAGGCTCGGAATGCTACTCCTATCGATGTTTTTGCTTCTCTTGATGACTCTGTCAGCGTGTGGTGGCGGCACGGCAAATAGAAATAAGCAGAGTTCGCTCACACTTTTAGCTAACGAGCAGGATGCGTATCCTCGAAACTTTAACCCCTATTCGCCAAGCGTCGTCAGTGGCACACCAGGTATGATCTATGAAACCTTGCTCGACATCAATCGTCTCAACGGAACGGTCAATCCGTGGCTGGCGTCGAGCTATTCACAAGATAGCATGAGCATCACGTTTCATTTGCGTCAGGGGGTCCAATGGTCCGATGGGAAACCATTGACCAGTGCCGACGTTGTGTTCACGCTTGGCCTGCTCAAGAAATATTCAGGCATGGATGTGAACGGTATTGCGCCTTTGATCAAAGATGTTGTTGCACCTGATACGAGCACGGTAAAGGTGACGTTAAACAAGCCATCCAGTCCAATGTTATGGTATCTGGGCGGGCAAACATTTATTCTTCCTCAGCATATATGGTCCAGTGTGAAAGGCGATGCGTCGCAGTATGCTGATCCTAATCCGGTTGGTACAGGCCCGTATGTGCTCAAAAATTTCACGCCGCAACTGGTGACATTGAGTAAAAATACGAAGTTCTGGCAACCAGGGAAGCCGGAAGTTAACGAGTTGAAGATTCCTGCTTACAACTCAAATACTAGCGCGGAACTGGCTCTACAGCGGGGTGACATCGATTGGACGAATCTTTTCATCCCCGATATTCAAAAAACGTATATCAACCTGGATAAGCAGCATAACCACTACTGGTTCCCTTCGAGCGATATTGTGATGCTGTACTTGAACCTCACCAAGTATCCTTTCAATCTGTTGCCGGTACGCGAGGCGATTAGCGATTCTATTGATCGTAATCAACTCTACCAAGTAGGTGAAAGCGGATACGAGCCGCCTGCTAATCCTACCGGTTTGTTGCCATATAATAAAAGCTACACTTCTCCTGCATATGCTAATCTCTCGTTCTCGCAAGATACGACGAAAGCACAGCAATTGTTGCAGAGCGTCGGTTTTACGAAGGGCTCAGATGGCATCTATGCTGACAAGCACGGGAAGAAGTTATCTTTTCATCTGAATGTGGTGAGCGGCTATACTGACTGGATTACCGATTGTCAGATTATGGCGAAGAATTTACAGGACATTGGTATCAAAGTGACCGTCAGTACCATTGATTTTGATGCCTACTTCAATGCGCTACAGATGGGCAATTACGATATGGCGATGTTGTGGACTAACCCTGGCCCAACGCCCTATTACTTGTACAATGCATTGTTGGGAAGTGTAAATAGTGCTCCCATCGGTCAATTAGCTAGCTCGAATTACGAGCGCTGGCGGGACCCTGCTACTGACAAGTTTTTGAACCAGTTTGCCTCTACCACCGATCCTACTATCCAAAAGCAGGCTATTGCGGGCCTTGAAACCATTATGGTGCAGCAATTGCCAAGTATTCCGTTGACCTACGAACCTTACTGGTATCAGTACAGTACGTCGAAATTTGTGGGTTGGCCTGATGCGCAGCATCCCTATGCCTCACCGGGCGCTGCTGAGTATCCTGATATCGAATATGTGGTGTTGAATCTGCACCCGGCTAGTTAACACGTCTCTATTCAGCTATACGCTGTTTCGAGCGTTGTTCCCGCTGCCAGCGTTGTTGTTTCTCATCGAGGTTGGAGGGACTGTTCTCCTTCAACCTCTCTCACGTGTCCGTACCACGGGCGGCCCTTTGAGGAGTGAGCATGCGCCATTTGTTACGTCGCTTCCTTTTTTACATTGTTGCATTATGGGCTTCGGTGACGCTCAATTTTCTAATTCCGCATTTATCACCAGGCAATCCCGCACAGGCGTTGATGGCAAGGTTTCGGGGCAAGGTTTCTCCGCAAGCTATGCACGCCCTGGAGGTTAGCCTCGGCATCAACCACGACTCGCTCTGGTTGCAATATGGGCAATACATCGGCAATCTGTTGCACGGTAACCTGGGAACGTCTGTGACCTATCTGCCTATGCCCGTCTCCGCGGTGCTGTTGCAAGACCTCCCGTGGACGCTGGTACTGGTTGGCGTAGCCTTGATTATCAGCTTTATCATCGGCACTGTGCTAGGGATTGTCGCTGTCTGGTATCGTGGTTCGTTTACCGATGTCGTGCTTACCCCTTTTTTTACTTTTATCTCCGCGATCCCTTACTTCTGGTTGGCGCTAGTTTTACTCTACATTCTCGGTGCTCAACTCAACTGGTTCCCTATTCATGGTGGCTATGATGCCAATAATATCGATCCTGGCTGGAATATCGACTTCATTTTAAGCGCGGCCCAATATGCCATTTTGCCAGCATTAACTATCGTTATCAGTTCTATTGCTGGCTGGATGCTTGGTATGCGCAATTCGATGGTAACAACGTTAGCGGAGGATTATGTGGTGATGGCGGAGGCGAAAGGCTTATCCTCGTGGCGCATTATGTTCTCCTACGCGGCTCGCAACGCCATTTTGCCAAACATTACGGCATTCGCGCTCTCGCTTGGTTTTGTGGTAAGCGGCTCGTTGCTGACAGAAATCGTCTTTTCGTACCCTGGTATTGGCTACGCGTTGCTTCAGGCTATAGATAACCTGGATTATGCGCTGTTGCAGGGCATTTTCCTTGTGATCACGCTGGCTGTGCTGGGCGCGAATCTGCTTGCTGATCTGATGTACGTACTACTTGATCCACGTGTGCGCCAGGGAGGAAACTAACCACTATGGGGATACAACTCACTACCGAATCTGCCGCTCCTGCATCCACATCAATGCGAGGACGCGACTGGTGGAGCTTATTGACCGCCAATCGGAAGGTCAATATTGGTGTAGTTATTCTGCTGTTCTTCCTGTTACTCGCTATCTTCGGCCCGCTCATTGCTCCGCAAGACCCGAGTGCTCTCAGTGTGGACCGTATGCAATCACCTTCGGTTGCTCATTGGTTAGGAACCACAGCAACAGGGCAGGACGTTTTTGCGCAGATGGTTGTGGGCACACGCCTTTCTGTGTTTATGGGCCTTGTTATCGGTGGGCTGACCATGCTTATCTCGGTTGTTGTGGGGCTCGTTTCGGGCTATTTTGGTGGTTGGATAGATGAAGTGCTCTCACTGCTCACCAACATTTTTCTGGTTCTGCCAACGTTGCCTTTGACGGTTCTGCTGGCTGCTTTTATCGCCTATAAAGGTCCTGTCACGATTGCCATTGTGCTCACGATAACGGGCTGGTCGTGGGGTGCACGTGTGCTACGAGCACAGACGCTCTCTATGCGTAACCGCGAGTATGTTGAGGCTGCGCGGGCCAACGGCGAATCGACATGGCGCATTATCTTCTTCGAAATTTTTCCCAACGAAATTGCTATCGTAGCTGCACAGTTGCTCGGCACCATTATCTATGCCATTTTGGCTGAAACGGCTCTGGAATTCCTGGGATTGGGCGATATCACCAGTATCAGTTGGGGTACAATGCTCTATTGGGCCGAAAATAATGATGCGCTGTTATTGGGCTCATGGTGGTGGTTTGTGCCGCCTGGATTCTGTATCGCGTTACTGGGTGCTGGACTTACATTGATTAACTTCGGCATCGATGAGATTGCTAACCCACGGTTACGTGTCAAACCTAGATTGCTACGCAAAAATCGAGCATAGGTGTTACGTTGCAAGTTTCTTGTGCTTGTGTGGGGTATGCCGTTGATGGGGTGGTGCAGGCTTAGGGCTGCATTACCCCATCAATGAGTGATTCGTCTGTACGTGTGAATAGACTAGCTAATATGGTTGGGACTCAGGCCAGTGAGTAAGACATCGGTCATCTGCTCGACAAATTGCAGAGGATCAGCAATATCATCGATTACTGTACTTTCGAGCAACCCGTAGAGAAACAGGCGCGCTCTCATCTGCAAGTTCGGTAATGTCCCATACTGCCCAGGTTGTAATGTCTTTTCCAGCAATGATGTGATTAGCTCGATATGCTCTGCGCGCAGGGCACGAAACTGAGCCGCAACCTCGTTGTGCGAACGGAATTCACGCAATTGAATAGATGTCAGTTCTGCGTGACGCTGTAAGATGGTGATATAGCGGCAACCAAGGATGATCAGAGCAGAGCGTGGAGAGGTAATATCTAGCATTTCGACGGCGTTGCGCAGCTCTGCAAGCATATTATGCTCGTTGATTACTTCCGCTAATAGAGCTTTCTTATTGGGAAAGTAATAAAAGATCAAACTTACAGGCACGCCAGCTTGTTGTGCGATCGCTTTAGTTGTGGTTGCACTGAAGCCATGGGCTGCGAAGAGACTTTGGGCCGCGTTGAGGATACGTTCACGCGCCTCGCTACTTTTTTGCTCGCATGATTCCGTTGTCGAATCTATTTGGGGAGGTATGTTGGAAGAAACATCTGTAGAGCGTTCCGCCGCCGTTCTCTCTTCCTTCTGTTCACTTTTACTCATTCAGTATGCCTCTTTTTTCATACTCCTTTGTCTTCATAATACATGCAAGGAAATACCGGATATAAAAAATACACCCGTGCATAAGCCAGGGGCGTACTGCTCGCCTGGTATATCAAGCAAGTTTGCTTGATATACCAGGCCCCCTATTCATGCGCGGGCGTTTTTTCAACGTACGATGAATAATTGATCAGGCTGTTGCTTTCATACTTGGAGTGCGTGACTCCAAAATCACCCAGCCAGCCGCAATCACAAACAAGACACCGATGACCCAGGCAGACCAGGCGGCTGCTGTAACAGTAGCGAAGCCCAGGACCCAGGGAGAAATGAATAACACGATACCAAGGACAACGGTAATCCAGTTGGAGACCATAGAGCTGGCGGGAGAGGCCAGTGCCCACAGGGCCAAAATGACTCCGATAACGCCTAGAACCCAGGCGTCCCAAGAACTAGCGGGATGGGTGTACGTCCCAAAGACCCACGGGGTAATAAAGAGAATAACGCCGAGGACTAACGCGACCCAATTTTGCCAACGAGTCCATGCTTTCACGATGAAAACCTCCTACAAAGGCATCCTGTATACAATGCAGGGTGTCATCAAGAAACATGTTGCGAACACTCACACGATTGGAGTGCAGGACTGTGCTTCTGTTGTGAAAAATCCTTCTACGTTTAACGCTTTTGACTGAGCACTCAATCTAATTAAAATATACACCACAGTACTGGTTATGTCAATGGGTTTTAGTGGTTAGATCTCAGAAATTCAGAATCACCCCAATTTGTCGGACGCGCCGTTGCCGCATTAGCAAGTGATTCAGCCAAATTGCAGCGTTCCGGTACCGTCCTCTTGACGGCACAACTTGCCCAAGGCTATGGGTTTGTGGACATTGATGGAAAAACGATCCGTCCCCTCACTCTTGCGGAAGCCTAGCGTTCGGGCTACAAGAAGACCATTCAGAGACAGGTGTGGTTAGCCTGCGCCTGTCTCTGAGTGAAACTTTCTGCCAGAGGACTATCGCGGCAACACTTATGTTAGTCAAACGGTAAGACTCACGTTG
>DATAYF010000042.1:0-9940 GCA_036272735.1 Ktedonobacteraceae bacterium
TACCTTCATCAGAAAATAGCACACTCTTTACAATAATAGACACGACAACAGCTATACCTTACTGATACTATACCAGTTCTCGCCGTTGCCTACCACATAGCTCTTCGTTAGGTACTACAGCGGTGTGCTCAAAGATTGAGCTTGTTTAACTCTTCCTTTTTTAAAGAAGAGGATGTTCCCACCATACTGGAACTGCCTCTACTTATCCTCGATGGTGATGGCGATCGGAGCTTGGCTGGGAGTCTTCTCCTGCGCATTGGAGGTTCCGGCCAGGGCAGCGTCGCAGCAGGTGAGCCGTTTCGCCTGGTCCTTGTGGGGGTTCGCTCTGGTTCCGGCAAAGGAGCAACTTGCCCTTGCGCACGCCGATCTGGGCAGAAGAGAGCGCCCCATCTGCCGAGCGTACCACCACCGGCTTACTCTGCCTGGATCGGTGGTAACAGACCTCGCTCAATGGCCGCCACGATGGCTGCCGAACGAGAGTCCACCTGTAATTTGGTGTAGATAGAGGTGAGGTGCGCCTCAACCGTGCGCATCGTAATGCCCATCCGCGCGGCAATCTCTTTGTTGCGCTCCCCACGCACCAGCCCTTCCAGCACGGCTCGCTCGCGTTCCGTCAGGTTCATGGCAGAGCGCTCTCTCCGTGAGGAAGAGAGCACAGGTGTGTGGTTCGTGTATGTCAGAATACGCGCCATGACTTCTGGTTGCATCACCATTTCGCCGCGCGCGGCTGCCCGAATCGCGTGGAGCAAGGTTTCCTGGCTGCTCTCTTTCAGGAGGTAGCCGCGCGCGCCAGCCTGCAGTCCACGAAGCATCAGTTCATCTTCATTGTAGGTCGTCAAGATCAGCACGGCGACCTGCGGCCAGGCACGACGGATATGCTCGATGGCCTGCAACCCGTCCATCTCGGGCATCCGCACGTCTACCAGAACGACATCTGGCTGGAGTTCGTTGACCAGGCGCACTGCCGCAGCCCCGTCTGCGGCCTCACCGACCAGTTCCATATCTGCTTCGGTCCCAAGGATCAGGCGCAAACCAGTCCGGACTACCGGGTGATCGTCGGCGATCACGACGCGAATGGTTTCAGACATGGAGATTTGCTCCTTCCCTCTCTTGCTCGTGATACCCCAGGATCTGACCTGGGCTTCCCCATGCTTCTTGCCCACCGGGCAAGGACACCTGCAAACGCGTTCCCGCGTCTGGAGCACTCCGAATAGTAAGGGAGCCGCCGAGTAATCGTGCGCGCTCGCGGATGCCGATCAGTCCGTAATGCCCAGACCCGGGATGCGCCTTGGGATCAAAGCCAATACCATCATCGCTTATGTCGAGCACCAGCAGCTCTCCGCGCGGTACCAGAGAAAGCGAGGCCTGTTGAGCCTGGGCATGGCGTGTGATGTTGGTCAATCCTTCACGAACGATGCCCAGCAGGTGCTTTTCCAAAGCAGGAGAGAGGCAGAGCTTCTGAGGGATCTGCGCGTTGCAGGGAATGCCGCTCTCCGCGACAAAACGATCAATCTCTTTTTGCAAAGGATCGGCAGCCTCAGAGGCGCCAGTCGATGGCGCACGTAAATCCTCAATGGCGCCGCGGGCCTCGATCAGTGCTTCGCGCGCGGACTGAACCGCCTGCTGGATAATTTCCTGGGCCGTCGCAGCACGCTGGTGGGTAAGATGGGTGTTGGCAGCTTCGAGCTGCAGGACCAGGCCTGCCAACCCCTGGGCCAGAGTGTCATGCAGTTCCCGCGCGAGCCGTTGACGTTCGTAAGACCTGGTCAGTTCCTCAATCCGTGCAGTCGAGGCTTTCAGACGAACATGCGTCACCTGCAATTGGGAATGGGTGCGCAATTGCTGTAAATAGATCACGATATACTCGGCAACAAACAGAATCATGGCCAGGTACCAGATCGCAGATTGAGCGGAAGCCTGGAGCGAAACCAGGAGCGATACTCTGCTTTGCAGGATCACCGTATTGAGCACCAGCAGCAGAAGGTAGGCGGCAACGACCGCCAGAATGGCCCTGGCCTGGTCAAGGAGACTGATCGCCCCGATAATTAGAGCGAGATAGAGGCAGATCAGGAAGTCTTCTGGCAGTGCAGACCTCCCGGCCCCACACCTGCCCTGGGACAGGCAGAAGCTGATCAGACCCACGAGCAGCCCCTGGACGGTCAGGTAGGGGAAACGCCAGCGCTGTGGCATCTTCCCAGAGAGACCGAACCAGTACAGGCCAGCATGGCCTATCATCAATCCGCTGAAGAGGAGCACCGTGAAGAGAGAGGGAGAGAGCGGAGGGCAAACGGTGCCAGAAACGCGGAGAGGCTCAGAAGAAGGCACTCCTGGGAAAAGCGAGATGACTCCGCTGCTGCTTCCCTCGCTGCCGATGAGCAGGAGTCCCATGAGTTGAAAGCCCCAGATAGCGATCAAGCCGAGCCACACAAGCAGCAACCAGCGTAGCAGATGTCCGGTACGAGCGTGCTTCATGAACATTCTCTCCAGATCAGAGTACACCTCTCGTCTCCTTCTTCCGATTGGGCAAGCACTTCCTTCATCGCTTGAGCGAGAAAAACCCGAAAAGGAAACCAGGAAACGGAGCAGACAGTCAAGGTCGATGGATCCTATTATACACACCTGCGGGAAACCCACCATTGTGGTTTCCCCTTATGCGGTATTCCACGATGACAACGCCTGCTCCCAGGCGCTACACTCGCAACAAGAGCACGCAGACGAGAGGAACCTGTCTGCTCCACGCGTTTGTTGCCTCTCATCCTCACAGATGGAAGAGAGCTTGCCAACAGCAAAAACTGTTCCTTTTTCTGTCTTTCCTCCTGGAAGGAAGATCAATTCCCATCATGAAAGGATGCATCATGTCTCTCTATCGGGCATTTACGCCTCTCTCCTGGCGTACCTTCTTCTTGCTTCTCATCCTGGCGCTGTGCAGCGCGTCGCTGCTGTTTGCTGTACATAGGGCTGCTGCAAGCAGCGACAGTCCGTCCATCACCCTGCCCAATTGGACTTACTGGGCAGGGACGCAGCCTCCGACTTATGCGCAGTGCAAGGCGGCCCTTGGAGTTCCCTGCTTTAGTCCCCAGGAATTGCGCCAGGCATATGATCTGACCTCGCTGGTGAATGGGGGCGATACTGGCAAAGGCCAGACCATTGTGATTATCGATTCCTATGGCAGCCCGACGGCCTGGTCGGATTTACAGCAATTCGATAAGGATTATGGTCTGCCCAACCCGCCATCATTTAAAGAGCTTGCTCCCTTCGGCTCCGTGCCGTTCGATCCCACCAATCAAGACCAACTTGGCTGGGCGGGAGAAACCTCGCTGGACATTCAGTGGTCGCACGCGATGGCGCCCGATGCCAGTATCGTCGTGCTCACCAGCCCGGTCTCTGAAACGGCGGGCGTCCAGGGCATGCCGCAGTTTCTACAACTGGAGCAGTACGCGCTGGACCATCACCTGGGCCAGATTATCTCGCAGAGCTGGGGCACCCCCGAAAATACGCTGTTTACCCCGGCTGGTCAGCAGGTGTTCCACGCGTTTGAGCAGTTCTACCAGCAGGCCGCGCTCCACGACATCACCGTGTTATCATCCGCCGGTGACTCTGGCTCGGCCAATCGCGACGTGAATGGCAATCCCTATCCTTTCCCGACCGTCGTTTATCCCGCTGCGTCGCCGTGGGTTACAGCGGTCGGTGGCACCAGCCTCAACGCTGATGTCAATGGCACCTACCTGGCTGAGATAGTCTGGAACGCGCTTGGTCGCGCGACGGGCGGCGGAAAAAGCCAGGAGTTTTCAGAGCCGTTTTATCAGCAGTTGCTGCCAAAGAGCGATCAGCAGCTTCTCAATGGGCACCGCGGCCTGCCCGATGTCGCGCTGAACGCCGGGACGCCCGTTCCTGTCTATATGAGTTTTTTCCCAAGCTCCTCGAACGCGAATGGCTACCACCTTGGCGGTGGAACCAGCGCGTCAGCTCCTGAATGGGCAGGCATTACGGCGGACGCCAATCAGTATGTAGGTCACCCGCTGGGCTTCCTCAATCCCCTGCTCTACCGCCTGGGCATGAACAAGGATGTCTACGCGCAGGATTTCCACGATATTACCACAGGAAACAACAGCGAGGATGGTATTCCTGGCTACCAGGCAACTCCCGGTTGGGATGCCACGACCGGTTGGGGCACGCCCATTGTGCAGCAACTTTTCCAGACGCTGAAAGACCATCGCCTCTAGGTGATGCACCTTTCAGCCGGGCAGTTCCGTGCGGCAAGCAGTCCACGCCCAACACGGAACCACCCTATTGAAAAAGGCAGGCGTTCCTCTTCTAAAAATCTGAGCAATTGCCAGGAAACGGAGATGCTCTCTGGCCTCACAGCGAGCAATCGGGTGATGAGCAGCCAGACAGGCGGTAAGATAGGCGAGGAGCCTTTCAAGAAGAACGGCCAGGGAATGGTAACGGTCTTACAAAGGGCTTAAGCTCAGGCGAAAAGGAAGGAAAGGCGGAAAAGAAGTGAAGCGATGATTATATCGAAAGGAGTGCATGCCAATGAGAGCGTATTCGCAAGATTTGCGAGAACGAGTTCTACGAGCAATAGACCAGGGTCACCCCGGATCCACGATTGTACAGTTCTTTGGGATTTCTCTGGCCACACTCAAGCGGTACCTCAAGCAACGACGAGAGGAAGGGCATGTACAGCCCAAAGCGATTCCTGGTCGTCCTCCAAAGAAACGAGCACAGGTAGAAGCTGGCGTGCTGCTCCAGCTACAGGCACATGATGATGCCACTCTAGCGCAACACTGCGCAATGTGGGAGCAGGCCCACGGTGAACGCGTGAGTCGGTGGACCATGAGCCGGGCGATCAAGAGGCTCGGCTGGACGCGAAAAAAAAGTCGCTCAGGGCAACGGAGCGCAACGAGGAGGAGCGGGCCGCTTGGCGAGAGAACGCAAGCCAGCTTCCGCCAGAAGCGTTGGTATTTATTGATGAGTGCGGTTCCAACATTGCCTTGACACCTCTGTATGCTCGTGCGCCAAAGGGAGAACGTGCCGAAGGAAGCGTTCCGCGCAACCGCGGCAAGAATACGACGCTGATCGCCGCACTGACTCTGGAAGGCGTTGGAGCCGCCATGATCCTTGAAGGATCAGCCAATATGACGGCTTTTGAGCTATACGTCGAACACGTTTTGGCTCCCAGTTTACATGCTGGACAGATCGTCGTCATGGACAACCTCCAAGCGCACAAAAGTGCACGGGCCAAGCA
This sequence comes from Ktedonobacteraceae bacterium, assembly GCA_036272735.1. Lineage (GTDB taxonomy): Bacteria > Chloroflexota > Ktedonobacteria > Ktedonobacterales > Ktedonobacteraceae > DATAYF01. The sequence goes on from DATAYF010000042.1 coordinate 5,249, forward strand.
GACGATCGAAGCGAAAGGCTGCCAGCTCCTCTTCTTACCTGGCTATTCACCTGACCTTTCCCCCATTGAAGAAGCCTTCTCGAAGCTCAAAACGGCCTTGCGACGAGCAGGAGCTAGAACGCGTGAAGCACTGGAAGAAGCCATTGGCCAGGCATTGCTGACTATTACGGATCGGGATGCCCAGGGATGGTTCCAGCATTGTGGTTATGCTCTTCCTGCTCAAAAAAGGAAGAGTTAAACAAGCTCAATCTTTGAGCACACCGCTGTAAGAGGGATTTAGAGGTCATTTAGGCACATTTTGACACCCAAATTGACACCTTATCAATAAAAAAGGATTGATCAGGATGGAAGTTTTTCCTGGTCAGTCCTTTTTGTTTAATTTATCGATTCATGGGCCACAAAGCATACCCGTGAATAAGGGGTGGAAAGATATTTCCACCTTTGCTAAGGAGAGAGGCAAAGGTGGAAATATATGGTAATATGATGATATAATAATGTTCTTCTGATAGTGAGGGTTACGTATAAATAGTCTCTGGTTTCAGGCGGTGATGCTATTCGTATCCGCTAGTAGCATAAGGGCTGGCAATTATCTTCTGCTTGTATGTTTTCCTCTTTTCTTTCACCTATCTGCGTATACATTCTCCCCTGTCCTAGCGCTAATGGCAGCACTTCTTGGTTCTCCTTCACCAGATGCGAACCTTGGGCCCATAGCAACTATTGCGGCTGCTATTATTGGAGCCGTTATCGCTGGCCTCTTTGGCATCTTCTATATTAGATACCAGGCACACCAGAATAAAAAGTTGATACGTGAAAACGAGCATATCCAGCGTGAGAAAGAAGACATACAGAGCCGCCTTGATGCAGCATCGCGCCACCAGCAATTCGAAGATGATATCGAAAAAAGCCAATATGAAGGTTGGCTTACTGCCAGGCGAGATGCGCAGGAGCGCGAGCGACAACGAAAAAAGAGTGCTCGCACCGCAGACAAAGCAACTCCTTTGTTCGTGAAAAGACGCACGCCCAACTCCCTGTTCGTAGAGGGAGCGGAACTCCACGAGCCAGTCCGGCTCGTTGCCAGTCTCCTTCCAGTGGCATTTGCGTTAGTCTCGTGCTGAATACCAGTCCAACACTCGTAAGGCGCGGAGGGTGTTCCATCGGCTCGGCTGGCCCTCGCCCTCGTCCGTCTCGACCGGCATCTTGCCGGGGTACTGGGTCTCGAGCGGCCACCGGCCGTCGCCGTCGCGCTTCGACGCGACCAGGTTGATCGCCTCGGCTACGCGCTCATCGGGCGCGACGCCGGCGCGGCGCAGGTATTCGAGTCCCCGCAGCACGTCGTAGTGCCACCAGGTCGGGAAGGCGAAACGAGTCCATGTGGCGTCGCTCTTGCGATCTCGCTCGATCACCTCGCCAGTCGACTGCCGGCGGAAGAGGCGGCGCTCGAGGAGGTACTCCTGCCCGCGGAGACGGGCCGCAGTCAGCGCCGGACTGCCTCTGCCCGCTTGTTCGTGTTCGAGCAGGGCCTCGAGCACACAGATCGTGGTGTTGAACGACGACCGCATCGAGCCGTTGGGGGCCTCGCAGTTCCAGCCGCCGTCGGCCAACTGTTCGCCGAGCAGTCGGTCAATGATGCCCCGGACGTCCTGGCCGAAGTAGGCGCCGCTCGCCGCCACCTGTCCGTTGATGCAGGGCTCGACCTCGCCGGCGAAGAAGGGGTTGTCGTCTGCTTCCTGCGGACCGCATCCTTGCCACGTCACACGGTCGCGAACGAGGCCCACTGCGCGCCGTGCCTCGGAGCTTTCGGGATCGAGACCCATCTCCCGCAGGAGCGACAGGACGTGCATCGTGGAGTCCCACCCGCGGTTCCACGCCGCGCCGCCCCACCGTCCGTCGGACGCCTGGAGGGCGAGCAGCCGCGCGCCGGCGCCCTCGGTTGTGACCCGTGCACGCTCGGCCGCGACCTCCTCGTCGGACGCATCGATCAGGTCTCGCATCGTCTGCCAACGGATCGAAGGGTCAGAATCAAGCAGCCACTGTATGACTGAACTCGTTGGCTTCGGGGCTTGCCGTTTGGGTGAATGTGTCGGCATCTGCTGGTGCTCCTTCCTTTGGTTTTGTTGTTTCGACTAATTTTGCACGAAACGATTTCTGAAGCGGGCCGAAGCTACTTTTCAGAAAGTTGGATGAAGCCGCTTCCCGCCTGACTTTTCAAGAATTTCGTCGAAACATCAATTTCCTTAGCCTGTAAATTTGAGAATTATTCTGGTGATGAGCTTTCTCACAAACGAGGGTGGGTGCTATGTGGGCTGAGAATCGGGCAGATGCTGGACTCCAACGGTCAGGTCTTTGTCTTCCATTTCCCAGGCGTGATCCAGCGTGTGATACGCGGTGTGCCGAATCAGATACCGCAGCGGCCAAGTGCGGGCCATTTTGCCCTCAGAATGCAACGCCCGAATGGCGTTGCAATAGGCGTCGCGGTGCGCTTGCAGATCCTCGTCGATCAGCATCGCACCTTGGGGAGTGAGCCCCCCGACCTTCTTTGCCCACTCTTGCTCCACGCCAATCGTATGACGGACGATGTGATCCCGATCACGCCCTCCCCCTCGCGGACCCTTCTGCATCTGGGCCGACACGCGCCCACGCACGTCGTCGAAAAACGCCCAGCACGCCTGCATCAGGGTCAGTTCACGTTCCAATGCTCCGCTCGATAGGTCTTGCCTATCGATGCTTGAGAACGCGAACGAGATGCCCCAGAAGTCGGTTGAGCCCGTGCCCGGATAGTGCTCGACGATGTCAACCGTGGTGAGAGCTGCAAACTCTGCATCCATCCCAGCCAGCTTCGCCACCTGGACATAGCGTGGAAGATAGGATTGTAACCGTTCAAGTGCGGCCTCCGCGGTCTTCGCACCTCGCTCCAGACCGGGCCAATCCGGCGCCACTGCCGCCACCTTCTTGCCTTTCGGTCCGATTTCGAGCGTCACCCGAAGTTGGTTCGCCATCAACCGTGCTCCTGTTCTTCTCGTTCCTGCCGCAAACGTTCATTCAACTCTCCTCAGTATATGAGAAAAAGCGGTCAAGATGCGTCCGTTTTGCAGGGACTTTGGTGTAAATCCCAGGATTCTGCGGGCGAAATTGGCACACCTCTTGGGTGGGATGCGATCTGTTGTTACTTCTTATTGGCAAGTGATTAATGAATGAGCCTAATCGCTTGTTGTTAATTTCTTTCTGTGAGGTCCCTTTGGTCCTCTATATATGAACCAGATAGGGCCAGCTTTAAAGTCTTCTAGTGGACTGACCCACCTCATTTACTGACTGGATACAGGCGTTTCAACTTGATGCGCGCATCAGCGGTGGTAAAGCGCCAGTCGATGGCCACGTTGGCGTGGTTGCGTTCCTGCTGCCAGGCTTGCACTTCCGCCTGGACCTGCTCAAGCGTCGAGAGACGCCGATCCAAACACTGACGACCCAGGGCACTCAGTTCAATCTCGGCCATATTCAACCAACTGCCGTGCTTGGGTGTGGGGTGGATCTCCAAACGCAGACACAATCGCTCGGCCTCCTCTGGTGCAAAGGTCTCATAGAGTGAGCCAATGGGATGGGTATTGAGATGATCCATCACCAGGATCACTTGCTCTGCCCAGGGATACTGCACGTCAAGCAGTTCTCGGACCAACTGCGACCAATCCGGGTCTAGTCCGCTGTGGACGTGCCTGGACCACGCGTTTCCCGACCAGCGGTTCACAAGCCAGAAACAGGCGACCCCCCCCACGGCGCTCGTCCTCATCGTCCTGACGCTCCGGTTGACCTGGCTGCATCGGCATCACCTCCCGCACATCGGCGAGCAGTTGTTTGCTGGTTTCATCGAAGCAGACCTGAGGAAATCGCGCATCGTAAGGCCGCTGATAGACCCGCAAGACATCTTCCATGCAGGCCACACACTCTCCGCTGGCTCGCCTGGGCAGGCACCATTGCTCTTTTAACCAGGGCTTGAGTGCATTTTTTTCTAGGATGGCATTTTTCTCTGGGATAGCTGTTTCTCCAGAGCAAGTAAGTAGTGTTCAGGGTCTTTCCGAAAACGGTATTGTTCACGTCGAGCTTCATGCCGATAATCAATCCCCTCTCGTAGTGCACGCCACTGCGTCAAGTCGCGAGGGGCCAGATCAGAACCACTGAAGTGGTATGTCTGCGTGGCAATTGTCGCAACGATACGCACCGAGCCGCGTACGACAAGACCTGGAGAAGCTTGTTTCCGACCCGTTGCACGTCGTTCGTGGTAGCGTGTGGAGCCAAAAACGTGTTCGAGATCATTGTTGGTGCGTGGGAGACCAGTAACGTCATAACAGTGAAACAATCCCGGCTGATAGCTTGCGGTGACTTTGAGAAAGGTTGCGGTCATCTGGCAGAAGAGGGTGGTCGGGAAGGTATGGTGTCGCATTTCCTCAAGCAATCTCTCATACTGTTGTTGTACCTCTTTCGATGAAAGATGATCCACATTCGTCAAAATATGTGCTGCCCGATGGACGAGAGCATAGCCTGCCTGAACATCTGGCCACAACTGCTCTGTCGCCGCAATTCCTTTTGTCAGGAGCCGATGGAGTTTATCAAGTGAAGACGGCAAATCCCCTCCTTGGGCGACCCGCTCCAAGGAACTCACAATCAGGAAGAGCCGCTCGTACAATTTGAGACCAGGAGCAG
>DATAYF010000043.1:0-10105 GCA_036272735.1 Ktedonobacteraceae bacterium
CCGATCTGCAAAAGGGATGAGCTGTTGCGGGCACACGCAACAGCTCATCCCTTTTGCCCACTTCCTAATTAATACTGAATCAGCGCGAAGACATCGTGACCATGCAAGCGTTCACGGCCCTTGAGGAAGGAAAGCTCAGCCAGGAAGGCCACGCCCGCGATATGGCCGCCGAGTTCTTCGACCAGATCAATGGATGCCGCCACCGTCCCGCCAGTTGCCAACAGATCATCCACGATCAGCACGCGTTCACCCGGCTTGAGTGCATCGGTATGCATCTCAACCACGTTTGTGCCATATTCCAGCGCGTACTCGACATTAATCGTTTGCGCTGGGAGCTTACCAAACTTGCGCACAGGCACAAAGCCGCAATTGAGCAAGTAGGCCAGTGGTGCCGCGAAAATAAAACCTCGTGACTCCACACCAATAACCGTTTGAATACCTGCACCCGCGTAATGGGCCGCCATACGTTCTAGAGCAGCACGGAAGGCCGCGGCATCCTGCAACAATGGGGTAATATCTTTAAACAGGACGCCTTGCTGGGGGAAATCCTGGATATCGCGAACGTAATCTTCCAGGCGTATAGGCTCAGATGTTGAAGCCATGAACAGTTTTCTCCTCTTACTACGAAACGAAATGAGATGATAACCAGGGGATATCTTCAATCCCTAATCCATGTGCAAGTATACTCTAGCCTCTTGTCCCATGCAAGCCAAACAAAACGTGGGTACACGCGCTAAGATTGCGGCGAATAATGTTGTGGAAAAGGCTGCTGATTTACCGGTTGAAAAGATTGATCAGCAGGTGGCAATTGTGCCGTGCAATACGCGCAACGCGTGGCCTTCAGCGGGACGGTACTGAGACAGAACGGGCAGTCACGCGTGGTGGGCGCCTCGGCTGGCTTGCGTGCTGTCATACGATCTTGTAGGGCAGTAACCGGCTTGACTACAAAGAAATACACCACAAAGGCAATAATGAAAAAACTGAGGATCACAGTAATCAGATCGCCATAGGCGAAACCCTGCCAGGTAGCACTGGCAAACGTTTTCGGGTTGAAGCCAGTTGGTCCACTAATGAGCTTAATAAACCAGCCAATCAGTGGCGTAATAAAATCTTTGACAAAACCTGTCACGACACTCGTAAATGCAGCACCAATCACAATGCCAACAGCCAGGTCAACGACGTTGCCACGCAAAATAAATTTGCGGAAACCGCCGAGCGATTCCCAACCTGTATGGAGACCGCGGCCGCCCAGGTCCCGCAACGAATCAAATCTGCTATCCATGTTATGCTCCCAATACATTTGTTTGTCATAAATAGTAACGTGTATCACCACAAGTGCGCACCAGTTGCAGCCAATCCCAACTAACGCGATGTGTAAGTTTCACAAAACAAGGACCAGGGGCGGTAGCCCCTGGCGGGGTGTGGGGTGTCCCCACCTACCCTTTCTCCTTGCCGCCGAAGGCGGCGAAAAAAACGTGCACATCGGTTTAACTACATGCGTTATAGTACCATATATCCCGACCAGGGACTATCTGCCTATGACTTTTTTCGCCGAATACATAAATAATGCAGGGAAAGCTATGGCTTTCCCTGCATTATTTATGTATTGTAATTGTTTACGCACTCAGCTTGATCACTGTAACGCCATCACCGCCCTCATTTGGGGGGGCGGGATTGTACGATTTTACCAGGGGATGGTGTGTCAACTGCTCACGCACGGCGGCACGTAATGCGCCGGTCCCTTTCCCGTGCAGGATGCGTACAGAAGCCAGGCCCGACAACGCGGCGTTATTGAGGTAGGTATCCAATTCCTCTAGCGCATCCTCGACACGCCAGCCACGCATATCGAGCTGTGTATTGACCGGTTCCCGATCTTCCAGGCGTGGCAGTACAACAGAACGTTCCATGACGACCGCCTTCCGTTTGCTGATACGCTCGATGTTATTGCTGTCTACACGCAAGCGCAGCGAGCCCATTTGCACCTCGGCCGAACTATGGTCGGGCGAGAGACCCACCAGCTCAGCCGTTTGATTGAAGCTGAGTACACGCACGCTGTCGCCAATCTGTAGCGGTCCGTCCAGTCGTTGTGCCTCTGGTTCGGCCTTGCGTGGGCGTCGTGGCTCTGGTATCGACGTAACTTTCTCTTCAAGCTGGCGTGCACGCTGGCGTGCACTCCCCAGACGCTCGTGCGTCAGGTTGGCGTGGCGCACATCAAGCTTGATTTTGCCAAGCTCGGAGAGCACGGTATCCAACTCGCGCCGCGCCTGCGCACGTGCCTCGTTGAGGATACGTACCCGCTCCTCTTCAAGCTGGTGTCGCTCCTCCTCAAGCTGCTTGCGCTGGTATTCGGCCTCTACCCGCTCCATGTTTAAGTTGAAACGTTCGTCCTCGACCACTTTGCGCTCGGATTGCAAGCCCTCAAGCAAGTTCTCCATGCGCACACCGGCGCTGCCTAGAAATTCACGCGACTGCTCGATAATACGCCCGTTCAGGCCAAGACGACCGGCAATCGCCAGCGCGTTACTCAGGCCCGGCAGGCCGATGCTCAGCTTGTAGGTTGGCGATAGGGTCTCGATGTTGAATTCAACAGAGGCGTTAACTACGCCTTCCTGCTCGTGCGCGAAGGCTTTCAACTCCGAATAATGCGTTGTGGCGACCGTGGTAATGTGCCGTTCGAGCAGGTAGGTCAGGATGGCGCGAGCCAGCGCGGAACCTTCGCTCGGATCTGTGCCCGCGCCCAATTCGTCGAGCAGCACCAGGAAACGTGCGCGGTGCCTGGCTAATCTCGCCAGCAGTTCATCCGACATCGCGCCGCGAATGTTGGGGGCTGCCTTGCGCTGTTCCTCGTCGATACGGTTCAGAATCTCGATAATACGGCTCATGTGCGATGAGAAGGTACTCAGGCTCTGTTCGATGCTCTGCTCATCGCCGATATCGGCGAACACCTCCTCAAAAATCGCCATCTCCGAACCCTCGTCAACGGGGAGATGCAAGCCAACCTGTGCCATCAGCGCCAACAAACCAACCGTTTTCAAGGCCACTGTTTTACCACCGGTATTGGGTCCGGTCACGACGACCATGAAAAACTCGCGGCCAAGGTGAAAGTTCGTCGGCACCACCTTGCCGGTGAGTAAAGGATGGCGCGCGTTGTGCAGATCAATACGCCCTTCCTCGTTCAGACGTGGCTCGCTGGCACGCGTCAGGCGAGCATAGCGCGCTTTGGCAAGGTGCAGATCGAACTCGGCCAATAGTTCAACCACGCTCCTCAATGCTTCCGCTTCATTGCCAATTTCAGTCGAGAGCACACGCAAAATGCGCTCGATCTCCTGGCGTTCCTCAATCTGAAGCTGGCGCAACTGATTATTCAGCTCGACCACCACAATCGGCTCGACAAAAACGGTTGCGCCGCTCGCCGACTGGTCATGAACGATACCGCGCACCTGGCTACGCTGCTCGGCTTTGACCGGCACCACGTAGCGATCATTGCGCATCGTGACGATCTGCTCTTGTAGCGCGCCACCAAAATCGTTGACCAGCGTGCGCAAGCGATCCTGTAAGCGCTGATTTGCACCACGCAGATCAAAGCGCAGCTTGCGCAACGTCGGGCTGGCGGTATCCAGCACCTCACCCTCTTCGCTGACCGTCTCTTCGATACGCCGTGCAATCTGTGGACGTTGCGGGATGTCCATGCCCAGCGCACGCAGCAGTGGGAAAAACGTGGGGTCGAGGCGTTCCAAAGCACGGGCGACGTAGAGCGAACTGCGTGTGGTTGCCAGCACGTCCACAAGGTCACTCGGACTCAAGACCCCGTCACGTGCTGCACGAGCCAGAAGAGGACGAATATCATGAGCCCCGCGTACACCAATATCGGCGTGCAGGTCGATGAGCCGCGAAGCTTCGCTGGTAAAGGCCTGTCGTTGGCGCGCCTCGTCCAGATCTGCCGTTGGACGCAGATCTTGCACCAATTGTTTACTGGCCGAAAATGCGGCCTCTCGTGCGACTTTCTCCAAGATTTTGGGAAATTCTAGTGTTGATAAACTTTTCTCGTGCATAATTGGGTCGATGAGTCCTTTAACAAACACATGCGCCCCTGGCTCGGGCGCAGCAGCAAATCTTCCTACTTGTTTCATATAAAATAGCTATTGTAAGATACCATATTTTACGAGAGGAAACAATAATGGGGTTTTCGTTTCTCTATATACAAGTATATCAAGCAGCGAAAAATGATGAGCGCAATGATCAAACATCATCGATGGTCTCGGAGGCCATAGATAAGTGTGTATGGTATCCGAGACCATACACACTTATCTATGCATTGTGACAACTGCATTCCTCAGGCGGAATCATATGATGCGTCCTACTGCAGTTGTTCGTCTATGCTCATATCGAGCACTGTGGTAGCATCCACTGGTTGTGCGAGGGCATAGCCAGGCGCGTGACCAACTTGCTCGATGAGCGCGACAAAGCTGGCGTAGTCGTCTTTGTCAGTTGACGCGCCCCAATTTTTTAGCGCTAGAGCACGCAATGGTCCCATGATGCCGGATGCAACCTCTTGCTCGCTCTCGACTTCGGGATAATCGCACCACACGTGCAGCTTGGAACCCAGATTGAAGGGATGACGTGGCTCCAGTTCACCGCCGCCGCTGAAAACGTGCGGATCGAACTGCTCGTAAATCTCCTGCGCCGTAGCCTTCCAGGTCCTTCTGCCCTTGCTGGTCAGCACATAATAGAGCAGATCCCCGCTACCGTTGCCATTCATGATAGGCATGCCCTGGTTAACGATCTCTTGTGGCGTCAATGAGTCTGACGACGCGGTCCAGTGCTCATAAATCATGTTGTTGTCCAGCGGTATCGCGTCTGCGCTATGTAAGCCATCGTTCCAGACGCGTGTCACCTTGCCGTGCGCCCTCACGATAGCGTTGGCCCAGTTTACGAAGCCCAGGTATGTATCGCGTGCGCTGGCCTGAGCGCCGTAATGCTGCCGCGCGAAGGCTGCAAGCTGTGGGTAGGGTTCATAGCCGGTATACATTAAATATTCATCAGCGCCAATGTGCCAGTAAGGACCAGGAAACAGTGGAAGGAACTCTTCCAATATGTCCTGCATCAGACGATACGATGCTTCTTGCGCCAGGTCAATATCGCCGCTACAGCGCTCACCTTGCGCGTTATTCAACTGCAATTCGGGATGGGCCGCCAAAATTGTATCCATATGACCAGGCATATCGATTTCTGGCACAATTGTGACGTGATAACGCTGCGCGAGTGTAATCAGCGCCTGTATGTCAGCCTTCGTATAGTGCTGAGGTGAGACAATTTCCGGGTGCTGTTCACTTTGCAGGCGAAAGCCCTTGTTATCCGAAACATGAAAGTGAAAATAATTGTATTTCAGGTAGGCCAGCTCGCGAATATGGCTCTCCAACCAGGGCAGCGAAAAATATTTGCGCCCCATGTCGACCATCAGGCTGCGTTCGGGGTAATCGGGCCAATCACAAGCAATACCGCCAGGTAGTGACGTGTTTTGCTTCAACAGTTGCAGCAGTGTACGCGTCCCATAAAAAACGCCATGCTCACTACCAGCACGAATTACCACACGCTCATTCACCTCCATCACGTACGCCTCTTTATTGGAGGTTGCCACGCTTGCATCCAGCGTAAGCACGATATCACCAGCGCGGCTATCCTGGCTGGTTCCGACACACACGGCTAGTTCCTGATCGAGCAACTGCTGTACGTCCTCGGCGAACGCTTCAGCGGTCGCCTGTAATTGCGCGGCACTGTTCTGGTCGAGCAGCACGCGCGAGGTCGCATTCAAAACGAAGTACGCGGGACTGCTGGTCCACTGCTTCAGGGGAGGAATGACATGTGGTACGTCAATAGTGATTTCTTTGCTGGCAACCGAGCCGGTCGAAGTGGTGTAGAAAGGGAGAAACGCTAACGAAAACAAGGTTTTACAGGTGTGTAAGAGGGACAAAATCATCTACCTTCCTAAGAATAGCCTCGATGCTATTCTTGCATCAAACGACACTATACGAATCTACTTTATTTGCTACTGTATAAGACGAAGCAACGAAATACGTGGTAACATGCACATACAACGTCTTTTCACCCTGATCAGGTGACGGAGGCCGACACGTTCGCGCTTTTCGACCTATGGATGCCCCTGACACTTATTTGATTAACTGCGCGTGTCTATCTATGTAAACAAAAGAGAGCAAGCACGCTTTTTCGTGGAAAGACGTGCTTTGCATAAAGCTCACGATCTACCAAAAAAGACCGTAGGAACCCATGTCACGTACGACGCAAAAGGAGCCAGCCACAGTGTTGCAGGAACTCAACAATACTATCATTCATCACTATTGCGTGAAGCGGCACCTGGCTCATGGCGGCATGGCAGAAATCTACCTCGCCGAGGATCTCTCTACAGGAGCGCGAGTAGCCATCAAGATGGTCCCTAGAGGGAATGAGGATTACTGCGAACGCTTCCAACGCGAAATTCTTGCTAATGCGGCACTCATCCATGAGCACATTTTACCTGCTTTCGACTACGGCGTGCACGAGGGTTGGTACTATATGGCTATGCCCTATATCGAGGGCGGCACACTCATGAATCGCATTGTTCGTGGCCCCTGCACCCTTGAAGAAGTTGGCACGATCCTCATGCAACTCACCGACGCCCTACAATTTGCGCACGATCAGGGCATCGTGCATCGCGACATTAAGCCAGCCAATATCTTTATGCGCGACGATCACTATGTTTACCTGGCGGATTTTGGCCTGGTCAAAGATGTGAACGCGGATCATAGCATCACCCAATCAGGTATCATCATTGGCACACCCGACTATATGGCTCCTGAGTTGGTCGATGCACCCGCCACGCCAGCCAGCGACATCTATGCGCTCGGCGTATTACTATACCAGATGCTCACGGGTACTCTTCCCTTCAAAGCAGCAAGCCCTATCGCAACCATTTTGAAACATCTGCAAGAACAACCGGCAGCGCCATCCATCTATAATTCGGCTCTGCCTGCTGAAGTTGAGTACGTCATCTTGAAAGCCCTGGAAAAGAAGCCGCAGAAACGCTTCCAGTCAGCTCAAGAACTCAATCAGGCCTATCAAAACGCTCTGATAAAACAGAATGAGGTGATCACGCCAGCCGCGCAGATGCCTACTATCACGCTCGATGCTGCCGCCACATTATCCCTGGTGGCGCGGGCACGGAATAGCATCGAGCTGCGCTTTCGCGCTCTGAGCCGACCGCTCATCATCGCTTTTGTGGCGATGCTGCTGTTCGCGGCCTCGCTCCTGGGGGGCGAACTTTTTCAGGGCCATCCGTTACCAGACACATCTGGGACGATGGATGTGAGCGCGGCAGTCCCCATCTCCACACCTGCTCACACGACATCCAGGCCAGCACCAAAACCAGCGCACAGCAGCCACAAGAGCCATCGCCGTGTGACAAAGACAACACCCAAGGCAAGCCCACCAGTTTACTATGTCAGCAATGGTCATAGCCACAACAAAGTTGATCATGATCATAGCCACCATAAAATAGCAAGACGTAAGCTAGAACGTCATCAGGGGAGTAAGCATAAAGGTCGAAATTATAGCATAGGTAGAAACCACACGCAGGATCACTCATGAACGAATAACCACACAAACTTAGCTGTCCGTCACCATCCTTCTCGTCTGTTCGTAATACTTTAGTGACGATAGTGTATTGCAAAAGATAGGAGAAGGATTGTGATTCTCCACAAGGGCGAGCGCGTGTTTTGGGGTTCGCCGGAAGTTATCTACTTAGAAGGCCCAATTACCGCACTCGATGCAGATGAACAGACCGTCGTGGTACACATTGAACGCGCAACACCGCACTCCGCGCATCTCATTGGCGCGAACGTCCCCTTTAACTCCAACGGTGTCAAACCGCTGAATGGCGATAGCCCTCCCGGCACAACCAGCGAACGCACGAGTGAGCGCGTACCACCACCAGCCATGAGCGATGACGAGAAAGTACAGCGTGCTGCCTCGGTAGCGGTTCATGAGCAATACGGCTACAAACTGCCCGCTCAGCAAGAAGAGTCCCTCGTCAAACAAGTTGCCGAGGCTCTGAATAAAGATGCAGCTATGCGTAGCAAAATTATCACGTCTATGGATGAGATTCTCAAAAGAGAATTTTAGTGATAGGACAGGGGTAAGGCAGGAAGGGACTACTTGTTTTTCTGCTGCTTGCTCCACACCTGAGCGTCACTAAACGTGGCGGTGACCGGCGTCTGGTTGTCGATGGCCGCCACGCCAATCTTGCCCGTGCTCAACGTCGTATCTGTGCTGGTCGTAATATACTGGTTGTTGGCGAAGAGCATATAGGTGCTGCCGTGTGCGATGACTGCAAGCATGTTGGATTGGTTAAGTCCGGTGGTAATTGCGCTGCTTGAACCTTGTGCCAGCGTACGGACCTGGTTGTTGCTTTGATACACATCGAGTGCGTAAGAGCCATCAGCGCCAATGCGAAAGAGATAGTAGTCCTGGTTGTTCGCGGCCACGCGAAAGAGCAAACCAGCCTGCCCCTGTTGGCCTTGTACGAGGGTAACACTGACCTGATAGGTGAAATCTGTAAAGGATGTGGCTCGCGCGATGCAGGGTTGCAAAAAGTCCTGTTGCGTTTCATTGATCGTATAGGTGCCACTTGCAAACGAGCAAGCAGCCTGGGATGCATTACCGCCATTATCCCATTTGCCTGGACCTGTGTTAGCGGTCAGGGGATCGTCAAATGCTGGTTGTCCATTGGTGGCGTTGGCATAGCTACCACTCAAGGCTAATGCTGTCGCAGTGGTGTTCTGCGAGACCTGCGTGGCCGCGGCGACATTGCCAACTTGTGCGGTAGCAGTGGCATTAATTCCGGCCTGGGCGGTGCTGAGGGCGTTGGCTGTTCCCTGTTGATTGGCCTGTGCCGTTCCGAGCGCGTTGTGCGTGGCCTGTGCCGAGACGTTTGCGGCATCGTTGACCGCCGAGTGGTACTGCGTGGTCGTGCTATAGAGTATGAGTGCAAAACCTCCGAGCAGGAGTAAACAAGCAAGCACGACGGCGCTGACGCGGGCGATCTTTTGCAAAATGGGTGTTTTGCGTCGAGGACGCGGCGCTGGTGGCCACGGCGCTGACTGAGCCAGTGAAGCAGATTGATTGCTTATTGTGGCGGTAGCGTTGTCTACGACCGTGGTTTCCGAATGGCTCGTTCCCGTAGGCTGGTCGGTACGTGGCTGCTCCTCGTGCATGCGGTTTTATTTCTCCTGACCATACAAATTCCTCTATTGAAATTAATGACCTTAATGGCGGAAGGATACCTGCGGCTTCAGCCGGAGGAGAAATGCCGCCCTCCTCCTGCTAAATAGTCAACAAGCAATGGGAGAATACTTCCAGATGTATAGCATCTTATTGGTCTTCGCTCTGAGGATGATACCTACGAGATCGAATATACTCTTCAATCTCGCTCCGCTTAAAACGCCATACAAAATTCATTTTATATCCCGGCAACACACCAGCTTCTACCATGCGAATGACTGTTTTTGCACTGAAGCCCAACATCTCACCCACTTGTTTTGCCGAGATCATTTTCTCTGAATGGGGCTGATCGTCTGACATATGTCTATTCTGATTCCTTGTCTAAGAAGTCTGATACTTTTGTATTCTAAGGGGCTTGTTGCTACGTGTCAATACAAAGGAGCATTTGTCCCTGATGTCTTGACTTGTCTCAGTTTATCTGCCATTGTCTTGGTATGGGTGCGTTAGGGTAATTTGTCTAAACCTGGGCGAGTAAATGGCGGTTTTCTCGAAAAAAATAAGCGTATCCTAAAAAAGGCCTACGTTCGCGCGTAGGCTGGTAGTGAGACTAGCGCGTAAAGCAACTTTAGTCTCTCCACACTCGCTAGCATAGCGGCAGGAGAGTCACACGTCAAGCAAAAAAGGAGCTTGCATGATGGCAACCACTCAGCAACCAGAGATGAGCCAGGTGATCAACAATCAAGTCCTTGATGACAATGACGAGTTCTCCGAGGGATTGTATAATGGGCACCTTCACTATTACGACACCAATTTTCGACTGCCTCGCCCACTG
>DATAYF010000044.1:0-15751 GCA_036272735.1 Ktedonobacteraceae bacterium
GAACGGGAGCGACCATCCCTGGTTAACATTACGGTTGATTCAATTCGCTCTTTCCTCTCTTGAACAGTATGAGGCGTTGGAAAAGGAGTCATTGTAAAGATTACAAGCATCGCGTTATTTCTCATATTATGCCTTTGATAGTGAGTATAACATATGCTACGTCCACACGTCATACAATCAGCGGCTTGTCCATGGCAAAGCACTGTAAGTAGACATATAAAGGAATAGTAATGGTTTGGCCAAACCATTACTATTCCTTTATATGTCTCGCACACGTTATATTGATAAGCACTGATGGTCGCATGCGACCATCAGTGGGTTTCCATATAGCAATTATAAATTATCGCCGACAAAGTGGTCGTGGTTCCAGCGGGGATCGATTTTGTCGCCTTGTAGCTGGTAGCGAATGTCGGTGGAGAGGCGCATGCGCTGCAAGGGGTCGTGGTTCTCGGTCGAGCCGTGGATCATATAGGGGCTATGCACAACCATATCACCAGCGGCATAATCGGCAAGCAACCAGCGGCCTTGAATGAGGTCGGCCAGTGCAGCCAGGTCTTTGCCGACCCAGCCACCCGCAGACATATTTTTGTTGTAGGCGCTGATACGCTCTTCAGGCGATAGCGTGGCGTTCTTCGCCGTAAACTCGGCCTCCATCTTGCGTCCTAAGGCATCCGAATGTTCAAGGTAGGCGAGGCCACCCATTTCTACTGGAATGTCGCCAAGCGGAATCCAACTACTGCACACGCTATCGGAGCCAGCGCGCAAATAGATCAGGTCGTAGTGACCAGGAGTACAATTTTTATCGCCCGGCGCGGTGTAGCGAATGATCTTACGTTTCAGCAAATGCACCTTGCCGCCAAAGAACTTTTCATAGAACCCGATAATCTCAGGTGCCAGGCAGAACGCCTCGTATTCGGGCCAGCGCACAATCTCCATCAAGAGCCGCTGCCTGACTTCGTGCGATACGAAATTGCCCGCAAAGATACCAGCAGACGGATCGGTGCCCTCAGCCAATAATCCAGTGGATGCGTAGGCTTCAAAGAAGCGCCGACGAAATGCCAACACGCGTTCACGATTGAGAATGCCCCGCAACCAGAGATAGCCCTGCTCACGATACTGCTCACGTAATGCTTCCAGCGGACGAGATGGATCGCTGGGTACCAGCCAACTAATGCCCTGTTCTGAACGAGTCAATGGATAGCCATTACTTACCAGCGGCGTTTCTATCTTGCGTATACTCATGCTGTTCTCCTCTTATCTATAACTGATACCAGGGTCCCTATTGCAGTAAGGTTACCATAATAACATGTGCAGTGCCATCGTATTTGCGGGGGCACTGCACATGAGAAACGCCGGGAACAGCATGAACGGATATCTACACCTGCTGTAAGCTCCACTGCTGGTTCGATCCTCCAACGTAGTCCCACTGTTGGATCACCGCACCATTGCTCGTCGAGTGGTTCGTCACGTCGAGCACTTTGCTGCTATTTTGATTCACGATTTTATCGTAACCACTCCCCACATCCACCACTTGCCACTTCTGGTTCGCTCCACCATTGCCCGTATAGGCCCATTGTTGAATCACCGCACCATTACTCGTTGACTGATTGGTTACGTCGAGCGCCAGGCCACTATTGCGGTTCACAATCTCGTCATAGCCGCCGCCAACACTGATCAACTGCCACTGCTGATTCGCGCCACCTACGTAGTCCCATTGTTGCACCACGGCCCCATTACTCGTTGACTGATTGGTTACGTCGAGCGCCAGGCCGCTATTCTGGTTCACAATCTTATAGTAAGTAGCACCACCACCGCTGCTACCGCTCGTAAACGGCTCGAAGGTATCGAGAAAGGCATAATTCGACTGCGAGATTCCACTACAGGTGTCCGAGCTACCATTACCAGTCTCACCAGGACAGCCTCCGTTATCACGCGAGACCGCCCAGAAGGACAATTCACCGATCTTGTTTGATTGCGCGAAGGACAGTACCTGAGAGGCGTTGCTCAGGCTGAAAACCTCACCACTACTGTCATTCTTACCAATCATCGGCGTGAGTCCTACCATTGACCAGAGCTGACTGGATGATTTATTAAGAAAGATCTGCTGCAACTGTCCATGCAGGCCATTGGCCGCATTGATTGCTTCCTGGCCCATTTGGCTATCCGGGCCACCGTAGTCCATAACCATCAGATTCACGATGTTGAAGGTAACTCCATGGGAAACGGCGTTATTCAATAAGCCGATGCTATCGCTTTCCAGGCCGGTCGTTGCCGAAGGGAGTGTAAACGAGATGGTCAATCCTGGATTCGCCTGTTGCAACGCCGCCAGCGCAGTATTGCGTCGATCATAGGTGGTCTGATCGCCTTGCTCGCCGCCTTCGACATCAAAGTCAAGGTGGGTGACGTTGTACCGGTTGATGATAGCCTGGTACTGCGCTTGTAAACTGCTGGCATCACTGCACGCCTGCGCCAACTCTTGCCCAGCAGCACCGCCAAAGGAGACAATCACATCCCCACCCTGGGCACGAATAGCCTGAATATCACTGCTCACGTTTGAGCCACCACCACCCCATACGCCCTGGCACCCATTGGCTATGATGAATGCCAGGGTATAATACTTTTGCCCGGTATTTTGCGTCACCGATGCCAGGGAATCGCCAACGCCAACCTCCGCGTAGGGAGCAAAATATCCGCTCGGAAGTGCCGACGCCGCGTGAGCCTGGGAAACCCTTCCCAGTACGAGTGCTCCTGATGCCACGATGCTGGCGAACACGAGAGTACCAATCGAGAGGACCGTAAGAAATCGCCAAGAAATGCGCATGCAAACTTCCTCCTTGAAGAAATGCCTCAACAATGAGTGAACGCCGTTATGTTACTCATAAAGAAGCTTTTATTCATCAGCTTTTTCACACTAAAAATATCAATACGCCGATGCACATTGTTTCATGAAAAACAACTTATACTTAGTTTAAGTATTTTTTTAAGCCTTGTCAAGACATCTAGACCACTAGATAATATTTTCACTTTTATAAGGTTAAGTAACGCGTTACTGTGCAAGAAAAACTTTGAGTAATGCCTACCTTTGACTCTAACGAGAAATGCCAGGTGCATGCTTGCAGAAGCAGAGGATGATCAACGGGCGCGTACCATCTCCAACAGCGTTCGCGGCAACACGACTTCGTACGCGTCCCCTAACTGCCGCACGACTTGCAGCAGGTCGGATGGCGTCATGGACCAGGCGAGAATATAGACGTTCAGGAAACAGGGACGACGACGGTTGAGGAGCACAGCACCCTTAATCATGGCGATGGCAGTGCGCACGCTGCCAGCCAGCCCCAGGTTAACGTACACCGGCGTGCCATCATCGACCAGGTGCGAGTGGGGTACGAGCGTTCCCGAGCCACTGAGGACGCCACGCAGGCCGTAAGGCATGAGCGCCTGCACGAACTGTCGCTGGCGAATGGGATCGGTAAACGCCATGCCGGTCAAAGGGAGGCGAGAAAGCAACGGGATAGCAGCGCTTTGCCAGGAGCCGAGGTCCAATACCTGCAACGTCGTCATACCCAAGGCTTGCATGGCCTGGCCGGTCTGTCGCAAAAATGGAGCCAGGTGCGCGTCGGGCCAGTGCGAAGGAAACATATAGCCAGCCCCACTGGAGCCGGCGATAAACTCGTCCTGAGCAGTCGCGCTCGCGAGATAATACGCGGCTAAAGCGGGAGCAGCCAGGGTAATGAGCGGCGAGAAGGTCCAGCCAAGCGGCAACGAGCCACGTGCCGGATCGTGCCAGAGATGGCGCATGCGGTGCTGCACGTATTGCAGGTTGTCGCCATCACTGATCGTAAACGAGAGATACACTTTCTGTTTACTTGCTTTGGGCATGGTCAACTCGTATGGTGCTACTGGCCGGGTTTGTGCCGGTAGCGCCGACCAGACTTCAAGGTTGTTGAAAAAATCCGACGCCAGCACGGGCATGGCTGCTTGAGAGGTGAGCGTTACACCACTATTTTCATCGATAAACCAGCCCAGGTGGGCGCTGCCTGGAGCAAACGAGCCGAGAATTTGTTGTAGCAAGGTGCGCTCGGAAAGCCAATCTGCGCCACGATCAGGCAGGCGTTTGCGCGCATCCAACCAGTAGACGAAGGTGCGTGTAGCCACCAGAAACGAGCGCAGACCCATAAGTGCTCGTGGATGCAAGCCAGCCACGAAGTGGGTGGAAGCCGTGCTCAAAAGGTTTTGCTTAGCCCATAGATACGCCTGCACACGGGTTTTCCAGCCAAAGGTACGCAGGTCCAGTAAGACCGGTAACTGATAGTCGCGCTGCAACTGCTGAGCCAGCGTGGGTGAAACGACCAGGCCATCGCGCTGCCCGGCTAGGGTCGTTGCCACATTCACCGTATCAAGCAACGCCGGATCATACACGATCAGGCCCTGAATGACGGAACGGAAGGCTGCTAACAGGGCATGAAAGGCGGTGTCACCTGTTTGTGGTGCACAATCGTAGGGAACGGTCGTGAGCGCGTGGGATAACCAGAACGCGTCATCATCGCCGCATTGTAGATAGACGCGAGGGCACGGACGATTGATCAAGCCAGCCAGCGTCGTCACGGCCAATTGTATGTCGTGGGAGGCACCGCGCAGATCGTACACGTGCAAGTGGGTTGGCGTTTGAAACGTGGGAAACAATGCCAATGGCGGCCAGATAAGGCCGGGTGTTTCTTTGCTCACAAAGCCTCCTTCATAAACGCGTAGAACGTTGCCTAAGCATGCGCTGAGTTACCAACATTTTAGCACGCAACGTTGCTGATTACTGGCGGGGTGCGTAGAATGCCTGACTTTATGCTTGACCTCAGCATAAACTTTAGAGTATGCTACATCTCAAGATGTACATTCATGCAACGCACATCGGTCACCCAACACCCCAACTTGTCGCAATGGATTCTTACAACTCAAAGTTGAGTAAAAGCAGAAAGGATACCTGGTATGCCTGACAAGATGTTTGCACCCGAACTGTTTCGGCCCCCGCTTGATTTTCCGGAAGCTCCTTATGATGGTTTGTTGAGAGCAGCCGCTGAGCGCAATCCAGATCGCACGGCAATTATTTATCACGATCTACCATTCACCTATCGCGAAGTCGTTTCAATGGTGAATAGCATCGCTAACGGACTATACGATCTTGGCTTGCGCAAAGGGGACCGCCTTTGCCTGTTCATGCCCAATCGTCCAGAGTACATTATTACGTTTATTGCCGCAGCCTCCATCGGCGTTGTCGCCAGCCCCATGAATCCTTCATATAAAGGACGCGAAGTAGCGTATCAGCTTGAAAACTCAGAATCGTGTGCTATATTTATCCAGCGCGATTTAGCACCCATCTTGAGCCAGGTACTGGACGAAAAAGCATTCCCGCATCTCAAACACATCCTGATAACTGGCGAAACCGCGCTCGAAAGCTTGCCAGAAGCGCTCCCATTCGCAACTCTGCTACGCCGCTCTTCCCCCAAACGGCCACCGCACGTCGAAATCAGCGGCGACGATCTGTTAGCCTTACCCTATTCATCAGGTACAACCGGCCTACCCAAAGGCACCATGATCACCCACAGCAACCTGGTTGCCAACAATATCCAATTCGCCACCTCGCTCAACGCTAATTATAGCGACGTAGCGCTGCTTTTCCTGCCGTTCTATCACATCTATGGCGTCATGCTCACTGGTAGTTTCCTGGCTTGCGGGGGCACGCAGGTAATCATGGAGCGCTTTGATCTATTGGAATCGTTAGAGCAATGTGAGAAGCACCAGGTCACCCACTACTTCGCGGTGCCGCCGATAGTTCTCGCGCTGGCGAACGCACCGGTGGACCTGAACAAATTGCAGAGCGTGCAATATGTCCTTTCCGGTGCCGCTCCGCTACCCGTGGACCCGGCACGCAGACTGCAAGCAAAAACCAACGCACTCGTCATACAGGGCTACGGGCTGACTGAGACCTCACCACTCACGCACTCGCAGCCGGATAACCCGGCGCTGGTACGCCCAGAAAGCGTAGGGTTGTTGGTGAACAATACCGAGCAGAAAATTGTTGACCTGGAAACGGGTGAGCATGAAGTGCCGCAAGGAGAGGATGGCGAGATTCTCATCCGTGGTCCGCAGGTCATGAAAGGCTACTGGAAAGCGCCAGAGGAGACTGCACGGGCATTACGCGACGGATGGCTCTACACGGGCGACGTTGGGCACGTTGACGCCGATGGCTACACGTACATTGTGGATCGCAAGAAGGAGATGATCAAATACAAGGGCTTCGGCGTGGCTCCGGCCGAGATTGAGTCGCTGCTCATGGAGCACCCGGCGGTGATGGACGCGGCCGTCATCGGCGTGGCGGACGACGAGGCGGGCGAACTGATCAAAGGTTTTATAGTGGTGCGCAAAGGTATCGAGGCCACGCCAGAAGAGATTATAACGTTCGCGAATGGCAAGCTGGCAGGCTATAAAAAAGTACACTTTGTAGAATTTATCGATATCGTGCCGAAGAACGCTTCCGGGAAAATCTTGCGGCGAGACTTGAAAGAGCGCGAAAGAGCGCTCCGTCAAAAAGAGTCGTAGGAGTTGAGAAACTGCCTATCGGCAGACAGGCAAAAAGGCAAGAGACAAATCGAGGTCTCCTGCCTTTTTTAGTAGGAGCAAGATACTAAACCAGGCCGATTAAGAACAGGCCGCGCCCCATGATCTCGCCCGCCAGCGTCAACACGACCACCAGATAGAGCATGCCGGTCGCTGACTGGAAGGAGCGGTCGCGTATGAGCTTCCAGGCCAGGCCACCGAGAACGAGCGGCAGGGCAAAGCCAACCAGGATACGCAGCCAACCAATCGCCCCCGCGCTCAAAGGTGCCACCGTCGGCGTATTGCTGGCAGGCTTCACCTGAGCGGGTTTATGCGCCGGTGATGCCGCTGTTGTCGCCACAATAGCCGCAGACGTGCTATTAGTGTGGATGTTTGCTTTGGCCGCCGAGGCTGTGCTAGGCCCGGCCAGCACCGAGAAGACGATCTGTGCCAGGATAGCGATCAGCACAACGGACGTCGAGAACAGCAACGGCCTCTCGGAGAGCGCGGGGGTGACAAGGTACCAGTGGCCCAGCCACATGGAGGTCATAACCCCACCGAGCGCGAACGCGGAGGCAAAGAAACCCAGCACCAGAAATGCACCACCAAAGGTAGAGCCACCGAGAGGACGATAGATCATCGCCATCACGAAGAGCGTCACCAGACCAGCAAGGACGGTCAAAGCACCGGCAGTCAGGCGTACGATACGCACGATTGAAGGACGAACCGTTACGCCCTCGGCCTTTGCTTGCTCCTCCTGCTTTTTGGCATCGATACCGGCGGTACGATCAACCAGCAGCAAAACGCTATAGAGAATGAGTAACAAGAAAAAGACGAGGAGCGGCGTCGCTTGATAGCCAGTCCAGGCATGATCAAGCATCTTATATGTGTTCAGCAATTGTGGGGTCGCGAAACCTTGCTGGAACAGGTAGGTTAAGCCGACCAGCACGAGGTAGATAAAAGCATAGGATACTAAAAATCCCCGTTTTACCTCGTTGCGCCAGTCGAGAAACATCAGCACACCGACCGAGCCGATGGAGAGTTCCGTCAGGACGATAAACAAAACTAAAGGCAACGTTTCTAGCAGCATACGATTACTATTTTCCTTTGATTGCGTGTGATGGCACGTATCCGGGCACAAGTGATTGAGGGAGCATGCCCTTTCCGCCTGTGTCAGATTATACATCGACCGGGACAAGAGGACAACTTTGTGTGCTTGGGATAGAGGTGCAGCTGCTTCAGCCTGTAGCGCCCACTTTTTCTCACCCTATGCTGCATATGAGCGCACATCAACCTGGATTCCCATCTGTGTCGCCTCTTCAACGATATGAAGTAACTTTCTGGTTGTTGCTGCATCTACATAAGCTTCGCCACATGTTTGACAGACTTCAGCGGGAACATTTTTGAATACGATGGTTGTTGTATCTCGCTCAAGCGTCATCGTCGTTGTTCCTGGCTCCGTTGCTCCATACTTGCATATGACGCACTTCATAGCCTTCTCCTTCTAAAATCTGCTCCCCACTTGTCTGGATTAGGAACATATACTATAGTGTTGTTTATAGACCTAACTCTGCGGCTGGTCTGCGTCGACATATTGCGTTTTTGACACCTGAGTTGACACCTGTTGGCTGGAGTGCCCCCTTAAAATCCATACCACTCCTACACGAACACTTGAGATAGTTCTCTTCAAACTCATCGGGAGGTACATAATCTAACGAGGAGTGAAGACGTTTGGCATTGTAGACATCCTCCAGAAAGGTCTGTAAGTGTTCTTGTGCCTCCTCAAAGGTCTGGTACCAATGCACGTCGACCTCCTCCTATTTCACCGTCTTGAAAAAGCTCTCTGCTCGTGCATTCTCAGTGGCTTGTCCTGGCGCGGATGGCCGATACGCACTTCCAGCACGTTTGTTTAGGTTTCGGCATCATAGCCCCAGATCTGGTTCAGAAGCTGATCGCGGGTCAGCACCTGCCTGGGATGACGCAGAAAGAGAACCAGGAGCTCGTACTCCAGGGCAGTCAGCTGCCCGATACACCTCGCGGGTCGCTCGGTTGATTTCCAGGTCGGCATAGCTCAGACGTTCTTCGCCAGCATTCTGACGACGCAACACTGCCCGGATGCGAGCCACCAGTTCATCGAAGGCAAACGGCTTGGGTACATAGTCATCGGCTCCGGTATTCAGTGCCTGCACCTTGTCCTCAACATCATCGCGGGCTGTGAGCATGATGATGGCGATCTCCCCGTGGAGACGCAGGCGGCGGCAGACCTCGAAGCCATCGGTCCCCGGCATGGTGATGTCGAGCAGCGCAAGATGTGGCTGGTACGCACGCGCAGCGGCCAGCCCGGACTCGCCATCCAGGGCGGTGTAGACCTCGAAGCCTTCGTACGCTAGGCCTCGTTGCAGCAGTGAGAGAATCTTTGGGTCATCATCTATCAAGAGAAGGCGGGTTGCCATGTTCGCACCTGTACAATATGAAACAAGAATTCATCACCCATCATCATCCCATACCTCTCCTTCTGTGCAGAGCGAAGAGAGGAGCCAACTTTTTCACCCTGACATCCCTCTTTATCAAATCTTTATCTTTGCTTCATGCCAGCTCCAGGAACTTCTCGTATCTTAGACAGAGCACCGATGTGCAGCGCCTTGCCAGTCGAGAGCGCAAGCTTTCAAGAGAGTATGTATCGGCACGGAACGCGCGAAAAGAAAGAGATCTGAGTTTTTGGAGGATGTCACACATAGATAAATACGATGAGAAAGGTCTGAAAAATCGCATGACGATGGAATCACACACCAAGGAGGTGGACGATGAAATTGCTCAATGACCGTGAAACCATGCGTCCATCGAGACCGACTGGCACAGACGAAGAGAACAGGGAGAGTCGGTCAGGAGTCGTTGGCAACAAACGACTCACTGCGCTGGCAGGCGTGGTACTCCTCGTGCTGATCCTGGTGGAACTCGTAAGCACAGCGAATCTGTACGCACTGCTGCCTCTCCATATCTTTGTTGGGGTCCTCCTGGCAGGCCCGCTTGTTGTCAAGCTTGGCTCGACCGGCTACCGCTTCCTACGCTACTACACCAAATCACCTGCCTATGTGCGCAGTGGTCCGCCCCGCCTGCCGCTGCGCCTCCTTGCCCCACTGCTGCTCGTCACGACCCTCCTGGTCGTGGGCAGCGGGATCGGACTCGTGGTAACTGGCCCGGCGCAGGCTGGCCTCTTCCTGCCCTTGCATAGTCTCAGTGTCGTGTTATGGCTCTCGCTCATCGCCATCCACGTCGTTGCTTACCTCGGGCAGGCCCTCCGTTGGGTCGCGGATGATTGGAGAAAACATCCCAGCAGGAGCCTGGCCCCAGGACGTGGGCTGCGGCTTGGCGTGACCCTCGGCGCGCTGCTGGCAGGCGCGGTCGCCGCTCTCCTCCTGCTTCCCGGTGCGACACCGTGGGTCGTCTTGAACCAGGTGGGCCAGAAGATCTCGGGTGCCCTGATCGAAGGTCTGGCTCTTGCCATCGTCGTCCTTCTTGTCGCCAGGCCACTCAGGTGGAGATAGAGAAACGCTGCCACACTGGCCCGGCCTTGAAAGGGGGCCATCTCAGATGTTCATTCCATTTTTCGTGAAAGATCGAGGTGTGCTCAAGAACCTCTTCGATCTGCGCCGTTGCGCTGTCGTCCACAATCTGCACGTTCTGGCCCGTTCTCAAGCTCTTTCGGCTGAGTTTCAAGCCGCAGCTTGATTTCTTGACTGGCGTTCTAGTCTGCGATGGAACCTTTTTCAGCCATCATATCGGATCAAAATAGACTCGTTTTTGATCCATAAATTTTCGTCTGGTTCAATATGGATGGCTTGGAAAGCGGTTTTATGCAGTGAACCATAACTTTTCGCCGAGGCCCTGAAAAAGATCATTTATGTGGTCTCGGTGGCGAGAAAATGAGAACATTGCTGCCTGGAAAAGTTATGCTGCAAAGTGCGCCTGTTCTGCCTTTGCAGTGCCTTACTACCTTGAAAAGGTATTTTTCAAACTGAAAAAGAATTGCTTCAAACGACAGCTCATCAATTTCTCCTTTCCTTTTTGTGCGGCAGGTCATTACTACCTAAAAGCAACTCGCCACGGCGTCCACCGGAGAAGGATAGGCGACATGTACCTGCCCGAAGGCTCCATGTCCCGCTCGCATAACTGAAGCGTTCATCCCGGTTACCATGCCAACCCTAGAAGCTGTTCGCTCAGGCTCCAGAGGCGATCGGCCGCTTGTGGGTCAACCGCGTGGGGCATCACGCCAAGAGGGATCGAGCCAAACTGGTTTGCTGCGAGCTCCTCGAAGACGAGCGGGGCGATGTCGCAGTCCTGGCAATAGACCCCGCCCATGCCGTCGAGCTGCGGACTCGTTGCGCACCAGGCGCTGGTTGCCGCCCCTTGCTCGACCGTCTTCAGACCCTTCGCCGGGTCGAGGATCGGCTTCCCGTTCTCGTCAACCAGGCCCGCCGCACGAAGGACCACAGGCTCGAGATACTTCGAGAGACCCGTGCCGACGATGCTGCCCGGATGCAAGGAGAAGGCACGCACGTCGTGCGCCTTGGCCCGCTCGTCCAAAGCCTTCGCGAAGAGAATGTTGGCCGTCTTCGACTGGCCATAGGCCATCCACGGAATATAGTCGCGGTGCTCAAAGTTGGGGTCCTCGAACACGATGGGCGACCGGCTGTGCGCCCACGCCGAAACCGCCACTACCCGCGCACCGTTCGCCTGGCGGAGTGCCGGCCAGAGTCGCATTGCGAGCTGGAAATGCCCCAGATGGTTGATCGCGAAGTGGGACTCGTACCCGCGCGCATCACGCACCAGAGGCGCACCCCCTATGCCTGCACTGTTCACCAGGATGTGTAGCGGCCGACCCGTGGCGAGAAAGCTTTCGGCGAAGGCATCGATCGAGGCCGGGTCGATCAGGTCCATGGCCTCGATCTCGACACCGTCGAGTCCCTGAAGTTGGGTCGCGGCCAAGGCGCAATCGCGCGCCGGGACGATCACCCTGGCACCGGCTGTACGCAGCACTCGCGTGGCCTCCAGACCGATACCGGAAGAGCCGCCAGTGACGATGGCGATTTTGCCCCGCAAGTCGCAGCCGCGGATGACCTCGCTGGCTGTCGTAGCAGCTCCAAAGCCGGAGCCGATGGGAGTTTGTTGGGTCAACATGAGAAACCTCCTTGAAACGGTTCTTGAACATGTTCATAAGGATAGTATTCCTTGAAAAGGTGAAATGAGCTAGACCGTTCCTGCCGAAAACTTGCCTAAAGCTGCAAATTGCTGTTTGCATCATGCCATGATAGAGGATACAATTTAAAATGACGATGGCATGCAGGAAACGAACGGAGAGGTGAAAGTTGTTCCGTTGCCAGGAGACTTCTACATAAAGGCGAGGTAAAAATACATGTTGGAACAACAACGCACACCCGCCACTTTATTGAGAGAGAGCATCTCGCTTCAGCAGAAGGTAGTGGATCTCCTCATTGCGATGACCGAGAGGATGACCACCGCAGAGGGACGCACGCAAACACTCATCCCGTTTCTTTCTCTTGTCCGCCATAGTCATCCAACGCCGCTGATTCCAGTTGTTTTGACGCCTTCATGGTGTCTCATTCTTCAGGGAACAAAGCAACTGCATCTTGGTCAGGACATGCTTCAATATCACGCGGGCGATTACCTGGCATCGGTGATTGATATACCAGCACCCGCCCAGATCATCGGCGCGACCAAGCAGTTCCCGTATCTCGGTCTCCGCATTGATTTTACGACGCAAGAAGTCGCTTCGGTGGTGATGGAGGCGGACATCCACGTGAAACCACAGGAGAACAAGCTGAACACCGCAGCCTTCATTGGGAGATCCGATGCCGACCTGTTAGACATCTGTACCAGGCTCCTGAAGCTTCTCGACAAACCCCAGGAAGTTCGCTTTCTGTCCGCACTCATCAAGCGTGAAATGCTGTTTCATCTCCTCTCAGGAGACTCTGGGCACCTCTTTTTCCAACCGGTGCTCTTTGACCAGCAAGCTGGCGGGGTTGGCAAAGCCATCACCTGGATCAGAGAACATTATGCTCGTTCCTTTACGGTTGAAGAGCTCGCAACATCCAACAACATGAGCGTCTCGGGACTCCATCATCAGTTCAAGGCCATCACGACCATGGGTCCCTTACAGTATCAGAAACACCTGCGCCTTCAGGAAGCAAGGCGCCTCATGCTCAGTGGTGCGAGGGATGCAACCACGGCCGCTTTGGAAGTGGGCTATCAAAGTCCATCACAATTTAGCCGAGAATACCGGCGGCTGTTTGGCCTGCCGCCTCTTCAAGATATCAAAGCGGTGCGAAAACGTTCTGCGGCAGACGCATTCTGGAAGAGTGAGGGTGCTTCTCCAGTTCAGCACGGATCATGAGACAAGTGTTGAGAGCGCTTTCTCGATCTATTGCCCACCGAAGTTCACAAGCGGATTATCCGTGGGGATGGCACTCGCCGGAGATGTGATCGTCACAGGCTCATTGAATTTGCTGAGATCAACGATTAAAAGCATGGTGATGGGGTATTTTTCTGACACCTGAACTGACACCTTATCGGCTTTATTGCGGGGTATTTTTCTGAACTGATCTGAACTATATTCGTTGGGAAAGGTTGAGGGAATAAGCTTGTAAAGCTATTCGAGAGGTTTTGCTTGTGCCTTATTTCAAATGTATCTATCAGGAACATATACAGTAATAATAATTTTTCTCTGATCTATTATATCAGTTGCAACAACGACATGAATTGGTCGATTATCACTCCAACTAAATAATAATTCACTGGGGTAAGGGGTGTCAGTTGGGTACGCCTCTATAGTTTCACTCGAAGTAAGAACGTGCTCGATATCTTCCTCACGAATTCCTCTCTGTGCCATTCGCTCGACTGCATGTCGTTGATATATTATCCGATAACCGCTCCAATTTATGACCTCCTCTAACAACTTATAGAAAGCTCTTCGTTCAAATGAGCATACCGCGCCGTTAATGCCTAATATAGTCTATCATATTATATATTCTCACAGGCTCATCTAGCCACCAGGGAGGAACGTGATAGAATGTGGGGGAAAGCATGCCCATTGGGCCGGGGTTACCCTGTTAGCAATTATTCCACAGGCTTGCCGGATGCATCAATGGCGCACGAAGAGCACTACTACATAAGGGAGAGAGTATGCCACGCTGTCCAAACCCTCGTTGTCAGGCCGATTATCCAAGCGGAACGACGCAATGCACCAACCCATTCTGCCTGTGCCTGTTGCCCGAAGCAGTCGTGGCCGGGCGCTATCGTATCGAGACACTGATTGGCATCGGTGGCATGGGAGCCGTGTACCGCGTCAGCGATACCTTCGAAATGAAACAGGTGGCCTTAAAAGTCCTCTCGCTGATCACCAGCGTGATGGATCCGGCCACGGCAGTAGAACGCTTTCGGCGCGAGGCCCGTTACGCGCACCAATTGAAGCATAAAAATCTGGTGCCGGTGCTCAATTTCGGGCAGGACGGACAATTGCTCTACCTGGTTATGCCGCTGGTCACGGGTGGCACGCTCAAAGCCTTGCTCAAGGCGGAAAGGCCTTTGCCGGTTCAACAGGCACAACGCTACGTCAACGAACTGGCGCAAGCCATCGACACCATCCACGCCCATCCGCAACAGATCGTGCACCGTGACATCAAACCATCCAATCTGCTCATTCACCAGGACGATGGACGCCTGGTCGTCGCCGATTTTGGCATCGCCCGCGCAATGCAGCAAGAGAAACCACTAACGCAGCGCGGTTGGTCGGTCGGAACCGAACATTATATCGCCCCAGAACAGGAACAAGGCAAGGCGGAACCGGCCAGCGATATTTACGCGATGGGCGTGGTCACGTATCAAATGTTCACCGGTTTGCTACCCTTTCAGGCGGTGGTGAGAAATCGCGCGGCCGAACTGCCGACGCCGAGCGCCCTCAATGAAGCGCTGCCGGTCGCGGTGGACGCGGTCGTGCTCAAAGCATTGGAGATTGAACCCGCTAAACGTTACCAGACAGGAAAAGCTTTCGCCGCTGCCATCAACGCGGCCTTGCAAGATACAAACAAGAAAGCGAGCACAGCAGATCAAGACACGCTGCTGGCAGTCAGTAGTGCGAATGTCATGGTGCAAACCATCATTCCAGAAAATCCTTGCGGACAATGCGGGCGCGAAAATCGTCCGCGCTCGCGCTTCTGTCGCCACTGTGGGCATACGCTCGATGACACCTCGCCACTGGTGACCGACGTGTGCCAGGTTGGTTATGTCAGCGATGAAAGTCCAAAACAACAGAACAACGAGGATATGCTGCTCGTCGTCCAGGGGCTGTGTATCACGTTAGCGCCACCGCCACGCCCATTCAGCTTGCTTGCCGTAGCAGATGGCTTAAGCAGTTCCCCGGGAAGGGTAGCAAGAGGACATGAAGCCAGTCGTTTAGCCATCGAAACAATTGCCGACACTATTTTGCCGCAAATGACCGCGCAAATGCAAAACAATATATCGAGCACGCCTGTGGGAGGGAAGCAAGCCAGGTTCAGCACCCGAATCGTACTGACGCCAGAGACCACGATTGAGCAATGGTTACACGATGGTGTGCAACAGGCCAACCGGGTAATCTATCATTGCAACGCCGACTACGACTCGACGATGGCGAGCACGCTCACCACAGCAATCCTCTACAAACATCGCCTGTACATTGCCAATATCGGCGATAGCAGAGCCTATCATTACAGCGTGAAGGGCAAAAATTTACGCTGTATTACCAGGGATGCTACATCGGCAGCGAATGGAGCCGCTGCTCATCGGTCACGCTCTGAAGAGGTTCAGCGCCACCAAAACGCTCGTTACCTGGGACAGAACTATCGCGTACCGGTAGACCTCTATCGTAGCGAGGTCGAAACAGGTGATCTCGTCTTACTGTGTACCGATGGATTGTGGCATAGCATTCAGGACCAACACTTGCAAAAACTGCTGGCGCAAGAAGGAGATACGCAACAGATCGCGTACGCGCTGGTAGAGACCGCTAAAGCCATGGGCAGTAACGGCGATACCAGCGTCATTGTGGCACGGGCCCAATAAGCCTTGACTTTTTATTCGACTTTATGTATATTGCATCCAGTAAAAAGCC
>DATAYF010000045.1:0-7058 GCA_036272735.1 Ktedonobacteraceae bacterium
TCCTTGCACGTGTACGGGTTCTCCACATCCTATGGATTACCCTCACATCTACCATAGCCCAGGCTGCC
The DNA here is from genome assembly GCA_036272735.1 of Ktedonobacteraceae bacterium. Taxonomy (GTDB): domain Bacteria; phylum Chloroflexota; class Ktedonobacteria; order Ktedonobacterales; family Ktedonobacteraceae; genus DATAYF01. Next base: position 69 of record DATAYF010000045.1, read on the forward strand.
CTGTAATACAAGAAAACAGCGCTGAGTGACAAAAAACTGAATAGATTCAACCACCCGGCCAGGCTATTAACTCTTGAACTGTTCCATCGCCATGAGGTACGATACATTATAAGCAACAGCAAACCTATAACGCCTCCTACATTCACATAGCGCGAAAATAAACGGCGACCGAACCAGGAAGAGAAGGAACTATTCATGCAAGATACACAAACGACAGCAACCGAGCGAACAGCAGAGAAACCTACGCAAGGTCGTTGCCCCATCGATCATACGACCATCTCCCAACAAAAAACCACGCGCGGATTAGAGCCAACCGGACCAGCCATCAATCAAGACGAGGATGGAGTCTGGCATGTACGCGGCTTTGAAGTGGCCAGAGCCGTGCTGCGCAGCCCCGACACGAAACAGGCCGGTTTTAACGCCGATATGGTCACCGGCAATACTGCAGCATCTAACAGAAATCAACCAATTCTGTACCTGGATGGGAAGCAACACCAGCAGCAGCGCAAGATGACGGCTCGCTTCTTCGCACCCAAGGTGGTCGATACGCAATATCGCCAGGTGATGGAACAATTGAGTGACAGCCTGGTGAAACGGCTCCAAACCAGGAAAGAGGCGGATCTGAGTCGGCTAAGCATGACGCTTGCGGTACGCGTAGCGGGCGAGATCGTCGGCCTCACCGATAGTCGCCTGCCAGGCATGGATAAACGGCTAGAAAATTTCTTTGCGGAAGCAGATTTTGACAAGCTCAAAGGCCAGCTCAAAGATAAATTACAATTCATCTGGAGCCAACGCCGCATGCTGGAATTTTTCTACTTGGATGTAAAACCCGCTATCAAGGCCCGCAAGCGCAGTCCTAAGCAGGATGTCATTTCGCACCTGGTCGCACAAAACTATAGCGACAGCGAGATCCTGATGGAAGCCGTCACGTTTGGCGCGGCCGGAATGATTACGACGCGTGAATTCATCAGCGCGGCAACCTGGCATCTCATGGAGCAACCAGCCCTGCGTGCACACTACCTGGCAGCACCAGAGGAGGAACGCTACGAAATACTGCATGAGATTTTGCGCCTGGAGCCGATTGTCGGCAACTTGCTGCGACGCGCGACCGCTGACGTCAAAATCGAGCATGAAGGAACCGAGTTCGTTATCCCAGCGGGAGCGCTGATCAACGTGCATATTCACGGATCAAATAACGACACGGTTATCGTTGGAGACTATCCGCACGTATTGCAGCCCGAAAGAGCAATTCAGGGCGACCACGTTCCATCGATGCTGATGAGCTTTGGGGATGGAGTGCATCGTTGTCCCGGAGCATTTGTCGCCATCCAGGAAACTGATATCTTTTTGACCCGTCTGCTGGCCCTCGAAGGTCTGCACGTCAAGCAAAAGCCATCGGTACGTTGGAGCGCGTTGGTGACCGGCTACGAGATCCGCCACTTTATCCTTGCGGTCGATTAGCGCTTTCTCTTTTCCTCGATAGTGTTATAGTAATTGACGGCCTGTGGATCATCCGCCGACCTGCGTCCCGCGACAACCCATACCGTACGCAAAATGATGCCTCCAATGAGCACCAATAGCGAAGTGCCAACGTTGACGCTGCGCGGCGTGGGTTTTCGCCTGAGTTTCCAGGCCAGTCGCGTGCCCAATGGTAGCACTGTGCCTGCCCCAATGGCACCTGCGACAAAGAGCCTTCCCAGTTTGCCCTGGAATAGCGGCTTGCTGAGCGGGCCGAGTGTAGGAGGCAGAGCTAAGATCAGGCCAAGTTCGGTGGTCAAAGCCACAAGTTCGCTATCTTCTATTTTCTCCAACGTTTTCCGGTTGCTACGGCCAGGAGAGAGGAGCAAGGTCAGGCTGGCAAGCGCGGCGGAAAGACCTGACGTGAGAAAGAGCGGCCCCAGGATGTGTTTAGCGCGCCCCCAGAGCGGTACGGCGGTGGACGAGAGCAATACCCCCGTGTACGAAGCCACAAAAACCCCCAGTATACTCCCAAGCACTTCCAAAGCTTTGACCGGCACGGCTTTCATCAGTCGTCCAATCGCCGGGAACCAACGAAAAAGGCCATCATGTGCTGCCTGGTGCGCTGCTGTGAAGCCAAGGCACAGGCCGAATAGTGTGATACCCCACGTGCCAAGCGACATAGCCGAACGGAGTTTGACGACGCGCAGCATATGATGAAAGCGTTCAGGACGGCCCAGGTCCTTGATCAGCAGGATTGGGCTGATAGTCATGCAGATCAGCGAGAGGTAGCGACCAAAGCGCACCAGGGGGACATCTTCCTTGCCACCAAGCAAGTGCGCCAGTGTGGCTATAAGATATGCGGTTCCACCGACACCACCAAGGAAGAAGTAGACGACAACCTCCCAACCCCAATGGGCTTTCTTGATAAATGGAACGCCATAATAGGTATGCGGCTTGCCACCCCAATCCCTTGAAGCCCCCCCTGTAAATTTTTTGAGCTGCGTAGCACTCTCGCTCGTCGTACTCACTTTGCGTCTCCTGCTCTATACTATACACTTACCGCCTTGTTCTATTCCAAAGGGAGAAGCCGGTAGCAAGTGTCAAAAATGCCGCGGTAATGAAGCTTGCGGCAAAGCCTGGTACAATGTTGTTTTGTGGCAATTTAGGCTTCTCAGGCAGATTATAGGTAGTGGGCCGATCCGTTAACAGGAAGAAGGCGTTGAGGTCGCCAACGCTGGTATCCTCATCAACACCATACAGGTAGGCTGCTGTTTCACCGCGTTCATGCAGCGTCCCTACCCGTTTTTTCGCTCTATCCCTCAGTTCATCCAGGCTGCCAAACTGGATCGAGTCCGTGGGGCAGGCTTTGGCACAGGCTGGCTCGATGCCATCTTTTTGCCGATCATAGCAGAGCGTGCACTTGGCGGCCAGGCCGGTCTCCTGGGCGCGCTCGATCACGCCAAAGGGGCACGAGGGCACACAGTAGCCACAACCATTGCAGATGTCGGGCTGCACGTAGACATCGCCGAACTCGTTGCGGATAATGGCTCCTGTTGGGCATGCCTCCATACAACCAGCGTGGGTACAATGTTTACATACGTCGCTCATCATCAGCCAGTTGACCGATTTGCCCGCGTCGTCGGCCTCCCTGGGTTGCTCGACGAAACCAACGTGCCGCCAGGTCGTCGCAGAAAGCGCCACTGTGTTATCGTAACTATAGCCCGTCATTTTGTAGCCATCGGCGGGCAACTGGTTCCATTGTTTGCACGCCACCTCGCAGGCTTTGCAGCCGATGCAGAGCGTGGTATCGGTGAAAAAGCCCATCTCACCCATGAATTCCCTCTTCCTCTCTTTTACGGCAGTTCTCGTGCGACAAAACTTCCGTCCTGTCCCAGGTGTGAGCGACGACCCGGACGCATATTACAGGTAAAGGATTTCGCTTCATGCATACTTACGTTACGATCAGCAACGAGCAGTAACAAATCATTGGCGACGTCGCCGGTAACCACCCCTTTATACCCCCAGTGATATGGCAAGCCAATCTGGTGGACTGTGCGACCTTGAATCTTGAGCGGTGCCATACGTGAGGTGACCAGCGCCCTGGCTTCGACCTCACCTCGTTTCGTCCAGAGGGTAATCCAATCACCGTTTTTCACGCCCTTTTCCGCCGCCAGTTCCTCACTTATTTCGGCGAATAGTTCTGGTTGCAGTTCGGAGAGCCAGGGTAGCCAGCGTGACATGGCGCCAGCGACATGATGCTCGGTAAGCCGGTAGGTCGTGAGGTTATAGGGAAACTCTGGATTTTCCACGCCGTTTTCCGGATTGTCGGGCCGTCGCCAGTGCTTCACAACCGGATTACTCACCGTCTTGGGATAGAGGAGATTGTTGACAGGTGATTCTACCGGCTCATAGTGTGTTGGAAGTGGTCCATCTGTCAGTCCGGTGGGAACATAGAGTCTACCGACACCTTCAGAATGCATCGTAAACGGGTCCGAACCTGAGTGAGCATCCAATCCTAATCCATTAGGATCAGCTTTGGCCGTAGGTGGTTTCTTCTCTGGAAAGTCAGGAATGTCATACCCGGTCCAGTGGCCTTTTGTGCCATCCTCGTTCTCGTGCTCATGATCCCACCAGATGTATTTCTTGCGTTCTGACCACGGCTTGCCATCAGGATCAGCCGAAGCGCGATTATAGAGAATGTGGCGGTTGGCGGGCCAGGTGAAGCACCAACCCAGACTGACGTATTCATCCGGTTCCCGTCTACGTGCCAGGTTTTTCCCCTCTTCAGGCATGATACCACTGAAAATCCAGGCTCCACATGCCGTGCTCCCATCGGTTTTGAGCTGCGTATAATCTCTCACCGGCTTGCCATCAGCAACCGTATAGCCGTTGATCTCCTTCACGATATCTTCGACCACAGGTTCCTGGGCCCGTCCTGCACGGCGATAATTCCAGACCAGATTTTGGATGGGCTTGTCGCGTTCTTTTGTGCTATTCTTGTATAGCTCTTTCAGGCGCAGGTAGAGTTCTGTCAAGAACCAGTTTTCTGAGCGTGCATCGTCCGGTGGCTCTACTGCTTGATCGCGATATTGTACGAGGCGTTGCGTATTGGTAAAGCTACCTTCCTTTTCCATATGCGCTGCGGCGGGCAGGAAGAAAACCTCTGTTGGGATTTTTGTGGGATCAATGCCTGGCCGTTTCCAGTATGCAGCCGTCTCGATCTCGTAGAAGTCACGTACAACCATCCAGTCTAACTTCTCCAGGCCAGCCCGGTGGAAACCAGCATTCACGCCGCCCGCCGCCGGATTCTGGCCCATCGAGAAGAACCCCTTCATTTTGCCATCTTTCATATCGACGAACATAGCCAAGTCCGAATGATCTCCAATGATTTTCGGCAGATAGTTGAAGGCAAAGTCATTCTCCGCGGTGGCTGAGTCACCAAACCAGGCCTTCATCAAGCTTATAAAGTACTCGGGATAGTGGACCCACCAGCCCGCTTCCCGGTAATTGTGTTCCATGTACGTCTGGAAATCATACTCTTTACGTAAGGCGCTGGGCATGAGCAGATAACCGGGCAGCAGGTTGTAAAGTGTCGCTATATCAGTCGAGCCCTGGATGTTTGCATGTCCGCGTAACGCCATGACACCACCACCGGGGCGACCGATATTACCTAGTAAGAGCTGTAAAATGCCTCCGGTACGAATCATCTGTACACCGGTGGTATGTTGTGTCCAGCCAACTGCGTACGCGAGATTTGTTGTACGCTCACGCCCGGAATTCTTGACCAGTGTATCTGCAATCTTGAAGAAAAGATCCTGCGGAATTCCACAGATTTGCTCAACGGCCTCTGGCGTGTAGCGTGAGTAGTGCCGCTTCAGAATTTGCAAGATGCAGCGAGGATGCTGCATTGTTTCGTCGCGCGCAATCTTGCTCGGCCGGATATGAGCGAGTAATCCTTGCCCTTCCTGAGCATCAGGCATGATTTGTTGCTCATCATGGCTATCAGTTTCACTGGGCGGTTTGAATTTCCCGCTAGCTACCTCTTTCTCCTGGAGCTCTTCCCCTTCTTTTGTCAATTTGTACTGCCAGCTCGCGGTATTATAGGCACTGTGGTCCTCTTTTAAACCGGAGAAAACCCCTTCCAGGTCCTCGGTATCCTGGAAGTCGTTGCGTACGATAAAGCTGGCATTGGTGTATGCTTGTACATATTCTCGGAAGTACAGTTCATTTTGAAGCACATAGTTGATGATGCCACCGATGAAAGCGATATCCGTACCCGCGCGAATGGGGGCATAGATGTCAGCCATTTGCGAAGTGCGAGAAAAGTGTGGGTCAACATGAATGATGGTGGCACCCCGCTCTTTTGCCGCCATGACCCAGCGAAATCCTACCGGGTGACATTCTGCGAAGTTGCTTCCCTCTATTAAAATGCAATCGCTATTCTGTAAATCCTGTTGGAAAGTCGTTGCAGCGCCACGACCAAAACTTGCGCCGAGACCCGGCACAGATGCGCTGTGTCATATACGGGCCTGGTTTTCAACAGCGAGTATTCCCAATGCATGGAAGAGCTTGGTAATCAGGTAATTCTCTTCATTATCAAGTGTCGCGCCGCCCAGGGAACCCATGGCAAGGGTATAATTGAGCGGGTTTCCTTCTTCGTCCGTTTCCCGGAAAGTGGCTTCGCGGGTATCGTAAACCAGGTGAGCAATACGATCCATTGCCCAGTCCAGCGGTTTATCTTCCCATTCTAGAGCGTATGGTGCACGGTATTTAACGGTTGTCCAACGTCGACTATTGATATCTAACTGGTAACTTGCACTCCCTTTCGGGCAGAGGCATCCTCCACTAATGGGGCTGTCATAGTCACCTTCAATGTCTACTACCTTTCCATCCTTGACGTAGATGCGCTGACCACAGCCAACGGCACAGTAGGGGCAGACGCTTTTGAACATTTCAGCATCACGAATGCGTGGCTGCAAATTTTTGCTGCGTTCACTCACTGGATTAGGCACGCGGCCTACATGGGTGCGCAGTGTTTCCCCAAGCGCCTCCGGGGAGAGATGTTGGGCCAATTTGCCGAATACGTTTGCGAAGTCTGCCATATGCTCTTTCCTTACTGCCTTTCAGCCCTTTCAGCCACACAAAATAGAACTACTCGCTGCATTCCTCCCCTACACGAAGCATATAGGATGGTGGTTACAGTCATCCGAGCGCGAAAGCCCCTGTGTTTCAACCAGGGAATGAAGCGCCGTTCCTTGTGTGGGAGGGGCGCGAGGTCCTGGACCGCTTGAAATCGAGGGCAACGCTTGACACGGGCTCCCCGATTCGTTCTGATTAGAACGGACGTTCCTCGATCAGAAAGGCAGACGGATGGCACGGCAGCACCCAAAGCGCACGAAGCATACCACTCCCAGGCAGGAGACCAGCAAGCAAAGCCAGCAGACCCCGACCTTTCTGCTCGAGTTGCCTCTGGTCGTCGACGAAGGGCAGGCCAAACGCCTGCGTGCCCACCTGGAAGCCGGCAGACAG
>DATAYF010000046.1:0-9719 GCA_036272735.1 Ktedonobacteraceae bacterium
TTGAATGATGTATGCCGCAAGACAGGAACCGACGGAGAGGAACCCAGGATGAATCGTATTGACCGTCTGACAGCTATGCTTTTATTTTTACAAGGAGGGAAACGCACCGCTGGAGAGATCGCCCATCGTTTTGAAGTATCCAGACGCACCATTCTGCGTGATATCCAGGCACTTTGCGAAATGGGTATCCCCATTGCTGCCGATCTGGGACCCTCTGGTGGCTATAGCTTACCGCCAGATTATTCCTTGCCCCCGCTTGCATTGACGTTGCATGAAGCGCTCTTGTTGCGTCTGGCGCTCCAGGGACTCTCACAACTCAGTGAGACCCCTTTCAAGCGTGCGCGCGAGTCGCTGCTGGACAAAGTCAAGACCCTGTTACCTCGACGGGGGAGTGAGACTCTCGACCAGCTCACACAAACGCTTTCTCTCGATGTTCCCTCTCGGCCCTATCCGACGCCGTTTCTCGATCACCTTCTGGAAAGTGCCCGCGCCAAACAATGGGTCGCTGTGACGTATCGTTCTGAGAATGGGGTCTCACAGCAAACGCTCCTGCCGATGCATATACGTACTGATGCGGGTCTCTGGTACTGTGAGGCGTACTCCTACGAGCGGGAAGCCACGCGTGTATACCGCATTGATCGCTTTCTCGATGTGAAAGCTGCCTCGCCACCTCCACAATTGGAACATCCCGCTTCAACCGTTGTTCATTTTCATCCCTCATTTCCAGAGGTCCATATCCACCTGACGGCTCGTGGTGTCCTGAGACTGGAACGCGAACCTCATCTCGCCCCTCTCCTTCAGCACATCGGTGAGGGGGAAGGGCGGATCAGCATGCATTTGCACCCAGAGGAGTACGAGTGGTTGGTACATGTATTGTTAAGCCTTGGGACAGATGCAAGGGTCCTTGCTCCAGAAGCGTTGCGCCTGCGTGTTCGAGCCGAGGCCGAGAGAATTGTTCGTCACTCTACCTAAAGGTGACGTAGGGTTGTCACCATGTGTTTCGTATACTAGGCTTCGAGGAATACCCGCATGGCAACGAGCCTCTCTTTTCTTTCGGCTTTATCTCAAAGAAGCTATGCGGTGGAGTTGCCCTTGGGAGCATGGAACCGAGAGAGACAATGGAATGTTCGTTGTTTTCCAGCGGTTTCAGACGCAATTTCTACAGAAGCGAGATCAACAGATGACAGAGACAACAGATCAACAAACGAAAGCGCTGGTACTTGCTGGTGGTGGTGTGGCAGGCATTGGCTGGGAAGTGGGGCTGTTGGTGGGACTGGCAGAAGCTGGGATCGATGGACGCCGAGCCTCCCTGTTTGTGGGCACTTCGGCAGGCTCAAATGTAGCAGCAATGATCACCAGTGGCCTCACGATGGATGAACTCTTTCAGCGACTGGTTCATCCAGATTTGCAAGCGAAGGAATTGTCTACGCAAGCAGACATTCGGCAGGTCATTGCTGATTACAGACGTATCCTCAAGGAAGGAGGCAGCAGTACGGAGATCCTGCGACGGATGGGCGCTCTCGCGCTCTCCACTCCTACGGTGGCAGAGGCGAAGCGCCGAGAAGTGATTGTCTCACGGCTCCCGGTGCATCGCTGGCCTCAGACGCGACTGGAGATCGTGACGGTTGATGCATTCAGCGGCGAGCGGATCGTTTTCGATCGTGCGTCTGGTGTGGACCTGGTTGATGCTGTGGGGGCAAGTAGCGCATTGCCTTGTGTCTGGCCACCAGTGACTATCGACGGACATCGCTATATCGATGGCGGCTGCTACTCGATGGCGAATGCGGACCTGGCCGCTGGATTCGACAAGGTGCTGGTCCTCCAGCCCGATGTTCCTCCCCATTTAGTCGTGGAAAGCCTGGACGCGCAAATAGAGCGATTGCGACAGAATGGGACACAGGTCGAGGTGATCACTCCCGATGAGGCGATGGAGGTGGCGCTGGCCTCCGCAGGCGGCAATACGCTTGATCCTTCTCTGCGGGGAATCGGAGCCAGGGTAGGACGTGAGCAGGCACGGCGTGAGATTGCACGCGTAGCTGCATTCTGGGGATAGCGGATGCCGCGCTCCTCGTCCATAGTAACCACAAGAAGCGGTAATTTCCCTGAGAGATCGCTTCTTTTCGCCCAAAAACTGGACCGAAGAAGAGAAGCTTTTGCTCATAATTCGGATCTGTCCCACTGCTGGTGAGCGATGAGCTAAGGGGAGTGACAATGAGTGGAAAGAGCATTATTTTCCCCCTTCTTGCAGAGAAAACAATGCTCTTTCGTCCTGGTTACAAACGGATTTTCTGAGGGAATCCCCTTGGTCACCAGAAGTGAGCCAGGCCCAACTTTCAGGGAAATTACCAGTATCAACCAGGCAAAAGTGTTCCAATTTACAAGATGTCAATGGAAGAAGCCGCATCAGAAGGGGCATGGCCTCTCTGAGAACCGTCGATTCTCATCCTTCAGATCAAATTTCCACCCGTCAGTGCAAAATCGGGTCTTGTTCACTTTCGGTAGAGCATGTTTGCTTGCGCTTATCAACCAAGCATGCTAAAGTAAATCCATCAATGTTCTCTTCCTACAATAAAGTAAATCCATCAATGTTCTCTTCCTACAATAAAGGAATGTTTTCTATGGCCTGGGCGGATCTCCTCCCGCAATTTCCTCATCTTCAGATACAATCAATCCAGCAAGCATGCCAGCAAATCATCGTTGCGCTGGTTTCGACGCGCGAAAACGACCGATGCCCCATGTGTCAGACCCAGACCCTGAACACGCATGGCTGGTTTACTCGCAGCATCCACAGCCTTCCCTGTTCGGGTCAAGCAGTGATTTTTCTGATCCAAGCGCGGCGCTTTCGCTGCCCCAATACGGCTTGTCCTCGTAAGACGTTTCGAGAAGACCTCTCCGTGCTTGCTGATCGTTATCAGCGTCGTACTCAAGCAGTGTCACAGCTTCTGTGCAGCGTGGCAGCAATCGCTGGCGGCCAGGCGGGTGCCCATCTTGCCGCGCAGATGCAGCTTCCCGCCAGCCGCTCCACTCTGCTTCGTAGCCTCATTCGCCAAGGGATGTCTCCTAAGAGCACTCCACGGGTGGTCGGTGTTGACGATTTTGCCTGGACAAAAAGACGCCGATATGGCACGCTTCTGGTGGATCTAGAAAAGCATCAGTTGTTGGCCCTCTTAGCCGACTGTGAGGTGGAAACGGTGGCCACCTGGTTCCGCCAACATCCCAGCGTGCAGATCGTCACGCGCGACCGGAGCTCAAGCTTTGCTGATGCGATTCGACAGGGAGCCCCCCATGCGCTTCACATCGCTGATCGCTTCCACTTGCACATGAATGCAATGACGTGCCTGGAAACTCTACTGACCAGGGAGCAGGCTACGCTCCGCAGAGTAGCAGCCACTTTCCGAACTGAACATCGTCAAGCTCACCCACCACCGCCTCCAAAGCCACTGGTACCTGAACAGCAAAGGAGCGAGCGCCGGGCACGTCGCTACGCCCGATACGAGCAAGTCGTTCAGCTCAAAGCGCAAGGCTGGTCACAGCGGGCGATTGCGCAGGAAACCGGACTGCATCCCCAAACGGTGGCGATCTATCTCAAAGCCGGGCAGTTTCCTGAACGTGCTCCCCACCCTCGCCGCTCACGCGTGATCGAACCGTATCTGGACTATTTGTGCCAAAGATGGGAGCAAGGGGAGCACAATGGACGCCTTCTGTTCGAGGAGATCCGGGCGCAAGGCTATCCAGCAGGGCTCACAGAGGTGTATATCGCTATTCAGCCCTGGCGCACACATGGACCGACAGCCAGCTTGGCTCGCGCGAAAGAGGTGCAACAGTATCCGTCGTACTCTCCCAAGCAAACCCTGTGGTTGCTTTTCAAAGACAAACGAACAAATCAAGAGCAGCAGTTTGTGCAAAGCTTGCTGGAGCAGAGTGCATTGATTGCCCGCACGTATGAGTCTGTGCGCCGATTTCGCCAGATCCTCACGGAGCGCGACGAAACCGCCTTACACCCGTGGGCGTATGAAACAGAGGCGTCTCAGATCCCTGAACTCGTACGTTTCGTCCAAAGGCTGCGCATGGATTGGGAAGCGGTCGAAAATGCGCTGCTCTTTGCCAGCAGTCAAGGACAGGTCGAGGGTCAGGTGAATCGGCTGAAGGTCTTCAAGCGACAAGGCTACGGGCGCTCCAGTCCTGCCCTCTTACAGGCTCGCTTAATGGGAGCAAGCAGGCTCTACCGAAAGTGTGCATGACCCACTTTTGAGGCGAATGGGAGGAAATCGGCGCGAAATATGGGAATCGACCTTGTAGGCTTCCATAACATGGCTTGGGAAGCGGGTGACGGTACTCCAGTTCTGGTAATGCAAGCAATCGGCAACAAGAGCAGCCGACGCTTAACCTGGAGATCCTAGAATGAAGTGAAGCCGAATCTGCCCAAGGAAGCGGGTAGTTCTTTCTTGTTTCAGAAAGAACTACCCGCTTCCTTTACTCAATGTTCTCCCATTCGATTCTGGGATCTACACGTTTACACCACATCAGAGATGAGATTACCTGTTGGTCAGAAAAGAAGAAGGGGGAGTTCCATTGAGGCAGAAACGCCTATTTTTCCGTTTGCCATATTATTCGGTCTATAGGCCCGTCTTGGGACAGTGACTTGATGTACTCATAAGACTGTTGCACGATTTGCTCAAGGATTGGCAGCTCTACATCGCTGAGCCGCTTGATGTACACACAATATCCGGTAGTTGTATGTTTCCCCAACTTGGCCAGCAATTCCGAGTAGCGTGCCGTACCATCCATAAGATAAACGGTGATCTTTCCTTTTCTCGGATAAAAGCCAAGAACATGACTGTCGCCTTCGCGCCCACTGTCGTATTTGTAATGGTAGGTATCAAACCCAAGAGTCCCTACATTCAACAGCTTTGGCTCATGCCCACTTATTCGTTGCATCATTTCAATCAGCACATGGCTCTCTTTTCTCGTTTGCTCGTCGAGCGAAGCAAGGTAGTCTTCGACTGAGCCAGAGTTTTGAGCAGGAATGTTGTCCATACTCCAGGTCTCTCCTTTGGATTTCGTGTTCCTGTATCTGTGACAAAGCGGACGCAGCGTTTCTTCTCTCCTCGGTTTCACATGATGAACGTTGCTCGCTTTCGCGAGCATAGCATGAGGGCACGAAAAAAACTTCTCCGATCTTGCTCAAATCCTCGGCCCGACTCTTGCTTGGGTGCTGATGAAAGGCACTCTCCGTCGTTCTTCTACGAATGCACAACATCTGCGCACAACAGCCCGCTTCTCAAGCCATGTTATGGAAGTCTACAAGGTCGATTCCCATATTTCGCGCCGATTTCCTCCCATTCGCCTCAAAAATCGTCGAACATTCGCGCCATTTACCAAAAAGACAACAAGTATCCTGGTGGGCAACCCTCTGGAAGAGCTTGCTTACCAGGATACCTGTTGTGGAAGCTGCCAGTTTAATGCCGGCATTTACAATGTGATGCCGCCCCAGAAGCGATCTTTTACAGAGAAAGTTCCCCGTTGCTCAAGTGGAAGGGCAAGTGCTCATGTCGGAGGGCAAAACCCGCTCACTTCGGATGGCATTTACCAGCAGTGATAGCAGATGTTTGAAATGCATCAACTATCCTGCACCAAATGTTTGGTAGTGACTCTCTTAAGAAATGGAAGGAAACCGAAAGGTCAAGAGTTGCTCAAAGGACCAGAGATGATCGGTGAGGGCTAATCGAAAGAGCCACTGACAAAGACGCCCCCCAAACTGGTCGTGGTGGTGCAGTAGATTGTCGTGATGGGTTTGGCATTTCCAACTCCTTAACGGTTCATAGTGGTTCCCTGTCCTCGAAAATGGATCTACCTTGACCCTCCCCTTTGCAAAAAGCTGGAGAGTAAAAGATGAAATATATGGCTCATTAAGAAAGCTTCCAAGCACTCGCTCCCTTGACCCAACGCGCTCCCTGATTTGGGGTATTGGTCGTGCGTTTGGGGTGAGAGGGAAACTTCACCCGATCTCCCTTTGGCTTGACATCTCTCACTGCTAGGCAGATTGGACACTCAAAGCGGGAAACACCAGCTTCTTCTATCTGAGAGAGCGTTACTCCAATGATTTCAGTAAAAGAACATCCGGTAGCTTTACGCACGGAGGGAACGCTCATTTCGCCAGCCGGATCACGTCCTGGGGCACGCTGGCCCACATGGGGTTGGGTAGGTTTGAGAGAAACTTGCGGCATGAGGAGCGTTGCAGAAGCGTCGTCTTTTGCCTGCTCTGTTTGGGCGGCAGACGGCCCCGGCACGCTGCCAGTCGTCTGCTCCGTCTTCCCATTTGTAGCTTTTGGAGGCTTTTTTAGCAGAGCCTGGAACTGCTTGGCACCCTCGCTATCGTGGAGAGCTACTTTGTGTTCTCCAGCACGTGCTTCCATTTCCAGACTTACCCGCCTAGCTGGATGAGGCATGGTTTGGGTAAGAACTTCTTCTGTTAAGCTAGTCTCTCCCTGTGCAAGAGTTGCTGTTACCGCATCGACCAGCCAATCCCTTAAAATTCCAACGCATCCAACACTGCCTTCGGCAAACCAGCGCCAGCGTTTGAGAAAGGCATCCACGTCACAGGTCAAAGGAACCCGTTCGAGCAGATACCGCACGGCTCCCGCAAACGCTTTGCGTTCTTCTTTGTCGTTGACATGGTCGCGCTGAAAATGAATATCTCGACCACGACGAGCGAGTTGCCCACTCGTGTTGCGAAATCCGAATAACGCATAGGGACCCGCAAGCACATGTAAGACATTTGTACGATTGCTTAACGACTTCAGCCATTCCAGTTGCTCATCGACCGTGTGACTGCCGTCCCCTTGCATTAGGCGATGTCCCTCATCTACGAACACGGCTTTGACATGCGCCCGGATGAGGGCTTGCTCCGCAACGTGGCGCATCTTGAGCCAATCGATTGCGCCCAGTTTTGAGCGGGTCGCTTTGGGGACGGCCATGAGGTGAGCCACACTTCCCACAAGTTCTTTGACCAGCAGATGATCTTTGAGCGCATCGATGATTTGCCAGTAATAATCGAGCCTGAGGTAGGGTCCCAAATCCGGTGGGATCGGCTCCAGCAAGAGAATCGGAACCACGAAGCGATCTGACTCTTCGTCTCGAAACCGTTCTGCTACAACCTTGAGAACTTTCGACTTCCCAACGCCACCCGGTCCACAGAGTAGCACGTGCGTGGCATCGGTATGCTCTTCAACCCACAAGGACAGTTGCTCATCAACGCGAGTCAAGTGCGCGTGCTTCACGGTGACGGCCTTAAAGGTATCAAGTTGTGTTCTTGCCTCTGTTGAAAGCTTTGCCATCTCAGCGATACTCCTCATACTGAGGAAGAGTTGTCAGATCAAGCTCGTCGTCTTCCTCTTCCTGCGCTACGGGGGAGGTGGGAGAACCCTTCTGAACCGAACCTTCAATCGCCTCGCGGATAGATTGCCCTTCCAGATCGCGTTGCCGCTGAAGCAAAAGCTGTTCTTCAGTTGCCACCTCTTCCAGAAACTGCGCGAGCAACGGACCATTGACTGTGACACGCTTTTTGCCATGTTGTCGCTGTTGCGCACGCATCTCATCAACAATCAATTCCCATTCGCGCTCTGAACGTCCTTCAACCAAGAGAAATATATCAGCAGTACATGGCAACCATTGCCCTTCGACAAAGGCATATGCTCTTGCCATATTAAAAGGCTCGTACCGCACCGGCACACACTTGCCCACATCCTCCGACTCATTCATCAGAGGATGGTGGTAGTGTAACCCATTGATGATGACGCCATGTCTTCCATCGAGCTTTGCACATCCAGTGTGCGTTGTCGGACACGTCAATTGCAGGAACTCTTCCGTGTAGAAAGTCAAACAGTGGGTACGCATGCCTGCAAGCTTCATCCCCTGCGCAAACGCTTCACGCGGACTCATGAACAGCGCCGGATGCTCCATCTGATCATATACCTCGTAGACGTATTGGCACAGACGGGCAGAAAACCTGGGCAGTGTCCAGACGGCTAGCCGTTTGGGGTCAACCTCACGTGTCAGAAGTCGCGGCTTTTTCGTCGCCTGGGTGTTCCCTAACAATTGATGAAGCAATTGCGTTGTCACGGTCCCAAAGAGCCGCTCAATAACTGAACCCATGCGAGGCTGCCTGGCCGGACGCTCTTTTTTGGTGATAAAGAACCGTGTGAGCAACGTCTCAAAGTACACACTACCAAACTCTGGACCACGATCAACAAAGCATTCCTGCGGTAAGCGCTGATGACGCCTCACGCACTCTCGAAGGACCATCATCACTGACCGATAACTGGGGGGATCATATGTCACATAGCAGGCCAGAACGCGTCGGCTGTAGGCATCCGTCAAAAAGGTGGCCCAGGGTTTCTCCAAGGGTTTGCCCGTTACCGACGAGACGAGAAGGATGTCAAGCTCCGTATGGTCTATATGCGCCAGCGCAAAGGGGCGTTCTCCGTGGCGAGGAGTCGTTTGATCTAACCAGACAAAGGGGGCAGATACATAGGCGGCACGCGAGCCATGACGCCTGGCCTCGACCTCGTTGGTGGTGAAACGGGAGCGAACCCGGTAAAAGGTTCGCTCGCTCACGGGAGGAATGCCCTCTTTTCCACACTTCTCTCGATACAGCTGATAGACGACTGCCGCGTTTTTGGCCTGGGGAGTCGCGTAGTGGGTCTGTAAATATGCCTCTAGCAGTTGCACAGACGCATCGGGGATACGGGTCGTCCGGTTTCCTCGCGCTGCCACCCGGTCAAGCAGTCCCAAATAGCCACATTCATATTGCTTTTCGGCCTCCCGGTATGCCTTCCACCATCGTTGGACAGAACGCTTGGGAGCTGTCGTGGGTTCACCACGTGCATAGGCCAGCATATGAGCCATCCGCCGATTTGCCGCCTCTTGCGCTTTGCGACTAGCCCGTTCCAGAATGTGACGGACCTCCGGTGTCATAGGAGAGGGAGAAGCCGAAGCCACGAACCAGAGCGAACCGGTCTGCTTGAGGTGCTCAAACTCGACTTGCGGCAACATAATCGGCTCGCCGATTTCTGGTTGTAGTTGCACCGTATTCCCCAGAGCTTCGATCCTCCAGAGTCGTCCATCCCAGGCTAAGAGTGGACTTTCGGATCTCGTCTCAAAGGAAGCCACTTCTTCGCTGTTGCGTGCATAGACCTGCGTTTCCTCTGCGTAGAGAGAAACGTCGGAATGGTTCATGAGCAGAGTTCGGGAGAGATCGGTGAATGCCCGGCGAGTGCTGAGCAGGACCCAGAGCACATCAACCGGAAGATCAGGATAGGTTACCAGCAATTCGGCTACCGTAACGCCAGGATGAGCCTTGATATGGGAAAGCGCGAATGTTTCGAGCTGTGGGGCTGGGGGAACCTCGTGTACCCAGAAGTTCTGGAGAAACTTCTGGTTTTGAATTTCAAGTGGGTGAAATTCGGCAGAGGAACGCAAATGATAGTAGAGGCCGAACTGATTGGCATATGCTTCTCCTGGTGGACAGTGCCACTGCCCGGTGCCTGCCTGTTGATAACGAGCGGGCTTGTCTATGGCCTCCTTCTCAAGAGAGGTGGCTTGCTTCCATTCTTCCCATCCTGCAGATGTGCGGCGTAAGACGAAGAAGTCTGGAGTATGCCATTGGGTGGTCTTGTGGCCTGATTTGGCACGGTAGGAAAGCGGGATACGAGAAGACT
>DATAYF010000047.1:0-5346 GCA_036272735.1 Ktedonobacteraceae bacterium
ATATTACAGCCCCTATCGAGCTGCGTGAACGTCTCGCCTGTTCATCTCGCCAGATCCCTCAATTGCTCCAGGCCGCCACGACGGTTGCTCAGGAGTGTGTATTACTTTCTACATGCAATCGCATAGAGCTCTACGCCGTATGTGCTGAGGCCAGCCAGGGACGCACCGATCTGCTCCATATATTGAGCGAGATGCGCCTGGTACCGTATGAGGAACTTGAGTCTCATAGCTATTGCCTGGTTGATCAAGAGGCTATTTGCCATCTCTTTGGCGTCACCTGTGGCCTGTATTCGCTCGTTCCTGGTGAGCCACAGATCCAGGGGCAGGTCGTCGAGGCGCTGGAGGTTGCGCAAGCAAGCGGCTACGCAGGCCCGATCACGTCGGCGCTGTTCCGTGCCGCCGTGGTGACTGGCAAACGTGCTCGCACCGAGACCGGCATTAGCCGCAATGCCACATCGGTCAGCCACGTGGCGGTGCAATTGGCTCGCCATCTCTTCCCACGTTTGCAGGACGCGCGTATCCTGCTGATTGGCACCGGGCAGATGAGCGAACTGGCGGCACGCAACCTGCACGATAATGGTGCGCAACAGCTCGTCATTATCAATCGCACGCTGACCAACGCGGTCGATCTGGCCCAGGAACTTCAGGCCACTCATCGCACCTTTGACGAACTCAACGAGGCCCTGGTTGATGCTGATGTGGTTATCAGTTCCACCAAGGCTCCGCATACAATTATTACGCACGATAGTATGCAGCAGGTCTTGCCACAGCGCGCTGGTCGCTCATTGCTGCTGATCGATATTGCTTTGCCACGGGACATCGATCCCGATGTCGCGACACTTCCCGCTGTCCATCTGTATAACCTTGATGATTTACAGCTAGAAGTCGAGCACGGCATCCATTTGCGTCTGCAAGAGGCGGAACAGGTCAAGCTGATTATTGCCGCCGAGGTTGCAGAGTTCGAGCACTGGTTGGCTTCGCTGAGCGTCAGTGGGACGATTAGCGACCTGCGCCAGCACGTTGATGCATTGCGCCAGCAAGAACTCGCACGCACGCTGCGCCAGCTTTCTCCGAATATGTCCGAGCGTGAGCAGCAGGCTGTGCAAGAGCTTACGACGCGCCTGGTGAATAAAGTATTGCATACCCCTATGTTGCGCTTGAAGGATGCTGCGGCGGTTGGTCAGGGACACATGTACGCTGAAGCTATGCGCTACCTTTTTGATTTGGAAGAAGAGAATGCAAAAGATAACGATAGGCACACGAGCCAGCAAGCTCGCCATGATACAGACGCGGTGGGTAGTCGAGAGGTTACGCCAGCAGTGGCCAAATCTTGAGGTTGAGTTAGTCCAGATTCACACTACTGGCGACCGTATCAGCGATGTTCCACTCGCACAGATTGGTGGCGATGGGGTGTTTGTGACTGAAATTGAGCGCGCCCTGCAAGAACGACGTATCGACCTGGCTGTGCACAGTCTGAAGGACCTTCCTACAGCACAACCCGATGGCTTGCGTATAGTTGTGCCAGGCCCGCGTGAAGATGTGCGTGATGTCTTTATTTCTCAGCGTCCATTTCAATTGGATGAGCGCGGATTATCCCCGCTCGATGCCGCTGATACAACCGCTGTACGCATGGGCACCAGCAGTTTGCGCCGCACCGCCCAGGTCCGTACGCTGTGTCCGGGCGCGGATATCTTGCCCTTGCGTGGCAACGTTGATACCCGCATAGGTAAGCTACTTGCCGATCAATACGATGGTATTATCCTGGCTGCCGCTGGCCTCCATCGCCTGAACTCGCAGCAAGATCTCGCCGCTCATCTGCTTTATTTGCCCGTGGAGACACTTTTACCGGCTCCGGGTCAAGGCGCTCTCGGTCTGGAGATACGCGCCGAGCCAGAAATGCGTACCCTATTGGCACCTCTTGCTGATCGTGAGGTGCAGGCGGCAATCAGCGCGGAGCGTATGTTCATGCGCCGTCTGGGCGCGGGCTGCTACTTGCCTGTGGCTGCTCATGGCTCACTCGTTGATGAACAACTCGTGCTGCATGGCCTGGTTACTAGTCTTGATGGACAGCAGCAAATCCGTGTCTGTCAGCGCGTGGCCTGGACACCCGCGTCACCTATCGAACAAGCCGAACAATTGGGCACATACGTGGCAGAGCAGGCGTTGGCCGAGGGCGCGGGAGAGATTATCCAGGCAGTGAATGTCACCAGGGGACAGGTACATCAATATGTTGGATAAATCAACCATCTTGCCACTTCATGATAAACGCGTCCTGGTCACGCGCACACGCGCACAGGCCAGCGCTTTGAGCGCCAAACTGCGCGCACTGGGGGCGCTTCCCATTGAGTTTCCCACTATCCGCATCGTCCCTCCGCAGCCGCTGGATGCGCTCGACCACGCCTTACAACAATTGTACGCGCCCGCCGGTTCCGACTATGACTGGTGGGTATTAACTAGCGCCAATGGGGTGCACATCTGCTGTGAACGCTTGCACACGCTGGGTTGTGCCTTCGACACCCTCCACGATCATGTGCGTATCGCCACCATTGGTCCGGCGACCGCCGCCACCCTTCAGCAGTATGGCCTCACAACCGACCTGCTGCCCGACGAGTATATCGCTGAAAGTGTAGTGACTGCGCTGCTCGGCGATGCGCAGGCCAAAGGAAAGTCGCTTGCTGGTAGCCGTATACTCTTGACGCGCGCGGCTGAAACTCGTAAGGTGCTGGTGACCGACCTGCAACGCGCTGGGGCTATTGTTGACGAGGTAGCTGCGTATCACACGTTGCCAGTGTCAGGAGATGATGCGCAGGGCAAAAATGTTCTGTCTCTCCTCCAGCAGCGACAACTCGATATTTTGACATTTACCAGTTCTTCAACCGTGCGCAATTTTGTCGCATGGTTCAAAAGCTGTGAGCAGGCTAACGCTGCCTCTTTGCAGCCGTTACAGCCTGTGATCGCTTGCATTGGTCCCATTACCGCGCAGACGGCCCGTGAGCTTGGTCTCTCTGTGACGATTGAGGCCAAAGAGTTTACGACCGATGGTCTTGTTGACGCAATTGTTGACTATGCAAAAAACTGAGGATTTGATAATGATAGAGCAGAACGCAGGAACGACGACGGATTCCACAGATCGACCGCAAATCGACGTGGCCCCACAGGCAGCCACGCCCAAGCCCAAGCCCAAGCAGCCACGCCAATTTGTACGCTTCACCTTTTACAAGCTTGATCCCCAATGGCTGCTCCTCCCGGCTGACGTGCGTGCACAGGGGCGAGCGCAACTGGCAGAGGTCATCGATGCCTATGGTCGCCAGGAGAAATTGATTCGCACCTTCGCGCTCTATGGCATTCGTTCAGACTGCGATTTTATGATCTGGCAAGCGACGTACGATCTCGACGATCTGCGCACGCTCAATAGCCAGATTCGCCGTACCCCACTTGGCCCCTACTTGCGCGAGTCGTACGCTTTGCTTTCCATGACGAAACGCTCGGTCTATGTCGGCAAAAATGCTCGTGGTGCACACGATCCGCGCCTGGTGATTACGCCTGATGATAAAAAATACCTGTTTGTGTATCCTTTCGTAAAGACGCGCGCCTGGTATGCCCTGCCTGTCGAAGATCGCCGACGTATGATGGGAGAGCACATCAGGGTAGGGTTGACCTATCCGAGTGTCTCGCTCAACACGACGTATTCGTTTGGTCTCGACGATCAGGAATTTGTGGTGGCCTTCGAAACGGATAATGTTGCCGACTTTCTTGATCTAGTGCAGGAATTGCGTGAGACAGAAGCAAGCAGCTACACGTTGCGCGATACGCCGATGTTTACCTGTGTTGCTCAGCCGTTTGCTGAAATTCTGGAAGCTTTGGGGGCGTAAGCTAGACCGTGAACAAGCAAAATTCTCTTCCAGGCGACCTGACGTTATCTCGTTCGCACGCGCTGTTTCAGGTAGCTCAGCAGCTATTGCCGGGCGGCGTGAATAGCCCAGTGCGCGCTTTTCGTGGCGTGGGTGGCAATCCGGTCTTTATTGACCATGCCGCAGGTCCCTATCTCTATGATGTTGATGGCAATCACTACCTGGATTATGTGCAATCGTGGGGTCCGATGATCCTCGGACATGGCTATCCAGCCGTGCTCGAAGCAGTCATTGAGGCGAGCAAGCGTGGCTTTAGCTTTGGCGCACCCACGCAGGCTGAAAGTGAACTGGCACAACTGGTCATCGAGTGTGTGCCCTCGGTTGAGATGATCCGCTTTGTCAACTCTGGCACCGAAGCGACGATGAGTGCGTTGCGCCTGGCCCGCGCATATACGGGACGCGACAAGATTATCAAATTTAGCGGCTGTTATCATGGGCACGCCGATATGTTGCTGGTGCAGGCCGGGTCGGGCGTAGCGACGATGGGACTTCCCGACAGTCCTGGCGTGCCTGCGACCACCACGCAGAATACGCTGACCGCCGCCTACAATGATAGCGCCGCCGTCGAGCAACTGTTTCGTACCCATCCCGATGAGATTGCGGCAGTGATTGTCGAGCCGATTGCCGCTAACATGGGCGTTGTGCTACCGCAGCCGGGCTTTCTGGAAAAATTGCGCGAACTGACTCAACAGTATGGGGCTGTCTTGATTTTTGACGAAGTGATGACCGGTTTTCGTGTCGCTCTGGGTGGTATGCAGGAGCGGGTTGGCATTACCCCCGATCTCACGTGTTTCGGCAAAATTATCGGTGGCGGACTGCCAGTCGGGGCTTATGGCGGGCGGCGCGACATCATGCAACTGGTGGCACCTGTGGGTCCCATGTATCAGGCAGGCACGCTTTCGGGTAATCCGCTGGCAATGGCGGCGGGCCTGGCAACCTTGCGAGAGATGCGCAAACCGGGGCAGTATGATAGGCTTGAGCAGAAGAGCCAGATTTTAGCCGATGGATTGCGCAGAATTATTCGCGAGACACAGACGGTGGCGCAGGTGGTCTCGATTGGGGCCATGTTCTGTTTGTACTTTACCAGTGAGCTGGTGACCGATTACGCCAGTGCCAAACGAGCCGATACTACACGCTTCGCCGACTTCTTCTGGAATATGTTGTCGCAGGGCATCTATCTGCCCCCATCGCAATTCGAGTCCTGTTTCATTTCGTTGGCGCTTGAAGATCGTATGTTAGAGGAGACGCTAAGGGCCGTTGAGGTCTCGCTACGTCGTGAGCGGAAGGGATAGGTAGGTGACGACTCCCCACGGCGAAAGCCAGGGGCTTCTCAGGGTGGCCCCTGAAGGCTCCGTGCGCGCCCGGTGTTCGTTGCAACCACAACAGGTGGCTGCTGGGCACGGAAAAGACCTGAGGGAGTGGCTGGCACACAACA
>DATAYF010000048.1:0-5497 GCA_036272735.1 Ktedonobacteraceae bacterium
TTGGGATTATGGCTCGGCATATTGCGTATCAGGGTGATCGGCCGATCTTCATGTATGGGCAATACTACATGGGAGTGATTCAGGCGTACCTGGGCACGGTGCTCTTTCACCTCTTCGGCGCGTCGCTGTTCTCGCTCCGCCTGGGTCTTGTGCTCTTAAATATTTATTTTTTGATATGTATGTATCTCCTCACCCGGTTGCTCTACTCACGACCGTTTGCGCTGTTCATCGTGCTCTTATTGACGTTCGGTTCGTACTACATGCTAGAATATCAGCTACACGCCTATGGTGGTTATGCTGAATTGCTCTTCTTCGGAGCGTTGATGTTTGTGATTGCGGCGAGTCTGGCAATCACGTCTTCACCACTGGTGACGTGGCGTCTACGCGGCTGGCACTTGCTTGGTTACGTGGTCTGGGGATGCGCCGTTGGTCTCGGCGTGTGGAGTGATGCGCTGACTCTGCCCCTCATCGCTGCCTCCGGTTTATTGATTGTGTTGTTCTGCTGGCGTGAATTGTTGCGTATTATTCCGGCTCTCTGCATCTTGCTGGGCCTGGGTATCGGCGGAATGCCCTTGATTATCTATAACTTGCATACTGCTCCTGGAACAGATTCTTTTACCGTGCTCTGGAATTTGCAACATGGTGGCAACCATTCTCCGATACATTATACGTTGTACCCTCTATTTCACGCGTTGACGAGCACGACGCTCACCAGTATTCCGATGATTACCGGTAACCCCTGGTGCCCCATCAGTGAAGAAGCGGCTTTGCAGGATCCCACCAGCGCTCACTCGTTAACCTGCTCGTTGGTCCATGCGGGCTGGGGAGGCAGCTACGTGTTGTTGCTGGCGTGTGCGTGTGCGCTCGCGCTGTGGAATGGATGGATGGCTTGGCGTCGAGCGCACACGCAGCCCCAAGATCTGGTATTACGTCGCGAGCTGGCGTGCTGCTGGGCACGTCTCTTCTTATTGGTTAGCGTGCTGCTGGTGTTGTACGAGTATGTGATGAGCAATGCCCCGGCGAGTTGGCCGGGCGTGGAGGCGCGCTATCTAATCGGACTGTGGGTAGCCTGGCCGGTGATCCTGTGGCCGTTATGGAGACTGGCAAGCCCTTCCTTTTCGCGGTTGAAGCTCACCGGGCGCGTCGGCAAAATCGTTGGTGGCGTACTGCTGGCCGGTTTGCTGGTGGTGTACGTGCTTGGCAGTGTGATGACGTTTGCTGATATGTCGCGAGCGCAGCATGATTACCAGCAGTATGTGGCGTTGGCGAACAATTTAGCAAACGTGCACATCACGCATATTTATACAGATTATTGGACGTGCGACAAGCTCGCGTTTGTGAGCCAGGAGCGAGTGATTTGTGGCGTTACTACTGGCTCATTAAGGCCCAGCCACAATCGGGTGCCGAACTATTATCAGATCGTGCATGCCGACCCTGCTTCAGCCTATGTTTTTGCCGCATCAAGTGGTCAATTTCCTGCTGTGCTCAAACTGGTTAAAAGACATCCGTCGTGGTTTCATCATTATGTTTTTGATGGATACGTGGTGTATCAATGGGTGCATCATTTACGGCCGGTACGGTCGGGGTTGTAAAAAAGGGAGTAAATAGTGTCCCGCCTCATCATTTGAGAAACTATCCGCAATGGTATACAATAGGATGTAGCGCCCACTCCATCTATAATGATGCTGGTGGTCAGGTTGTGCTATGTGTCAAAGTGTATCCCCTTTCTTCTACTCATCGTGATAATACTAGAGTTCAGAGCAACCAGGGAGGGTATTTTTATTTTTGGCGAATTGGTTGCTCCTATTGGTTGCTCCTATCATTTTTACTGCGTGAAAACAAAGAAGGTGGCGCTTCTGTGAAGCAAGTCGTAGAGCATAATCATTATGTACGCGCGCTCTTTGAGCATGTGTCTGTGGGGTTGGCATGTCTCTCTTTGGATGGGTATTGGCTGGAAGTCAATCAAAAAGTTTGTGATATTACTGGCTATACTCGTGAAGAACTGTTGCAGCACAGCTTTCATACGCTTCTGAGCCCTGAAGATCTTCCTGCGGAACTGGCCTGTATGCAACGTGTGCTGCAAGGTGGCCTTGAGACGTATAGTGCCGAGCGACGCTGCGTGCGTAAGGATGCAGTGCTCACATGGGTGCATGTAACCTGCTCGCTTGTACGTGATGAGATGGGTACTCCTCTGTATTTCGTGTGCAGCATCGAAGATATTCAAGCGCATATGCAGGCCGATGCGCGCATGGCGAACCAGGTCGATCAATTGCAAGTGGCCAATCATCGTATGGAAGATTTTCTGAATTTAGCCAGCCATGAACTGCGCACACCTCTGACGACAATCAAAGCCAATGTGCAGTTAGCTATGCGTCGCCTGCGCAATGTCTTACAACAGCCCGGCGTGAATGATCTCCCAGGCAAGATCGAGGCTGCGCGGGATATGTTAACGCGCGCCGAGAGCCAGATTGGTGTGCTCAATCGCCTGGTGCGCGACATGGTCGACGTATCGCGTATCCGGTCTGGACGCTTGCAATTGCAGGTGTCGAAGGTGCCCTGTGACCTGGGGGCGCTGCTGCGTGGGGCTATTCAGGAACAAGAGCAGAGACAAACCACCCACCAGATCATCGTGCATCTCCCTGATGCGCCACAAACGGTGCTGGTGCTGACTGACGCCGAACGTATCTCGCAGGTTATAACGCATTACTTGACCAATGCTATGAAATATTCGCAGGCCGATCAGCCGGTAGAGGTGACATTGGCCACTGACGAACAGTGGGCGCGTGTCTCCGTGCGCGATCATGGTCCGGGGCTGGGTGAGGAAGATCAGCAGCGTGTGTGGGAGCGTTTTTATCAATCGCCGAGGGCCAGGGTGTTGAGTGGCTCTGGTATGGGGTTGGGCCTTGGTTTGTATATCAGCCGTATGCTCATAGAGCAGCAGCATGGTGAAACCGGCGTCGAGAGTGTGCTTGAAGATGGTTCTACCTTCTGGTTTCGCCTACCGATTGCTCATGTATAAAAAGCATAGAAGGAAGAGGATGTTTGTCAGGAACCCCACGCCTGAAGGCGGGGGCTTGGCCTCGGTCAAGCCCACCTGACCAGTCTTGGCCTCTCTTTTGAGGCTCCGTTACGAGCGAATAGATAGGTACGGTAGGGTGCATGCCAGCCCTGCCCGCTACGGTCAACGATTAAACAGGTGTACAAGGGTGAAACCAGTGTCGTTGGCAGCAAACCGCTTGATAACATTGACGAGGCACCCATTACCCTAGCAATAGGAGGCTCACTTTGAGCAACGTCTTTGTCATGGACACCAACTATCAGCCATTGAATCCGGTGCATCCGGGGCGGGCGCGTCTGCTCCTCAAAGAGGGCAAGGCGTCGGTCTATCGCAGGTATCCCTTTACGCTCATTCTCAAACAGGAGGTGAAGCATCCCGCGGTGACGCCCTTGCGTGTCAAGTTTGACCCTGGCTCAAAGACAACGGGCATTGCCGTGATGGACGATGCCAGTGGCGAGGTCGTCTTTGCCGCTGAACTGATCCATCGAGGGCAGGCCATTCGATCATCGCTTGCTACTCGTCGTGCGGTGAGGCGTTCTCGTCGTCACCGCAAAACAAGGTATAGGAAGCCACGCTTTGAGAACCGCAAGCACCGGAAGCCGGGCTGGCTGCCTCCCTCCTCAGAGAGCAGGATAGCCACTATTCTGACGTGGGTAGCGCGTTTGTCTCGCTACTGCCCCATCCAGGTGATCAGCATGGAGTTGGTCAAGTTCGATCTGCAACAGATGGACCATCCAGAAATAGCCTGCGTCGAGTACCAGCAAGGGGCACTTTTCGGCTATGAGGTGCGAGAATACCTTCTAGAGAAGTGGGGTCGTCACTGTGCTTACTGTGGCGCGAAGGATATCCCGTTGCAGGTCGAGCATATTCATCCGCACGCCAACGGTGGGACGAACCGTATGAGTAATCTGACGTTGGCATGTGAACCTTGCAATCGTGCCAAGGGGACGCGGGATATCAAGGAGTTTCTCAAGAAGAAACCCGCTGTGCTCAGGCGGATCGTCGCGCAAGCGCAGGTACCCCTTAAAGATGCAGCGGCGGTCAACGCCACCCGCTGGGCGCTCTATGAACGCCTGAAAGCGTTCGGTGTGCCAGTCGAGTGCGGCAGTGGTGGGCTGACCAAAGTGCGCCGTGTCACGCGGCTATGTATCTCCCTTGCAGAGGGATAGAACTGGAAGGAAGGTTCTAGGGTCATCCAAATAACCTGGAGCCGAAAGGCAAAGGGGAAAGGAGCATTTTGGAGAAGCAGCTAAAACGCAGAGGCGTTGCGCGTTGACGTGCTGCAAGACCCGTGTCCTATGGCAAGAGCTAGACTGCTCGAAATCTCGTCCCGACTCTGTGTCAGGTCACGCGTACTGGAAAAACGCATGAAATCAGTAACACCATCTACCTCCCTTTCACTTGGTGAGGTTCGTATCCTACCGGCGGTGATAGAGCACCCAACGGGGGTGAAGAAAAGGACGAACAGATTGCCTAAAGGATGCTCGATACGTACAGAGCTGACGGAACATGGGATACCCTACAGACCGAGAGGTCCAAGGGTAGGGAGTTACCGTAGTAGTCAGAAAATGGGAGAGCCATTTACACGGCGAAGGGTCACAGGTAGTTCGATTGTAAAGAACGAAGGGTATGCGAAATGCAGAGCGCTGAAACGAGCCTTACAATCATTCGAGCACTCGATATGAATTACTGGAGAGCGAGGTGCTATGAAAATAGCATGCCTCGTTCGAGGAGGGGTGGAAGGAAAAGGACAGAAATGGACCTCGCCAGCCACCTACTCTACTACAGCCGAACCCTGCGAGAACTCCCCAAGGCGCATTGGATCGATGCGGCCTGCGTGGGTCGCTCGACCCCTCTGGTGCTCAGTTGCCAGCAGGTCAAGCCACTGTTCATCAAAGCGACGGGGCATGGCATCCGTCAAAGGTGCCTGCCCGACCGGTATGGTTTTCCGCGGACGTCTGCGAAGGGAGCAAGGCAAGTCAAGGGCTTCCAGACGGGGGATATCGTGAAAGCCATCGTCCCCACGGGCAAGAAGGTTGGCACCTATGTTGGACGGGTAGCTGTACGCAGTTCAGGGTCATTCAACCCACCGAGCCAGGAGTCCCCGGCGTTGACGCCTGGGGAGGAATGGCGAGTCCTTATTTGGGGCTTGGGTTGGGTAGAACCGTTCACAGATATGGCGTTTGACATTCTCTGTGAAATGCTGTACACTTGTTCTATGAAGCAGCTGATCACCGCCAAATTGAAACTGCATACCGATCCTGCACAGTTCCAGGCCTTGCGCACGACGCAACTGGCCTATCGGGATGCCCTGAACGCGGTGAGTCGCTACTCGTTTGCCCATGGCAAGAAGAGCAACCAGCAGTGGTTGCAACAAGAGATGTATGCAGAAGTACGCGCCGTGTATCATTTGCCTGCCCAGATGGCCTGTAATGTTCC
>DATAYF010000049.1:0-8059 GCA_036272735.1 Ktedonobacteraceae bacterium
CCATGTGACAAAATAAGAACATGCGAGCATATTCTCAAGATTTACGACAGCGTATCCTGTCTGCAGTTGACCAGGGAAAGCCGCGTGCAGAGATGATCAAGACCTTTGCAGTGTCTCGCTCCACAATCAAACGCTATCTCAAGTTGAGACGCGAAACCGGTGACGGGAAGCCCAGGGTCATTCCAGGGCGTCCATCAAAGAAAGGGACTGCCCTGCACGCGGGATTGCTCCCGCAACTCGAAGCGCATTCCGATGCGACCCTTTCCAGTTGAATGAGCACGATCCAGTTCTCTCACCGCTTTTTCCTGAGCGGTTGAGGGTGACCGGTTCCGAACTGGCCAATGCTTGTTCAGCCCGGCCAGACCGCTGCTCATTCCATCAGGAGCAGAGTGAGACTCCGTTATCCGAAACTGACCCATTTATGGACAAGCCATATCAGGTGTTCGGTTCCTGCTTCGTTGACCACTGCTTCGTTTCCAAAGTCTGACATGATCTCCACAGGCGTTGACTTCCCGTGTAACTCACGGTAGTTCTCGTGTTATGCCAAGCGTGCAAGGTTCTTGGCGGCGTTGTAATCCCGATCCCCGACATAGCCGCAATCCTCGCAGACAAACACTCGTTCGCCCAGTCCGAGCGTCTCGCGTACTGTGCCACAGCAACTACAGGTCTTAGAACTCGGCTCCCAGCGCGAGACGATGATCACACGCGAACCCGCAAAGGCCGCTTTATACTCAATCTGTCGCCTGAATTCGTACATGCCCACATCAGCGATAGCGCGTGACAATTTCCGGTTTTTAAGCATGCCTCTTATGTTCAGGTCTTCCAACACGATGCACGAAGGGCGCGCGCTTTCGGGCTTGGTTCTCGCCACAATAGTGCTCGTCGCTTTGTGCAGCGCGTCTTTGCGCACATTGGCTATGCGTGCGTGCATACGCGCTAAACGCTGTTTTGCCTTGAAACGGTTCTTACTGCCTTTTTTCTTGCGCGAGTGTCGGCGCGATGTTCTTTTCAGCGCTGTTATCATCTTACGGAGAGCTTTGGGGTTCGCAAAGGTACGTCCATCAGAAAGCGTTGCTAGGGTCCTGATACCAAGGTCAACCCCAATAACCTCACCGGTCGCAGAGGTTGGTTCTGCTTGTTCAACGTGAACACAGATGGCGACAAACCAACGGCCTGCCTTCTCGCTGATCGTGGCACTGCCAATTTTGACGTTCATCGGCAGATAGCCCTGCTCTTTGAGCCGGAGTAATCCCAAACGGGGCAACTGAATCGCATCAGGATAGACGTGAATGGCACCAGTGAACCGCGCCCCGCCTATTGCCTTCTTGCGAGACTTGTACCTGGGATACCCACACGAGCCTTGCCACTTGCCCTCTTTTTTCAGGCGACACTTGCGAAAGAAATGCGTGAAGGCGTCGTCCGCATCCCGCAAACCTTCTTGAAACGCACATTTGCTGACCTCATACATCCAGGGTGTGGACTGCTTCAAGACATTGATCTCCCGATGCAATTCCGCCGCATAGGGTGTTTTCAGACCAGCGTGATAGTTTGCTTTTTTGCGGGAAAGCGCGTAGTTATACGCCCAGCGCGACGCACCCGCATGCTTGCGACAGGCCGTGATTTGCTCGTTGTTGAGGTCGAGTTCCACGCGATAGCCACACTTGACCAGCATCCTACTCATCCTCTTTCATCGTCTGTTCCACACACTGCTTGATCTTTTCCGCACGGCGCTTGGAGGTACGGCGTCCATAGATACGGCTTGCCATACTGGTAATCACGGCAATGAAGTCATCCACCAGATCATTATCGGTATCGCGAGGATACATCACCTCCAAGCGTCGACCTTGCATGGTCAACAATTGCTCAATGTAGTTGAAGCCAAAGCGGGTTAGTCGATCCCGATGTTCCACCACGATCACTCCGATACTCGCATCGGTCAAGAGTTTGACCAGTTTGGGGCGTCGATCATTGAGTCCTGATGCCAGTTCACTTACCACCGATGTCACCTGATAGCCGTGCACGGCGGCGTAATCTTTGAGCCGTTGCATCTGCCGCTCTAAATCCTCTTTCTGGTCTGCCGATGAAACACGAGCATACAGGGCAACGCCCATCGCCTCTTGCGGCTGTGCTGGTTCACGCACAATGACGGTTCCCGTATCAAGTTGATAGGCATCCAATTTCCCAGCCCTCCACCACCGGAAGGCGGTTTTGTAGCTGACGCCCATCTTTTTGGCGTACTGACTTAATCTCATGCACATAGATTAGCGCAAACGTCATCAAATGTCAACATTTTATTTAGCTGTTAATACCCTATAAAGGAAGTGAGCATTATACGTCCTTTGTATCCCTGCGGGTCACGGTCAGATAGCAGACGAAGACGATGGTTGCCAGCGCGAGAGCCAGGCTTACCCACCCGTCACCCCATCCCAGGCCACCCAGCGTCGCTTTCCCCATCCAGTCGGCAAACGAGGCACCAAGTGGTCGGGTCACGATGTACGCGAACCAGAACGCCAGAATCCCGTTCAACCCCATTTTCCAGTACCCCAAAGATGGAACAGCCATGACGGCAAGAAACAGGAGGGTCGAGGGAAAATACCCCCACCCGAGGGTTTTCGCGGTCAGGTCACCTGCGGCGGTTCCCAGCGCGAACGTTGCCATGACCGCGCCCCAGTAAAAGAGTTCGCGGCGCCGGGTGAAAATACTGTGGATCGACAAGGTTTTCTCGCTCACATACCAGGTCACGAAGATGATAGCCAGGACGGCGGCAAAGAACGCGGTTGCGGCTTGATAGGGGACCCCCAACCCAACATGCGCGACATCGGCGGCCATGGTACCGAAGACCGCTACCATGGCAACCGCGAACCAGTAGATCCAGGCGACATAGCGACGGGCAGCCAGTTGCAAGATCAAGGCGACCATGAGTCCAATGGCCCCGATCGCGATGGCGATCAGCGGTTTGAGCACGAACACATGAAACAGGGAGTCCGCGCTTGACTCACCGAGCGCCGTGGTCAACAATTTGATGATCCAGAAAAAGATGGTGACTTCCGGAACCTTTTTCAGGGCACGACGGGCGAGAGGCAGAGATGGAGTCGTTTCGCTGGAAGCACCGGAAACCGTAGCAAGCGGGTCTTGTCGTAGGGGTTTATTCATCTGTTACTTCTCCTTGTAACAACAAAAGCACGTTCTTTTGGTATTCATCATAAGCAATACATGGATGGGGTTCTTGTTATCTAGTGAGCAATGTTCTCCAGCGACTGGCCTGTCGTCCTGGGTCCGAGCAAGCCCACATCCAGGCTCACGATGCCCAGAACGACGGCACAGGCGACGAAGAACGCGACGGGACCAGAGACTTGCAGCAAGGGAAGCGCCACGAAAGGGAGAATACCACTGGAGAGGCGACTCAAGCTGTAGGCGATTCCCACCGCCGTTCCGCGCATCCGTGTGGGGAAAATCTCTGCCTGGTAGACGTGGTAGCTGTTTCCAAACACCTGACTGGTTACGGTCAGGAGGAAACCAGAGATCAGGAGCACCGGGACGGAGGTGGCGAACCCGAAGAGGAGCCCAAAGAGCGCCATCAGCAGGGCGGTGCCAATAATCAACCATTTGCGCTCCACGCGCTCGACAATGGGAACCGAGAGCCATGATCCCAGCGGATAGCCAAGGGCAATGGGCGCGGTATACGCCAGCGTATTCACGATGCTAAAGCCTTTGGCGGTCAGGATCAGGGGCGCAAGCGAGCCAAAGCCGTAGAAACCCACCGCCTGAAAAAACTGGAAGATCAGGAGCATGATGGTGCGCTTCGCGTAGACGCCACGAAAGGACTCCGCGAGCGTCAGGCGTTTTGGCGGTTCCACCACAGCCAGCGCCGGCGGGGGTAATTCGCTCAGATGCAGTTCCTGCATGGCAGCGTGCTCAAGCGCGCTGACTGCCGCCTCGGCTGCCGTCGTTTTCTGGCGGATCTCGAACCAGCGCGGCGATTCGGGTAGGCCACGACGGATCCACCAGACAATCAGCGCACCCAGAGCCCCCATAACCAGCAACCAGCGCCATCCCGCCATGAGGAAAGTGGTGGAGACCAGTACCTTTGAGAGCAGACCTGCGATGGGTACCCCCAGGAAGCCGAAGGTATAGGCCCACGCGGTGTAACGCCCACGCACAGGGGCAGGAAGCATTTCGCTCAAGTAGACATCGGTGAGTACTGGCGTGGCCCCGAGTCCAATCCCAGCCAGAAAGCGCAACACGATCACCCAGGTCACAGAGGGTGCAAAGGCGGTGGCCAAAGAAAAGAGTGAGTAGATTAGCAGGTCGATCACATACAGCGTGCGCCGGCCAAAGTAGTCCGAAACCACGCTGAGGGCGATCGCCCCAACAAACATGCCAAAGAAGCCGGAGGCGATGACCGCCGCTGTCTCAAAGGTGTTCAAATGGTAGAGACTCGCCAGGATCGTTCCTAACAAACCACCCAAAGCGATATCGAAGAAGTCAAAGAACGTTCCGATACCGATCACCACGATCAACTTGCGATGCAATGAAAACAGGGGAATGCGCTCCATGCGCGCCGCAATCGTTGCTTGTGCGCTGGTCACTGCCATAGTATTCCTTCCTTTCCTCCGGTGAAGCGCTGGATCAGGTTGCCCAGGAACAGCAGGCTTCTCCGGGCCGATTCTTTCTGGAACCCGTTTACTTTCTGGGGTGAATGACGAGCCCTGCTGGGAGCGGGATCTCGATGTTCATCAGCGGGGGAAATTGTTGCCCGCCATGCAGGTCTCCATCTCCCAGATCTCCCTGAGGCAGAGGGCGAGGAATGGAAAACTTGAAAGCGCGCGCGTGATCGTACACAAAGAAGCGCACCGTCTCTACCGGGCACGCGTAGAACGCGGCAAAAACCTGCGCATTCAGGCACTGTGAGGTTTTGACCAACTGATAGTGTTCCTCGTTCTCAAACAGGATGTCAAAGGTCAGGAAGAAGGGTCCAGCGTTCTTGCTGCGAATCAGGGTGGCGAGATCTGCCAGTTTCATGTTGCATGCTCCTTGAGTGTCTACATAGGATGATTTAGCCGATCTCCACGAAGGTGGTGCGGAACAACTCCAGCGGAGACTGGGGAATGACCACATGGTGGAGATTGAAACGGTAAACGGGACCGCGTTCGATATGGGCGGGATTATGAAGACACGCGAAGCTGGTGGTCGCACCGCGCCATTCGGCAATCGGATAGTGCAGCAGTGGCTGGCGGCTGAGTTGGGCGATGATCGTGGCGAGTTGCTGGGTGGCGGCTGTAGCCTCCAGGACAATGCCTACCTCTTTGGGAACCACGTTGTGTTCCGGTTCCAGCGCACCCATCACGCCGTCACGGCCATAGACGTGGAACACCAGACGGTAATCGTCTTGCGTGATCCGATCGCCCAGCACGTGTGCAATGGTCTCCTCGATGTAGGCACGCACCTTTGCCAGCCAGCTATCGAGTTGCCGGAGCAGGAAAGGATCGCGTATCCCACCAATGATGATCGTCTGATAGCCCACCAGTTCCGCACCTTCCAGCTTGATCGTATAAGGATCTGCGGGTTGAAAATGGCTGTTGGCCACGCGGACGGTGATCGGGTCAACGGCTTCGTAGGTTGCCTCGGTAATATCGGCGGTGCCAGAGGCTTCGGTGAAATGAAAGGGGTCTACATTTTCATACAGACTGTGGGCCGCAACACTCTGGGGCGTGCAGCGCAAGCCCTGTCCGAAAGGCTTGACCAGAAAGTGATCCTGTCGCAGCGTCACGAACATGACCCCTTTGCCGGCAGTCTCGCAAGCCATCGTGCCGCACTCCACCACCTTGCCCGCGTGCCAGGCCAGCCCCTCGGGAAAACCACGCAGGATGGGCAAGGCAGCATACAGCGCCGAGTCGCTACATCGACCGGCCAGGATCACATCAACCCCCTTTGCAAGTGCCTGCTGTAACGGTTCGACCCCCATCATCCCGACAATATGCGCACTTCTTTTGATCGTATCTTCATCCAGGTGAGGCGCGGCATCAAGCGGCTGGATACGCCCTTGCTGGAACAACTCGTCCAGCGCATCTTTATCCTGCTCCGCGTATATCACTGCCACACGCAACTTCATCCCCGCTTCTCTCACAATCTCGTTGACGATAGCGAGTGTCCAATCCACCTGCGCATCTCCCCCAGCAGTCCCGGCAGAGCCAATTACCACTGGAATACCCGCCCGGTGGCCCGCATCGAGAAAGGCCGCCAGATCACATTTCACCGCTGCGCGTGCGAAAGCGGGTTCTCCAGACCCGAGTGAGAACGGGCCAGCATCCGTGGTCCCGGCGTCGCATGCAAGAAAGTGGGGATGCTCCTTGAGCGCTTCATCGAGGGCGTCTGTCTCAACCCCTGCCCCCACCAGCGTGCCTGCAATATACCTGATTTCGTTTACCATGTTGTCCTTTTTCCTCCAGTGATCGCGGCGGAGCGAGACCTTGCGAGCCAGGCCAGATCGTCCCGACCTGTTTTTCTTCGGAAATTGTTCTTCCGGGTCTTGCAAGTGATCAACAGAAAGGGGGCGATACTTTTCAGCTTCCCAGAAGTACAAGAAGAACACTGTCTATTCCCCATCATCGGTGATGTGACAGATCAGTCGCATGGGCCACGTCTCTGCATCTTTTCTGATAACTGTCAACAAAATGAGAAATTCGAAAGGCAATAACGCGCATAATGACGATCGATCGTGCTAAAGTGTTAACAGTTACGTTACCACCAAGTATACAGTGAAAAAGGAATCCAGTCAAGACTTTTTGGCCAAAGTGTTAACACTTTTCTAAAAAAGATAAGAAGAAGGCTGACTTCTTGACGAGATTGAGCATTTCATCATATGATTGTTAACACTTAGATGCTTCGGATTGACAGAAAGAAAAAGGGAGAGCACACATGGGTGAAGCCCAGAAAAACGCGCCTGTTCCATCAGCCGAAGGAGAGAGGGCTGCCACTCCTGGAGAAAGAGAAGAGACAGGCATGACGACAAACAGCCAGAGGGAAATCGCGCGCGTATTAGAGAACTCCGATCGGACCAATCTGCGTGTTTCCTCGATCGCACAGTGGATTGGGTGCGCGATTATCGAGGGCCGTTTGCGTCCGGGGGATGATCTCAATACCGTCGATCTGGCGAGACAATTTCACACGAGCCGCACACCAGTCAAAGAGGCTCTCCTGCTGCTGGAGAAAGAAGGTCTGGTCACGGTCCCCCCCTACCGGCGTCCTTTTGTCGCACACGTCAGCAGAGAGGAGATCCGCGAGATCTACCAGGTCCGGACGCATCTGCTGATGCTCGTTGCAGAGCTTATTGTGGATGGAGCCTCCGACGAGGCCATCGCTTCGCTCAGAGCGTACTTACCCGTGATCCATGACTTGGCGGCATCTGGCGATATCAATGGGGTGTTCTGGGCGAGCGTGGCTTTTCGCAATCGAGAAGCCGACATTTGTGGGAATCGTCACGTGAAACGTATCCTTGATTCTCTGGGATTACGTACGCTCCAGTTACGCCATCTCAGCATGAGTCTTGCGCCCAGCGAAAAACGAGTGCGTGACAGAGAACGGCTGGTCGCTGCATATGAAGAACGCAATGCGCCTCTGGCGGTAGAGTTGACCCGCTCAATGGTTCTCCGCTCGCTCGCCATTCTCGAACAGTCCGGGTGGGTTGATTCCCAGACAACCAGGGATGATCTTCGCCCAGGTTTCGTGGAGCTTTGAAAACAAAGGGGGTGACCATGGCCCACTTCTATGGAGCATGGAAACTCGGAATGGAACGACCAAACTCGAAGAAATATCCTGACCATTTCCCTGGCATGAGATACCTCCAGGTTTGGCAATTCTACAGAATCGGGCAAAGGTCAATGTATCCCATCCTTGGTTACTCTGTCAAATTGGGGCAAGGTTACAGGAAACCGTCCAGAAAGCCCCGTCATTCATGCTGGGGATGAATGGGCGCTCCTTATTCGGGGAGGGGAGGAGGCGATTGTCTGCGTGAGGACGTGCGAAACGCTTGACAGGGACAACGGTCCCTGTTAGAATT
>DATAYF010000050.1:0-6107 GCA_036272735.1 Ktedonobacteraceae bacterium
GAGTCCGAAATCATCGAGATGCTGATTGCCCATGCTGCTCCTGAGCTGCATGGCAGCGTCCACGACGAGCACGACATGGAGCGCTACAATATTGCCACCAATTATCCGATGACCGTCCAGGGCTATATGCGCTACTGGAAAAAGCGCCACCCCGAACGTTTGCGATAAAAGCAAACAGGGGAACGAGGTACATGCCGTATTCATGTTCATGTATGGGGCCGGGCCCCATACATGAACATGAATATATGTGATTTGACAATCAGTTTGTCCTTTCTCTTGACGCATATCGCGTCCAACGGCTGGCTTGATAAGCCAGTTGAGAGTCACCTCTGAATGCGGGATTGCTCGGCTTTTGACGCATACGCGCGACTGTGGCGCAGTTTTTGACAGAATTGTTGTCCATTGGTCCATCCACATAGAGATGAGTCGTTTTGTTCGCCCCTGGATGAACTGTTTTTGGCAAGGTAAGACCCTGCCACTGACCCTTTTACTGCTCAGAGAAAATCCAGCCAGGCCCCGAAAAACTGCTCACAAATTTCTGGGCTTTTCCTTTCAAAATGGTACTTTGCTCAGATAAAATCTTGCCATTTGGTTGTCTATCAGGTACTCTTGGAGTAGATAAATGTTCTATTTAATCGGCAAGGAGAGGCATCATGAAGTATCTTCTCACCTCGTCTGGCATGAGCAACGACAGCATTCGTAACGTGCTGGTCGATCTCCTGGGCAAACCGATCGCCGAGTCCAGCGCCCTCGTCATTCCCACTGCGTGGTACGCCTACCCCGGCGGTCTTGCCGGAGTCTACCGGCTGATCCGCGGGGTGGCCAGGAGTCCCTTTTGCGAATTGGGGTGGAAGTCGTTGGGAGTACTGGAGCTCACCGCTCTCCCCAGTATCAAGAAAGAGCATTGGGTCCCTCTGGTCCAAGAGGTTGACGCCCTGCTGGTTGGAGGAGGTGAGGTGTTTTATCTGTGCTATTGGATGTGGCAATCGGGATTGGCGGACCTCTTGCCGACGCTGCGGCGTGAGGCAGTCTATGTGGGGCTGAGCGGTGGGAGTATGGTGGTCACCCCCCCCATCGGAGTCTACGACGACCCTCAATTGACGGAGAGCCGCAGCGACAGAATGCTGGGACTGGTTGACTTTACGTTGCTTCCGCACCTGGATCACCCCTCGATGCCGGACAACTCCATGGCCGACGCAGAAAAATGGGCCACCGGGATACCAGTACCGGCGTATGCGATCGACGATCAGACTGCCATCAAAGTGGTCAATGGCGTCGTCGAAGTCGTCTCCGAGGGCCATTGGAAACGGTTTGAGCCCTAAGTTTCGGGACAGTTTCGGATTGTTCAATGCTGCCTGTCAAGCCAGATTCGAACAGGGAGAAAATGGCTAGATTTGTTATAAACAAATGGCAGGGTTTTTAGGCTCATCCTCACATTAAGTGTGCTTGCTTGCTTCAGGCCTCACGTTCGTTTAAAAAGCCGTTGTGCTGCTGACGTACTGTTGTCACTCACAAGGGGTAAACTGTTGGTATGAAAGAAATCAAGATCCACTGATGGGACTGCTTCTCAGCTTTGAAAGGAAGGAACACTCATGGCAAAACTTCTCGGACCCGATTTTATCAGCTTGCAGGTGCGCAACCTCTCCGCCTCGCGCACGTTCTACACAGAGATATTGGGCTTGACGGCCGATCCGCGCTTTGACGCTCCCGATTTTGTCCTCTTCGATACCAACTCGATCCCTTTTGCTCTCAGCGAAGCAAAAGTACACCTGGATGAAGCACCCCATCCAGGATGGGGTGTGACGCTCTGGATCGACTGCGATCAGGTCAATGAGTTGCATGCCAAAATGGAAGCGAAAGGCGCCACCATCATCCAGCCACCCTATGATAGTCCGTTCGGGCGCGCTTTCGTCTTTGCTGATCCCGATGGATATCGGATTACGATCAACGAAAACCCCTGGGACCGCTTTCCTTTAGGTGGGAGGTCCCAGAGTTAGAGAAGCACTCGCCTCGCGTGTACCAGCGCGGAGATTCTGGTGTTGCCTGGCCGTTGATCGGCAAGAGCACACCATCCTGGCAAGGACCGCGAGAGAGCCGGAATGCGCGGTGATACCGGCTCTCTCGCGGTCCTTGCGTGAATTATCGAGTTCGGAGCGCCTCTACACGCGACAGAGTACCCGAAGCCGCAGCAAGTCAAAGTTGGCACGACCGAACACGATCCGTTTCTGAAGCTGCAAGCAATTGACTTGCGCTTCCACCTGACCATTGCTCCATATGCTCGAAAACGCCGCTTTGACGGTGTAAATCACTTTTTTCTGTGAGGCAAAAATCACACAATTAAGGGGGTATACAAGCAAGTGGCTCGGATGGCCTCCGTGTGTGTGTAAGGGCTAATCAGAGAAAGAATGTTTACCTCATTTCATTGTGTGATTTTTGCCTCACAGAAAAAAGTGATTTACAATTTGGCGAAAAAGATGAGTTATGGATAAGAAAGTTGGTATTATACTGGTCGGACAGTAACGACGTCGCTGGCCATACGCCCCTCCTGGCAGATCAACGCAATGCTTCCACTAGAAAGCGCATGTTCATGATCATCCTCAGCAAATACACGTTGACCATCTATCCAGGCTTGTATGTGTTGCCCAACTACTTGCAAGCTAACAGCATATGAGCGGTCAAGTTCCCAGATGAGCGGTAATTCGGCAAGCACCTGCTCCCCATCAAGCATCTTTATTAAGCGAGCCTGACCTGTTTGTGAGAGCATCAACGCATAATATCGTTGCATTCCCTGGACACGTGCTCCCAGGCCCACTGCCTGGGCCATATGGGGCGTGAGCGTTGTACTCACACGATAATCGGTCCATTCCCGTGTTCCATACAGAAGCATGCCTCGTCCCCGGTTCTGTATGAGTCGATACGGCTCAGACCGTGTCAGTTCACACTGATCGACCCCGTTTATCCACGCCCGCTGCCACATCGTAGCTGTAGAATGTGCCAATGTTACGTCAGGAGGACCACTCCAGGTAAGGGTGTCCAGGTAGACGGTTCCGGGCGTTTTCTGTGAGCCAGCCAGTTCAATGCCAATTTTCGCGATTGGCATCCCAGCAGTATCGGGGACACGCCACACTAACGTCTGCTTTTCTCCCGGATCGAGCATCGTTTCCGGGCCTTGCACGGTAATCAATTGATCGTGTTTATCATATGCACGCAGGAAAAGTCTCCCTTTGATTGCTGCGCTGTTGTGCTGATCAGCAATGAGCATCGCCTGCACGGTCTGGCCCGAGTAAAGCGTCGGTGATGCCATCAAGGTATAGGTTGGCATGGTATCGGTGCCAGGAAGGATAAAGGTGGGAGTCGTGACACGGAGGGGCGTTGCTTGCTCAAGGTCGCAATACGTGATGGCCAGGTAGCGCGATCCAAATTTGTGATCGGGAGCTGCAGTGTTCTCAAGTGTGATAGTGCCTGGCGATCCGTCCTCCGTTTCAACCTGAAATCCTTGTATTGAACCCGGCAGCGAGAAGTGGAAGCGTGCCCCATGCTTCGGTGGCTCAAAAGGAGCATCGGCTAATGCATGTCCTGCCGCGACAAGCTGATATGTCTCGGTTACCGCATCGGTAATGGCTCGTCCACCATCAGCCGTCGAGAGATAAAGACGATCTGCCAGGGGACCGCGCCAATCAACAGCACCCTCAAGTCCACGCAAACCATTTTTGATGCCAAGGAGACATCCAACATTTCCTGCATTACAATCAGTATCCCATCCAGACGTGCTGACAATCATAAGCGATTTGGAAAAGT
This sequence comes from Ktedonobacteraceae bacterium, assembly GCA_036272735.1. Taxonomy (GTDB): domain Bacteria; phylum Chloroflexota; class Ktedonobacteria; order Ktedonobacterales; family Ktedonobacteraceae; genus DATAYF01. The sequence continues at coordinate 3,799 of DATAYF010000050.1, forward strand.
CATCGTCACCATACAGCAGTGCCAGAATGATTAAGGCATGGTTGGGAATAACATGACAATTTCCACCGTAGAGGTCATAGCCATATTGAATAGCAATGCGCTCCCGCGTTTTGCGCCAATCTGGTTCGATGGCATGCCACGCACGGATATCCTGGATCATACGATAGACGACCGAGTCACGGGGAATGAAAGAAATACCAACATCGAGCAACGCATTGATATCATGTTCAACAAAGGCCCGGGCTTCCATCGCAGCGAGCACCTGGGCCGCATAGATAGCTTCCCCATCATGGCTCACACTCCCTGCGCGACGCGCGAAATCAGCAGCCTGAGCAGGATCGCCAGGCAAAACCATCGCCCAGCCATCGATAAAAATTTGTGCTCCAATCTGCTCGGCGACTACGTTGCCATTCAAGGCAATGGAACCACTCTCCGGTGCTGAGATACCTTGCTTCAGACGGAGATAGGCGGTATGTTCCGTCGAATTGCCCAGCCCTCCCCACCATAAGATCGTGCGACCTTCAATAATATAATTAAGCCACGTTTGCCCAATCTGCGCAGGCGTCAGCTCACGAATATAGCCATAATCAGCTAGAGCACGCACAAATGTAAAAGTACCGGCAAGGTCATCATCCGTCACAATCAAGGGAAGGTTGAATTTATCATTCACATAGGATGTGATCTCACCAAGTTCTTTCATAACGCGTTCATAGGTCCATCCCTCAAAGGGACGTCCCAGGTAGACGCCAATCATCTTTCCTAGAACTCCTGCATAGACACGCTCTGGATAATCTGCTGGAAGTGAAAAAGACGGCACGGTAGAACTCCTAATCTCCACTACTGATCCCAGACGTTTCTGAGATGTCTGCTGATAATACAGGCTGCTGCGTATGACGGCCAATGCGCATGAATAGTGCATAGAGGGCCGCGCTGAGCATAGAGCCAAGAACGAAGCCCAGCCCGTCGGTCGCAATGATGTTGGTTGCAAAGAGGCCGTTAAACAACGGAGAGGCTGTAAATGACAAGTTGAGCAGGAAACCAGCCAGCCATGCTAGCAGGCCAATCCAATTCACTCCCCCTGTGTAGTAATAGTAGCTCATATGGCTGGTATCAGCCAGGGCCGATTGATCATAGCCACGACGTTTATACATATCAACGAGAAAGATGGCAGCCCACGCCGTTAAGCCATCAGCCAGTAATGACAGGAAACTTTCGAATGGTCCTAAAAAGTTATTGGCAATTAGCATGATATAGATCGCGCCTGCGATCATCAAAACTCCATCAACGATCACAGCCTGGTAGCGCTTGATTTTGAGCCCGAGGCTCAAGAGATTGAGTCCTGATGAATATACGTTGAGGGCCGCGGCGACGACGATACCGCCAATGGCAGTCACGAGATAGGGAATGGTCATCCACGATGGGAGCGCTGTTCCGATACGCTGAATAGGATTGGATGCTGTAGAGAGATGGGTTAAGTTGCTGGAAAGGAGGAATCCAATCAGAATGAGGACAAACAAAGGGAGCGTTCCACCAAAGATTGTCCAACCAATAATCGCTTTTGATGAGCTGTGTCGCGGCAGGTAACGTGAAAAATCGGCTCCGGAGTTAATCCAGCCGATGCCCGTACCAGCGGCGATCAAACTGAATGACGACAGGATGCCTGTATTCCAAGAACCTCCGGGTGCGGACAGGATATGTAACCATTGCGTCTTTTCTAGCAAGAAGATGGCGATGACCAGCGTTAAGAGACCGAAGAGCCAGGTGGCCAGACGTTGAAGCCAGACAAGGGTTGCGTGTCCTAGTAAACCAAAGAGAACGACTAGTGCAGCCACAATCACCAGACTGACAATAGTCCATAGCGCATTTGATGGCAAACCTGCAAGATTCAAGAGGCCGAGTAAAGCATATGCTGACGTGACCACGAGGACCGTTTCCCAACCTACCAGGCTTATCCAGCTGATCAGAGTGGGCGCGATGTTACCGCGTGGCCCGAACGAAGCACGCGAAAGCGTGAGCATGGGCGAGCCTCCCCAGACGCCAGCGATAGAGAGCAGCCCAACAGCGATAAACGATCCAATTGTACCAATCAGCGTCACAAGGGCACATTGCCAGAGATTGAGTCCAGAATCAAAGAGGATCGCGCCATAAACGATACCGAGGATACCAACGTTTGCGGCAAACCAGATCCAGAATAATTCGAGTGGCCGACCATGCCGTTCGTCATCGGTGATCGGATTGATACCATGTACTTCAATAGACCAGACCTGGTCTCCTTTGGATTGTCTCTTATTCATACATCATTCCTTTAT
>DATAYF010000051.1:0-6360 GCA_036272735.1 Ktedonobacteraceae bacterium
TGAGAAGTTCTTCCTGTATATGGAGGAGTTGTAGCCAGCACGCTTGTAGCGAAACAGGTTGATCGTGATGTTCGTTCATATTTTTCCTTCAACACTCCATTCTCATGCTGATCGTTTAGAAGCCTGTCGTAGGTAATGAGGGCGAAGCAATACATATCGCACAGATAGCATAGCATGGAAGATACTATCTTGATACTCGCGGAGCCCTTGCCCTGCACATCGCTGTTTCTTCGATCGAACAGTTGATACAGAGAACATGGTGTTTTACTGCGTTTGAACAAACAAGGAGTCGCTTTGCGTCCAGCCTCTACGCGGCAACGCTCTCGTAAAGCGGTCATCATCTGTTCCCACACGCCCGCATCGCGACATTGAGTGTAAATCACGGAATGAAATGACTCTTCCGCGCTTTTCGTGAAAGCTCTAGCATATTGAAATGCTCAGACGACATGAGCAGCTTCCTAATTGGCATTTGCTTTTGTCTGGCTGCTCCCTGCCTCTTGAATCACGGAAAGTACGGGAGAGCCATTTCATTCCGTGATTTACATCTTAAATACATCAAAATGCCCTAAATATATTCAAAGAATTGATCATGATAGGTTTCCATCGTTTCTTAAGACAGCCATAGCTGTGCTGGCTACTTCGGTCATTCGTTCTCACATAAGCTATCTTTGCTTGCTTTCATCATCATGCCATCAAAAAGGCAATTGTGAAATAGACGTATTAATGCATATGACAAGCATTTAATTTTTCGGAGTTATGCTGGAATCGCTTCCTTTTTTCGGAGTTACACTGGAATATTTCGGAGTTTGCGAAGAGCTTTTTGGATACTTCGTGCTCATTTCATTTCAAAGTTCCGGTGGAATTCCACCATAATAAGAGGCGCATGCTAATGGAAAGCTGGATGCTATCCCGAATGGTGGCTCTCCCGCACTTTGCGTGATAATCTGAGCCATAAAGTGAGCGTCAAAAAGCGGCGACAAGCTGAGAAGCTGGACCAACGCTATCAGTATCACAGATATACTAGAGCTTTCACGCAAAGTGCGGGAGAACCCGAAAAACAACGCTAAGAAAACTGTATGAGGAAAGACAGATTGACCCGCTCCCGGTCATGGAGCCTGTGACAGCTTGGGCAAGACCTGCTCGCTATAAAATTTGATGACTTTGGCCTGATCTTGCTGCGGGAAATGCAGAAAGATATGAGTGACGCCGCCATCAATCAGCTTCTCAAGCGCCTGAAGATGCGCCTGCGGGTCTTCGCTGACTACCCACGTGCTGTAGGCTTGTTCCAGGGGAACATCCTGCTCGGCCCGGCGCTGGATGCTGCGCGGGTCGGGGTCGTTTAGATAGCTTGCACTCCTGGGCAAAAAGCGCCAGAGCGGCGCCCAGCGCTCGGCTTCATGGCGATCACCTACCACCACATACTGCTCGACCAGGATGGGCATGGAGGCTGGCTGCTTCCCAGCGGCCTGCGCGCCCTGCTCAAACGCCTGGCGCAGTTCTGGCTGACTCGCCTGCGAGACCAGGCCATCGCCGATCTTGCCCGCCAGGGCCATGCTCTTCGGACCACCGGCAGCAACGTAGATGGGCACAGGCTGGCTGGGCACATCATACAGACGGACCTGGTCCACCGGATAGTAGCGTCCCTGATGTCTGACCCATTCGCCCGTCCAGAGACGCCGAATCAGCGTCACCGCTTCTTCCATGCGTGCTGCACGTTCCTCGTAGTCTCCCCAGCCGCCACCGCCAGGAATCTCGTTTACCGCTTCGCCTGCCCCAACGCCCAGAAAGACGCGCCCAGGATAGAGCAGACCCAGCGAGGCAAACGCCTGCGCGACGATTTGCGGACGATAGCGATAGGATGGGCAGGTGACGCCCGTGCCCAGCAGGAGGCGCTGCGTGCGCTGCCCCAGGGCGGCCAGCGTCACCCAGGCCAGGCCACAGTGCCCCTGATTGTCTTGCCAGGGCTGAAAGTGATCGCTGGCCCAGACGGCAGCAAACCCTGCTTGCTCGGCTAGCACGCTAAATTCTATCAGTTTGGGAACAGGAAATTGCTCGTGCGGAAGCGCCAGGCCAACCACTACCTGATTGCGTCTGGTTGAACCTGATTGTCCAGTAAACTGTTGCTGTTCCATAACGCGTTTCCTTTTTGTGTATCAGAACCATTCGTTCCTGCCCTCAGGGCATCTTATACTGTACTAGGCAAAAGGCATGCCTCCAGGTCAGTTGTCGGTTTTCAGGATGCCCACATGCGCTAATCTGGTGATGATCCTTTCTCTTTCCTTATTGGATACCGGTACAATACTCATCCATTCATCCAAATTCCAACCTGATGAACAGGTGAGTTCCCTGACATCAATAAGACCATCGTATCCTTTGTGTGATTCACCATCAAACAGAAGCATACCTCATTTTCACCTGTTTCGTCACCGAGGGTTGTGGAAACCCAAAAGCTGGAAAACTCGCTGGAACATGCTCCTTCGCGCAACACCCACCCCACGGATGAACTGGACATGCACTGATGCTCGCATCTCAAAAGCAGCCAATTTACAATGTGTTGGCGGAAGAAATCAGATAGGAGCGGGTTTCTCAGGAAACGCGTGTCCCAATGTGCATGTTTCGGATCTGGCTCGCTCTTGGTGAAGGATGAGCTTGCCTGAGAATATTGGCACCTGCTCTGAGCACAAAGAAATGGTTCCTTGATGGGAAGACTGATCCTTTTCACCAAGAGTGAGCCAGATCCAGAGGCTGAGTGTGATTTTACCTCCATGTGAGCAGTGTCTTTGAAGCATAAGGCGTATGGAACTTTCAGAAAAAATGACCACTGTTGCCTGCCATGATGCTTCTTCGTGCTATGTTCTATCTGATACTACGAGCAAGCTGGAGCGCGGGCGATGCCGTCCTTGGCTGGGGTTGGAAAGCTCTCCGCGCCGAGAGCATACCGGGTTCTGCATTGATGGACACTTCCGTTCCCGCTATGCTCTCGCGCTCCGAGTCTATCAACCCCAGCCAAGGGTCGCTTCTCTCGGCATCGCTTGTTCCGCGTTCCAGCTTGCATGAGTACCCTGGTCGCGCTGCCACGTTTGCCTCAAGCTCCCAGGATGCTTGATGAGCCTCCGGCTCCTTTCTCTTCTCGCCTTCAGAGAAACCCTACGCCTCAACCTGGACGATGCGGTTCTCTCTGGATCTTCTTTTGAGAGGATGGTAGTGACCAGAGCGATGCTGATGGTGAACCTCGGGGTCATAGAGCATTGGTTCGGGAGGATCAGCGCCAGGAGCCAGGTGACTCAGCACCTCGTAATCATATCGTAATAAGGCGTAGATCAAAGTGATCAGTCGGCCTGCGACATGACCAATGGCTCGTCCTCTCCCTTTGTAGGACTGCGTTCGTTCGTCGTAGGCACAGAGGCGCGGAACCAGGCGTTGGTACAACTTTGCCCATTCGGTATCGGTTTGGATCGCTCTCCAGACGATGAGATATATGACTCGTTTCGCTTCACGCGATCCCCCCTGAGTCAGTCTGGTCCGGTCGTAGGTGCTCCCCGTTTGCTCCCGCTTGGGTGCCCAGCCCAAATAAGATTTCAGATCAGCAGCACACTCAAAATTAGCAATCGAACCGATGACAGCAAGAAGGGTCGCTGCGAAGAGCGGACTAATCGGAGGGATGGACGTGAGGATCTGTCCCTCTCGGCTCTGAATAGCGATCTGGCAGACTTCCTCATCGAGCTGCTCCAGGTGTTGCTGAATGAGCCGTAATTCTTTAATCAGCAAACCCTGTTCAAGCACGAGACTGCGTTGCCTGGCAATATCCTTGGTCCCGATACTTTGCGCAGCAAGCTGTTGCAAGTGAAGCAAGCTGGCATCGGACGTTCGATTTCCCACTCGTACTGCGACTAGGGCCGCAAAACTCGCGGTGGCAAGAGCGTGGGGCGTCGGAAAGTGCTCGCGGAGCGCCAGGGCTGTTGCCCGATTCGGATCTTTCAGGACGTGGGTGAGTTCTGGGAAGAGTTCGTCACAGATCGCAGTGAGCTTATTTCGCCGCTGGGTACTCTCGTTCATCAATTCGTAACGATGACGCATCAAGCCCTTGAGTTGGGTCGCTGCTTCTGACGGAGGAGCAGAGCGCCGCACCACCTGTAATTTGTCCGTCACCTGTGCTCCCAATTCGAGTTGCGTGTAAAGCTGGTTGGCCAGGCTTAACGCATCCCGCTTGTCGGTCTTGATCATGCTGGTTTGTCGGCGCTGAACATGCATCACATAAACGGGAATATCCAATTCCAGTAAATACTGCTGAAGAGACCGATGATAGTGGCCAGTCAGTTCCATGAGGATAAAAATGTGTTCGAGTGGGCAATACTCACGGATACGCTCCACAAACGATCTGAAACCTTCGCGGGATGCTTCAAAGGTGAAGGCTGGACAGTTCTCGAAATGCTTGTGGCGCTCTACAAGGGTCTTTGAGAGAAAGCCAGCGACATGCTTGGACTTCCCAATATCCACTCCAATGTAGACAGATTCATGAGGAAGCATCGGCATTGCTTTGAGATCGGGAGAGGTTTTCTTGTTTGGCATAGGCTGGTCCCTTCACGTGAACGTGAAATGAGGCTTCCTTACCAACATGGTTGTTGGGTGGAGAGGTCAGAACCCGTGGATGTGGCCTGCCCAGATACACACGAAAAGTTGTTCTGGTCCTTCAAAGGCGTATGAAGGATTTCGCACACATCCCCCAGTTATGCTTAAAAGGTTGACTCAATCCTGCCCGAAGGTTTGGCGGGTCCATCGCTCAAGGGAGCGACCCCTGAGTGCCTCTCCACAGGTAACACGATGGAGGATGGTTTCTAGATTCAAGCTCTTGTACTCTCATCTTCCGTGTGTATCCTGCCCCCTCAGCAATGGTGCACATTCGCTGGTCGTGTTGCAAAAAATTTAAGCTCAGCAAATTGGATACACACAAACATATATCAACCGTAAAAGATGCAGCGCGTGCACCCTTTCTCTACGATCATGGTTCTTATGCTGCAATTACTTGCTCTATTTTCTCAGCTTGAAATTTTTTGCAACACGACCATCGTGTGACGCCTGCATGGATCACCTTGCGTGACTTGAGTTCGATGATGAAGAACGCAAAGAGCGGTCGAAAGAAGAAGTCACAAGCCCAGATATCTGTCGCGTGCTTCCGCAAAAAGGTTGCCCACTTCTGTCCTCCTGGCTGGTGTGCGCGAACGGACCTCATGTACTTCTGGATGGTTCGCTTGCACACATGACTATCCAGTTTCAGCAGTTCCCCACGAATACGCTCAGCTCCGAAGACGGCGATTCTTCGCCACCATCTCCCTGATCAATGCGATGGTTTCCGCGGCTATTCTCGGCTTGTGAGAAAGAGCCCTTGACTTGCGCCTCCAAAACAGACGATAGGCTTCACGATGCCAGCGCAGGAGAGTTGTCCTCCTGAACAAGGAACAGCGTTTGCTTCCAGGCCCGAACCGCTCTTGCTAAAAGCACGAGGAGGATGCGATCGGTCTTCTTGCATGCTGGTCGTTTCACCTGCCGCTTGAGGATAATGAGTTGCTGCCGTAAGAGCGCGTTTTCCGCTAGGAGCTCCGACTTGCTTCTGGCAAGGTCTGCGAGTGTTCCAAGCGGCATGGAGGAAGTGAGTGGTTTGGTCCAATGAACAAAGCGAGCGTGTAGTATGTTTGCAGAAGTACCCACGAGCCGCTGGAGACGAGAAAGAATCATACTGGGCTGCTCCTTCAGAAAGCTGCGTTGTTTTTCTTGTTGCGGCGTGAGCACCTGTTCATATCCTCAAATTTTATCCTGGTTGCGCATCCATCTGCAACCTAGAAAGGCACGCTCTATCGCTCTTACAGTGGCTATTTCCAGAACAGATGTGCCAAGTAGCCAGTACAGGAAGTAGCCAGCACAGCCAACAAATATGCATGTTTGCTGCTTATCCCGAACAAGTCATCTAGCTAGTGTTCTGTCAATGTTCTCTTGAGAGGTGGTTGCTTGTCTGCATCCGCTTCTGAAGCGCCAATGAGCCAGATAGTCACCTATCATTTCTGAATTGACAGAGCACTAGTATTGATGGATCACTCTCAAGGATTAATTATGAGAATTGGAAAACCCTGACTAGGTGCCAGTGTTTTCCAATTCTCATAATTAATCCTTGATTTTTTTGATCGAAGACAATAAGGGAGGCGAGCCAGATTGGTGGGCGCGCCTCCCTTATCGTCTTCAGTCTCTTGTTAGGAAATGCGCATCGCCAGGTCTACCAGTTCACGACTGCCGAAGCGCTGCCATGGGAACCGGAATGGAGTAGGTCTTGCTACCAACGCCCACACCCCCCAGACACGTGTTCGGAGG
>DATAYF010000052.1:0-8810 GCA_036272735.1 Ktedonobacteraceae bacterium
CTTGCGGGTTCATCTTCCTATTCTAGCAGCTTGTTAAATGGGTATAAAAGCATGGCCTTCAGGCATGGGGAGGAATGGCGAGTTCTTATTTGGGCAGTACCAGTGGTAATAGCACTATGCTCTTTTCTGTTGTTGCAAGAAAATTGTTATCTTGTTGTAGTAGCTGCCACTTCTTCTATACGCATGGAAAGCAGGCGTGAGACGCTTTCTTTCATCGAGACGCCATAGAGCACCTGGGCTGCTGTCATGGTGACACGGTTGTGGGTGATTACGATAAATTGTGTACGTTGGCCCAGGCGTTTGAGTATATCGCAAAACCTGGTGACATTTGATTCATCTAGTGCGGCATCCACTTCGTCTAATAAGCAGAACGGCGGTGGATTGATTTCGAGTAGAGAAAAAAGTAATGCGGCTGCGACCAGTGCACGTTCACCACCAGATAGGAGTGATAAGTCCTGTACTTTTTTGCCTGGTGGTTGTACGATGACTTCGACTCCAGTTGGCATACGAGATGGCGTTGACTCGTGTTCTTCTGTATCGGTTTTCGCCGTGAGCAATTCCAGCCGTGCTGTACCACCATTGAAGAGGGTAGTGAAATGTTCGCGGAAGCGCGTATTCACCGCCTGGAAAGTGGTTTCAAATTGGCGCGCCATGGTGGCATCCAGTTGGCTGATAATGGTGCGGAGTTGCAAGGCGGCCTGATCCATGTCAGCGATTTGCGTGGTGAGGAATTCGTGGCGGGAACGTGTTTCCTCGTAGATTTGTGGTGCGCTAGGGTCACATCCTCCCATGGCTTTCAAACGATTGCGTAACCCATCGATATGGCGGCGCAGGCGACGCAATTGCCCCTCTTCTTCCTCGGATAGTTCAGCACCGCCTGTAGCGTGCTGATCATCTGGCGTATGGCTACTGGTTGGCGTCTCATTTTCGTTCAAGTGCATGGTTGTCAGCGCCTGTGGATCGGTGATACCCAGTTCCTCCTGCATCTGGGTGAGGAGTGTTTCTACTGCATCACGGGCGCGCTGGCTATCGAGTAAGGTACGTCGGTAGATGGATTCTTGTTGCGCCTTATCCTGCTGGACGTGAATACGCTCTTTCTCTCTAGTGGCGATACGTTGATCCGTCTCTGCGAGTTGTCCTTCTACCGTTTGGAGTTCCGTATGTAGGTGCGTGACACGGTCGCGAGATTGCGCGAGTGTTGCCTGGTGCTGCGCAATAGTTACGCGTAGTGCCTGGACCTGTTGCTCGTTTTCTTGCAGGCGTACAACCTGTTGTCCAAGCTGTATTTTGATCTCCTGAACCTGGGTACCCTGGTTGGCTAGCTGTTGGCGTAGCGATCTGGCCTCCTGGCGTTGCACAGCGAGGGCAGTGCGCGACCTACCTAGCTCGTCCTGTTGGCGACGATAGGCCGTTGCGCGTTCCTCCATGGCATACTGAAACTCTTCAACTAGCCCTTGCATATCGCGTTGTGAGCGCTCATGTGCCTGTACCCTTTGTATGGCTGCTTGCGCTTCCTGCGCTAAGCCTGCCACTTCGGATGCAAGCTGCTGTTCGACAGAGGCGGCCAGTCGGCTCTCTGTTTGTAGGCGTTCTTGCTCACGCTGCGATGATGAAACGCGTTTGTTCAACTCTTGCAGTTGCGTGGTTATCTTTTGTAGTGCTTTATCGAGTGTGGCTTGCTCCGCTTTACGACTATTCTGATTGCGCTGTGCCTCACTAATGCTGTCATGTATTTGCATAATCTGAGCGGTCACATCTTCTAATTGCTGCGGTAATTCGTGCAGTTCGCGTTCGTAGACCAGCAAACCTTGCTGGTTGCCGCTTTTGCCTGTGCCGCCTGTAAGCCAACCATCGACGTGCAATACCTCGCCTTGCATGGTTACAATCGAAGTGAAAGGGAGATCGGTGTCGGAAGAGAGGCTCAGTGAGAGATCCCACTCAAGGAGTTCTTTGGCGGCCTCAAGGTGGTGTGCAATGACGACGCCATGCAGCAGGCGATGAAAGAGTTGCGTGTAACGGGCTTCGTAGTGCAGGTACTTCCAGGCAAAGCCGGCAACATGATCTTGTAATGTTGGCGTGCTCGCCAGAAAACGCTGGAGCACTGCCTCTTCTTGCTGCTGTTGAAGTACATGGACTTCGTGGGCTTGCTCATCTTCCTCTATACGTTCCAGCCAGACGACCATAGCCTGACCTGCTTGTTTTTGGTGCAGATAGGCCAGGCATGTCTGTGCGTCTGCAAAGGTCTGCACAACGACTGCCTGCATAGCGGGACCAAAGGCGGCTTCCACGGCCTGCTCGAATCCCGAAGCGACGATAGCGAGCTGTGGCACCGGGCCAAGGATACCGCTCAGCGCATTGGCGGGCGTTCGTAATAGGGCGCGTACGCCATCGCTATAGCCGCTTAAATTTTGTCGCCAATTTTTGAGCATGGTAAGGCGATCATTGGTACTGCGTTTCTGGCGCTCTCCTTCCGCAAGCGTTGCTTTGTGCTGGTCTATATCCCTCTGGGCAGCCGAAATTTTTTGGACAAGAGCTTGTTTCTGCTGGGCTGTGGCCTGTTCGTCGTTTTGTGCCTGCTCTAGCTGCGTCTTTTCTGTGAGCACGCGTGTTTCCAGTGTGCGTAGCGTCTGTTGTGATTGGGCGATGGTGTCCCTTCGTGCTGCGAGCGTGCGATTGCGCTCACCTAATTGCTTCTGAATGCGTCCTAATTCTGTCTGACTTGAGCCGAGACGAGCCTGCACCTGGATCAGGTCGTTTTGTGCATTTCTCAGGCGATGCTCGTCCAATTCATACTCTTTTTGTGCCTTATTGACCTGGGTTTCGAGTGTGGCAAGGTGTGCTGCCGCTGTATCGATGCTTTCGTCTGCCAGGTCACATTGTTCTTCGAGGTCGATGCACTGTTTTTGCAGGGTTATCAAGCGTTCACGCAGACGCCGCTCTTCCTGCCGGAGGTCGTTGCTTTGACGCTCTCGACCGCCAACGCGTTCTTCACTGACGGCTACGTCACGTTCCTGCTGTTGCACGAGGTCGCTGGCTTCGTTGTACGTTGTACGTACGTTTGAAAGGTGTGCTTGTATACGTTGACGTTCAACGCGTGATGTGTTGACCTGCTGGTCGATGCTCTGAAGCGCGAGCTCAAATTGTTGCGACTTCTGTGCTTGCTCGTGCTCGATATGTTCTGCACGTCCTTTAGCAGCTTGTAGACGCCGCCATTGTAGTGTGTACCAGGAAAGCAATGTGGCTTGTAGTTCGTCAGAGAGCTGTGCGTATTCAACTGCCCTGCGAGCCTGTTCCGCGAGCGGTTCCAGGCGCGGTTCGATTTCGTTCACGATATCGCGTAGGCGTTCGAGATTTTGCTCTGTTTGTTGCAGGCGATTCTCGGCATCCGTGCGTTGTACCTGGTAAGGACGAATGCCAGCGGCATCTTCGAAGAGACCACGCCGTTCCTCGGCACGCAAGCTCAACGTCGCGTCGATGTGACCCTGGCCCACGACGGTGTATGAATCGTGCCCGATGCGTGCCTGTGCCAGAAGCAGCAAGATGTCTTTGAGTCGTACTTTTTGTTTGTTGATGAGATATTCGTTCTCACCTGAGCGGAAAACACGGCGGGTGACGGTGATTTCGCTGTACTCGGACGGTATCCAGCCAGTGCTGTTGTCGAGTGTGAGTGAAACCTCTGCCATACCGAGGGCCGAGCGGCCCTGTCCTCCGACAAAAATAATATCCTCGCTTTTTTTGCCGCGCAGATGTCGCATGCTTTGCTCGCCTAGCACCCAACGCATGGCGTCGGCGACGTTCGATTTCCCCGAACCGTTGGGTCCGATGACCGCTGTAATACCGGGGCTAAATTCGAGTAGCGTGCGTGAGGCAAAGCTCTTGAAGCCGAGCATTTCTAGGCGCTTGAGATACATCGCTTGCTACAATCCTTCCGCAAGGTGTGACGAATAGACCGATCATATCACAGCCGTGTGCTGGCGTCGAGTTATTGGGAGCATGGGAGCATGGTGCGAAACAAAAGGTGTTTGGATTGACGCCAGGTTGCTCTTTTCTTGCCATGACGATTATAATATTTGGCATATGCAAGGGATACTTGCTTGATCTCTAGAAAGGGTAACGGTGTTTTTTGCCATATCATTATGTAACGCAACATAACTTTACTGCGACGCTTAGCAGAATTGCAAAGGCCACGTATCAACCTCTCAGTGAACTTCATGTTGAAGCCTGGATTACCCCCGAACCCGTTCCATTTGCGCAGCGCCAATCAGGTGATCATAAAACGTTGTCGATTGGGCAGAGCTGGGGCAAGCTATGGGATTGCGCCTGGTTTCATTTTACCGGCACGCTTCCCAAAAGCACAGAGGGCCAGGAGGTCGTTCTTTTGATCGATCTCAGTGGTGAAGCCGCTGTTGTCGACGAGGAGGGGTGCCCTATTCAGGGTCTTACCACGGTCAGTTCAACCTTTGACTTGAGCCTGGGCCGACCAGGCAAAAACGTGGTTCCGTTTGCACAACGCGCTCAGGGCAATGAAGTCGTCGATTTGTGGGCTGATGCTGGTTGTAATGATTTATTCGGCCGGTATCGTGATAGTGGCACTGTGAAAGAAGCGCACATTGCATTATTTGACGTGGAGATGCAGCAGCTTCACTACGATTTTGAAGTGCTACATGACCTGATGAAGCAGCTTGCTCCTGAGAGCGCACGTCATCAGCGTATTTTACACGCTTTGTATAAGGCGTCCAATTTGCTCGTTGAGTATACAAGCGAGGAGGCACGGCAGGCGCGTGCTATTCTGGCTGTAGAACTGGCCAAGACTGGCGGTTCGCCTTCTTTGCACGTGAGCGCTATCGGGCATGCCCATATCGATCTGGGGTGGCTCTGGCCTATTCGCGAAACGATACGGAAGGGGGCGAGAACGTTCTCGACCGTGTTGGCGACGATGGAGCGCTATCCCGACTACGTCTTTGGTGCCAGCCAACCACAATTGTATCAGTGGATGAAAGATCAGTATCCACAGCTTTACAAAAAGATGCAGGCAAAGGTTGCCGAAGGCCGCTGGGAGACGCAGGGTGGCATGTGGGTCGAACCTGATACCAACATTTCTGGTGGTGAAGCGCTGGTACGACAATTGGTGTATGGCAAGCGTTTCTTCCGTACTGAGTTTGGCACAGCCCCGAAGATGCTGTGGTTGCCCGATGTTTTTGGCTACTCGGCCGCGCTACCGCAAATTTTGAAAAAGGCGGGCATCGACTACTTCCTTACCATCAAAATTTCCTGGAATATGTTTAACGTCTTCCCGCATCACACGTTTTTCTGGCAGGGTATAGACGGATCGCGTGTCCTCGCGCATATGCCGCCGGAGGGGACATACAACAGTTCGGCCGCACCGAGTGCACTTATGGGTGCGGAGCATAACTTCGCCGATAAAGTGGTCTCAGAATATTGCGCTGTGCTCTATGGCATCGGTGATGGTGGTGGTGGTCCGGGGACCGAGCACCTGGAACGGCTGGCACGCGAGCAAAATCTTGCTGGTCTGCCTCCGGTGAAACAAGAGCTAATGGAGAGCTTCTTCGAGCGCATTGCACAGGATACCTCGGAATATCAGACGTGGACCGGTGAACTCTACCTGGAAAAGCACCAGGGGACCTATACCACGCAAGCCAGAAATAAACGCTTCAATCGTAAAATTGAACTGGCGTTGCGTGATCTAGAGTTCCTGGCTGCGCTTGCTCATCGCAAGGGGGCATACGAATATCCATCGCAGGAATTAGACGCGATCTGGAAAGAAGTATTGTTGTACCAATTTCACGATATCCTGCCCGGTTCATCGATCACACGTGTCTATGATGAGTCGCTGGCGCGCTATCAGCAGCTTGCTGCACAGGTGCAACAACTCACGCGCGAGGTGCAGGACGCACTCAGCGATCAGGCGCAATCTGGCTCGGTGTCGGTATTCAATACGCTTTCCTGGGAGCGTACAGAATGGTTACGTATACAGGAGCGCTGGCAGCAGGTGACAGTGCCTGCAATGGGCAGCATGACCTTTAACCCATCATCAGCCGATGGGCAAGCCGTAGGTGACCTATCAGTAGCACCTAGTGTGCTGGAAAACGATCTGTTGCGTGTGCAGTTCGCACCTGATGGCTCTATCGCATCGGTTTTTGATAAAGAGTATCAGCGTGAGGTGCTAGCAGAAGGCGAGCATGCCAATCGACTGGCCGTGTATCATGACGAGGGCGATGCCTGGGACTTTTCGATAGCTTATGCCGAGCAGGCTCCGCACTACTTCGCGTTGGAAGAAAGTTCGGCACATATCGATGGTCCGCAGGCGATAGTGGAGCAAACGTATCGCTTCGGGCAATCGACCCTGCAGCAGCGCATCACCTTGACCTCAGGCAGTCGGCGCATCGATTTTGTGACGACGGCTGATTGGCAGGAAAGTAATAAGATGCTGCGTACCAGCTTCCCCGTTGCTGTGCAATCGAATGAGGCCACCTGTGATATTCAGTTTGGTTCAGTCAAGCGGCCGACGCACGATAACACCAGTTGGGACATGGCGAAGTACGAGATTTGTGCACACAAATGGATCGACATTTCTCAATGGGATTATGGCGTGGCACTCCTAAACGATTGTAAGTATGGTCACAAAGTCACACAGAACGTGCTTGACCTCAATTTGTTGCGTAGTCCCGGTCATCCTGATCCGCAGGCTGATCGTGCTCAACACGAGTTTACCTACGCGCTCTATCCTCACACGGGCAATCATATTGTTGGTGGCGTGGTGCGTGCTGGTTACGAGTTGAATGTGCCTTTGAGGTACGTCGAGGGTGCTGTGTCGGCGACGAGTCCGCTTGCGAACGCGTCGTTTGTAGAGGTTAGCGCTGAGAATGTGCTGATCGAGACCATCAAGAAAGCCGAGGAGAACGATGACGTCGTGCTGCGTCTCTACGAGGCTTCAGGAGCCACGACGCATACGACGTTGACGTTCAATGCTGAGATTGCTGACATCTGGCAGACTAACCTATTGGAAGAGCCAGAGGTACAGTTAAAGCATCAACAGAAAACAGTTGATGTGGCGCTCAAGCCATTTGAGATCCTGACGTTGCGTCTACGTTTGTAGCAGAATAAGATGTATGATGCAGGAGATGAATACTGCTAGCAGTATTCATCTCCTGCATCATGCGTTTATGCCTGTAAGATAGGAAAGTTCACCAAACTTTCTGCCATCTGCGCGAGTTGTTCGACAGTACGCACAACTTCGACGCGGCGACAATACTGCTCGTACAGTGGCATATCGCAACTTCCAAGCGACCAGCCCCATTTGGGTTCGGGTGTCATCCAAATGACCTGCTTGGCATGGCTGGCAATCTCTTCAAGTGCGATCTCATTTGGTGGGTGACCGTTATTGTGCCCATCGCCAAGGATCGCCACGGTGGTGCGCCGATTGGCAGCCACAAGAAAGTTATTGTGGAACTGCTCTAAGGCTCGCCCAAAGTCGCTATTTGTATCGGCGTCGAGCAGTTGGCCGCCAAAGATAATTTCTACTGCTTTATTCATCGTCTGTTCCTCGAACAGTTGCGTGACCTCGACCACGTCAGCAACGAAGACGAAGGTACGTACCTTGGAGAACAGGCTTTGCATCTGGTAGACCATATGCAGCCAGAAACGTGCCAGGTTACGTGTAGAAAGACTCACATCGCAGAGCAGTATGAGACATGGGCGTTGCTCACGCTTCCTACGGAGCGCTGGTTGAAAGGGCATACCGTCGTAGCGCATGTTTTGACGTAAGGTGTGCGCGATACTCACGCGACCTATACGGTCGCGGTGCATGCGCCGTGTTGTTGAACCATGTATCTGGCGTGCTATGCGCTTGATCGCCGCTTCCATATCACGCTGCTCATCGGCAGAAAAGTTGAGGAGGCGGCGCAATGACCTTTGTTGTATCTCAGTATCGTCTGTTTTCTTTTGCAGGGCCCGCTGTCGTTCCAGCATTGCTTTGAACAATTCAGGTAGTCCCTGTATGACATTATCTGTCATGTCTGCCAACTGTTGAATGAGCTCCTCATCGACCTCTAAATCGTGCAAATGGTCAATCAGATCTTGCATCTCGGCTGCCGAAATATCGACGGGAATCTCCTCACTATCGTTAAGAGGAGCTATGCCGCCAGGGCTGAAAACGTTGCGCGCGCTACGTACTTTGAGATGATACGATATCTTTTCTGAAAGCTCCCCGTGCTAAAGCAGCGGGGGTTCTGAGCGGCGCTTCCACGCTTCCAGGTGTCCTCGACGAGCAAGGAACACTGGCTCTTGTGTCGTTTCGCTCGAGATGTTGAGGCCGAGGGGCTGCAGACGGGCTGCAGACGGGCTCTGGCTCTGGGAACACCAAAGCTTCGGGGCAACGACTGCCCCTCTTTCGCCCGTTGTGCTACCCGTGCGTGTGCAGCCCGCAGGCGCGCCTCCGCACCTTCCCAGGCCATGACTGCCCGGGCACACGAGGGGATGAGATGGTCTCGATCAAGGGTAGAAGTGAGAAAGGCGGAGTACAGATCCCGCTGCACGGGGCCGACTCCGCAGGCGCAGTGATGCCAGCGCTGCGAGAGCGGCTTTTTCACGCACTTCCCACAGCCATGACAGAACTGGGAGAGCTTGGCTCGGCCGGTGGGGACTGCGAGCAGGGTGCCGCCCGTGCGTGGCCCCGGTGCGTCTGAGGTGTTCGACAAACATCCCTGGGGCGCGAAGACCCACGCTCCTTCCGTACTGTTTCTGCCACGCTCGGTAGGAAATCTTTTCGAGGATGATGGTGGTACCCACCG
>DATAYF010000053.1:0-7144 GCA_036272735.1 Ktedonobacteraceae bacterium
CATGGTATCGATACATAAAGATGCAAAACAATAATGAGGGCGTTTCGTCTGAAAATAAGCTGCTAATGCTGAGGTAGAACTCTAGAAGTGGCCCATTTTCATCCGCTTCTCTGTCCGACTTGGACCTCACGCTTCCTAACCCTTAAAAAGCTCTTCAAATGAAGAGGAAAGCGTGCTCAGATAAGGCCAACAAAGACGAGAAAAAGTCGCCCTTTGATGAGCTATAAAAAGATGCTCTTTGTGTGTTTAAGCTCGGAAATGCTCACCTTATCTGAGTTAAGAAACGCCCTCACACTGTTAAACCTCCACCCTCGACTATAATGCTGGAAGCCCTCGTGGTAGCTTGAAAAAATGTTGCTTGAAAATCAAAGAATGTTTCAATTGCTCAGGTTTCCAAAACGGGGCACATATGATACATTATTTAGGTGTATACTGGGGCTGGATGGGATTCTACGGCCAGGCAGAGCGACCCCTAACCAACAACATATTTCGCAATTGCTGCTGCGTCTGCAATGGCATAGGGAGCGCACTTGCGTTGGTATTCAGTCGCGTCGTCACCACTGTTTGTGGTTAGATTGACCATGTCCTGTCTACCCCTGGCTGCATTGAATTAGAGATGAACAGAAAGGACCATGATAATGGAACTTGGTATGGTTGGAATTGGCCGCATGGGCGCGAATATGTCGAAGCGCCTGATGCAGGCTGGTCATACAGTGATTGGTTATGCTCGCCACTGGGAGGGCGTGAAGCAGCGTATCGATGATGGGTCTATCAAAGATGGTGCGACCTCGCTTGAGGATCTTGTAGGGAAGCTGAGCCAGCACCCACGCGTGCTCTTCTTGATGATCCCTGCTGCTTCAGTAGATGCGACCATTGAGAAGCTGATCCCTCTGCTGAAAGAGGGCGATATCCTCGTCGATAGCGGGAACTCGTATTACCGCGATGATATTCGTCGTGCCGACTGGCTCAAAAAGTACGGTATCAAGTATGCTGATAGTGGCACCAGCGGCGGCGTCTGGGGTCTGGAGCGTGGGTACTGTCAAATGATTGGTGGCGAAGAAGAAACCATCAAATTCCTTGATCCTATCTTCTCGACGCTTGCTCCTGGCGTGAACGCGGCACCGCGTACGCCTGGTCGTGAAAAGGCCCCCCAGGTGTCAACTGCCGAACAGGGGTATCTACACTGTGGACCTCATGGCGCTGGCCACTTTGTAAAAATGGTGCATAACGGCATTGAATACGCCATCATGGCCTCTTACGCCGAAGGTTTGAACATCCTCAAGCATGCCAACATCGGCAAGGATAATCACGCCGTCGACGCTGAGACCGCACCCGTACAAAATCCTCAGTATTATCAGTATGACCTGAATCTGCCAGAAGTTACTGAGCTGTGGCGTCGCGGTAGCGTGATCGGCTCCTGGCTGCTGGACCTGACCGCTGCCTCGTTGCTCGAAAGCCCCGACCTGAAGGAGTTCTCCGGTCGTGTCTCCGACTCCGGTGAGGGCCGCTGGACGGCTGAGTCGGCGATTGAAGAGGGCGTTCCGGCAACAGTGCTGACCTCCGCGCTCTTCGCGCGCTTTAGCTCGCGTGGTGAGGACGAGTTCGCCAATAAGATTCTGTCTGCCATGCGCTATCAGTTTGGCGGTCACCACGAAAAACAGGCGTAAGGCGATCCTACCTGAACGGTTTTGATTGCCAACGTACACATGCATTGAACCAAAGAAGAGCAGGCTGCACGCTTGCTCTTCTTTGGCGTGTTGCTCTACGAGCTGATGCGTGGTAGCGAAGAGCAAGCCAGACCCGCGTTGGATGAACTACCAGTGGAAAGGAAAAGCTCTGGTTTTTCTCCTCACGATCACGGGAGAATCAGATGTAGGTCGCCAAATTCATGCCAGAGGTAGCCTTTGCTCAGAGCCTCTCTGTAAGCGATACACAGATGCTCACGATTAGCCAGGGCTGTAAGCATGAGTAAGTGCGTGGCTTGCGGTTCGTGCAGGCCGGTAAGTAGCCCATTGACGGCGTAGAGGCCACGTTCAGGCGTGATGATGGTAGTGGTCCAACCTTCGCCTGGATGGGTCGTACCATCTACGTCTGTGACGGTTTCTAACGCTCGTACGACGGTGGTGCCTACGGCGATGATGCGCCTTTTCTCCTCGCGCGCGATAGTGACCACGCGGGCCGTTGTAGGCGAAACCCGATAATACTCTTCGTAGGGTGGCTCATGTTCTTCCAGGCTCGATACGCCTGTATGCAGTAAGAGTGGTGCGACCTGGACACCATGGGCGATCAGGCCAGTAATGATCTCTGGCGTGAAGGCGCGTCCCGCTGAAGGCATTTCCGCGCTGCCTACCTCGGTGACGTAGGCGGTTTGGTAGTACTCGGTGGGCCATTGTTCGGGGACATAACTGTAGTGGATAGTGCGACCATACATGGTCAGGTAGCGTTCTAGCGTGTCCGGTAATTGCAGGGTGGCTATCCACAGCCGCGACGATCTTTTGCTTGCGGAGCCATGATGATAGGGCACATGGAGCGTTACACTGCCTCCACCTGGTAAATCCAATGTTTCCCCCACCTCTAACTGGTCAAATGGTCGTGTCGTTTTGTCGTCATAGGCACGCAACTCAACCACCCACAGGTCGGCTGGTAGGTGGGTCGAGAGATGAAGCTCTAGTGGCAATCCATCTGCTCGTACGGCTGGTATGGCTGCGTTCATGGTGCCGCTGGTGTTGATCACCAACACATCTCCCGGTTTTAGAAAGTCCCCGATCTGGCGAAAATGGGTGTGCACAATTTGGTCAGTCGAGATGCGTGAGACCATCAGGCGCACCTCATCGCGTGCCAGTCCGCGTGCCTCTGGTGGTTCTCCGGCCTCTAATGCAGATGACAGTGGGAAGTTAAGCAGAGGAAGCCCAGGAAGTCCCTCATTATACTCCGTGGATACGTTGATTGGTGCCTTATGCATCGTTCGCGCCTCCTTGTATGTTAAATCGATACATGTTCCATTGACGTTCACTATACCGTGCGGTGAGCTGAAACGCATTAGGCGAACGGACAGTTTGAGACTGTACGAAAGAACAGCGATCTTTTTGTTTGCAAACGTAAATAGTCTCCCAAAAATGCATATACTCTACGTTTAACTGATCAAAAGGCTTGTAGTTTAAGCGGCAATTTTTTATCAAAAATAAAAAGAGATGAAAGAAGAAGCACGGGAGTCTTTTCAATGAGGAATATACACTATGACGCGGTCGTCGTTGGCTCTGGATTTGGTGGCTCGGTGATGACCTACCGGCTTGCCGAAGCTGGATTACACGTCTGCCTGCTAGAACGCGGAAAACCTTACCCACCAGGTTCTTTCGCACGCACGCCCTATCAGATGAAGCATAATTTCTGGGACCCTAGCGAGGGCTTCTATGGTCTGTACAATGCCTGGAGCTTTCCTCGGCTGACGGCAGTTGTCTCCAGTGGACTTGGTGGTGGCTCTCTTATCTACTCGAATGTCATGCTCCGTAAAGATGAAAAGTGGTTTGTCAAGGAAGATCCTACCCAGGGAGGCTACGAATACTGGCCCGTTACCCGTGCCGATCTCGATCCTCACTATGATCGCGTGGAGAAAATGCTCAACCTGCAGCAGTATCCCCTCGATCACTCGCCGTATAACACAACGAATCGTGCCCTCGCACTCAGGGACGCTGCCAGGCGTTTGAATCTGAACTGGTATCTACCACCGTTGGCCGTCACCTTTGCCAATGAGGATGCAGATCCTGTACCTGGCGTACCAATCCACGAGGCCCAGCCAAATATTCACGGCCCCAACAGCGTGCGCACCACCTGCCGCATGTGTGGCGAGTGTAATTTTGGTTGCAACTTCGGTAGTAAGAACACGCTGGACTATACCTATCTGACCGAGGCAAAGAGGCTGGGCACGGAGATCCTTCCCCTATGCGAGGTGCATTCATTCCAACCTTCCGATGGTGGTTACCTAATCTCCTACGTCGAGCATGATCCGGCGATGGAAGGGCAGCCACTGGATACGCACAATCCTGCCGTCGTGCCACTCCAAACGATCACCGCTGACCGGCTCATCCTCTCGGCGGGAACATTGGGGACCACATTCTTGCTGCTCAAAAATCTCGGTGCTTTTCCACACATCAGTACAACGCTGGGCACACACTTTAGCGGGAATGGAGACTTCATCGCGTCTGCGACGAAATGTCGTGAGGACACGAACGGAAAACGGGTCCAGCATATCATCGAAGCAACTTATGGGCCGGCCATTACCGGTACGATCCGCATTCCCGACGCTCTGGATACTGGTGAGGGGCAAACGAGAGGTTTCTATATACAGGATGCGGGCTATCCCAACTTCGTCAATTGGATGCTTCAGGTATTGAGTATGCCTAGCACCCTCGGTGAGTGGGTCCACCTCGGCGGCCATCTCATCGAACTCTGGCTGGAGGGAAAAGTGGAGACGGATGTGGGTGGCTATCTTGCCCAACTTTTAGGAACAAGTGATGCTTCAGCGTGTTCGCTGCCTATGGGGGGCATGGGGCGAGACTACCCTACCGATGCAATGAGGTTGCACGATGGCAAGCTCTACGTAGAGACGAACGACCATCTCTCCGATAGCTATTATGCGCGGGTTCGTCAGCAGATGGAGGACATTAGCACTGCCCTGGGGGGCCAGATAACGGATGATCCTCTCTGGCTGCTCAATCGCTCCGTGACAGTCCACCCGCTAGGTGGTTGTCCAATGGGACGAACGAGCGATGAGGGCGTAGTCAACACGTACGGAGAGGTCTTCAACTATCCCGGCCTGTATATTGCGGACGGATCTGTCATGCCGGGACCTGTTGGAGCCAACCCCAGCCTGACCATCGCCGCTCTCTCCGACCGCGCTGCCGACGCCATTATTGATAGCTACAAGCAGCACACAACAGCGGCGGCGGATCTTGGGTCACTTATATAGACTTGACGAGGCACTCAGAACGGAGGTGCAGGATGGCGATCACACGTACAGAAGGAAAACTTAGACTATTAATCTGCCTGTGGCTACTGTTGTTTGGTGGCGGCTTCATCGTTCTCACTGTAGGGTTCTGGCTGCCGGCCGGAGTTCAACTTCACCTGGATAATCCGCTGGTCGCGTTCACCTAGATAGGGCAGGCATTGCTCTTCTTATCCTCTTATCGCACCTCCATTGGGATCACGTGAGCGGTATTCCTGATTTACCTGGCGTGCCGCTACGTATTCATCGTGTTGAGTACGAGACCGCTCCACGAGGATTAATGGCCCAACACCAGGGCATGATCAAACGTTTGCTTTGCGATAACCCCATTGAGCTCTTTGACCTCGCGGGACCGGCGTATGCCGGTTTTCAGGCCAGCTACGATCTCTTTGGTGACGGCTCGATCCTCCTGATCCCTTTACTCGGCCATACCGCTGGGCCGGCCGGCATGTTTATCCAGCGTGCGAATGGCGCTCACATCTTTTTGATTGCGGACGCAGCGTGGTTTGGTGAAAACTATCTGACACCTTCTCCCATGCATCCTTTGATCTGGTCTATTCTCTCTCACGATAAAGCAACCGCAATACATACCCTGATCAAGTTACACCACTTTGCCCGCCGCTATCCCACGATACCGATGATTGCGATGCACGATGCCTCTATGCAAGAAGCCTTTGGAGACCATGCAAAACCGGATACTGATTAGCCAGTACCCGATTTTGCATGATCTCCAACACTCTTTCCTTCACGCTCTCTGTTAGCAATACGTATCTGGTCAACTGTTTTCCTCTTATGCGCCGAGCGAACGGGCTGTATAGCGCCCGCTTGGATGGGTGCCTGTGAGCAGTGCGATCAAGCCCGGAACGCTTTCGTCGGGCAATGGTCGGTCGCTGATATCTTCGCCGGGGAATGCCTCCTGGTGCATGGCGGTGCGCATATCGCCAGGATCAACCCAGTAGATATGTATATCTTCGTGCTCGGCTGCGAGAATGTGCGAAAGCTGTTCTAGCGCGGCTTTGCTCGATCCATACCCGCCCCAGCCAACATAGCCCTCGACCCCTGCGTCGCTGGTAATATTGATAAGGCATGCATGGGCTGTAAGATATGGTCTGACCGCCTGAAAAAGGCCCAGAGGCGCGATGACGTTGGTGCGGTATACCTTTTCAAGCACGTCGAGCGGATATGCGGCGAGTGCGGGTTGAGGACTGGGACCAAGCATACTGGCGTTGTTTACGAGGGCGTCCAGGTGATCGAATTTTTGGGCCGCTTCAGCCAGAGCCTGACGATGCGCGGGATCGGTAACATCTCCAGCGATAGCGATGACGGTGGTCTGCCGTGCTAATTCTGCTCGTGCTTGCTCAAGGGCATCAGTGCCACGAGCGTCGATAATTAAATTCCAATGTTGCTGAGCAAGTTGACGGGCCAGGGCAAGACCAAGGCCGCGTGATGCTCCTGTGATTAAGGCCGTATGTTGTTCCATCTTCAAACCTCTTTTTCGGATGCAATAGTTCTTGTGATAGCGTTACTGTATCCGAAAAAGCGGCCCGTGACACTGAGCGAGAGAACAGTATGTTCGCTGTACAAAAGGACAGCTTATAGTTCTGAGCACAATTATGCTAATAATTCGGCTCCTTCATTCCACTCTTCAGCAATTTTATCATCAACAATACGAAAAATTTGCAGCATGGTGCGTACTACTTGATTGCCCGTTGGCTCTATATGTGCGTACGTACCTCGATGGGTTCCTCGCCAGGTGGTGCGCACCGCTATTTTATCTCCTTCCGCGATGAGATCGTCAATTGTGACCTGCATATCAGGAAAACCTGTGTATATGGCGGCAAAATAGTCTTTGACTCCCTGCGTTCCTGGAAGTTGATCTGGTGTCGAGTGGTCGATGAAATGAGCAGAGAATAGTGTATCGACCAGTTCAAGGCGCTGCTGGTTGATGCCTTGTTCAAAGACCAGGCGTACAAGTCGTTTGTTGTTTTCTGTCTGTATGACCATATTTCCTTTCCTTTACACATCGATAATAGTATTAGGCTGCATACATTCAGGTAGTGTCAAGAGGCATGCCCCATCTACACTTCTACACATCTACACTTGAGATAAAGTGGCTCTATAAGCCGACCCAAGGCCACTTTT
>DATAYF010000054.1:0-7288 GCA_036272735.1 Ktedonobacteraceae bacterium
ATTTGGTGCTTCAAATAATGCAGAGCTACGAAGAGGCATCAGGAAATCACGCGCGGCGAGCGGATAAGCATTTTGAAGATACCCTGCTGCTAAGTTCGAATCACCAAATGTGAGACAGATCCACCTTTCAGTTAATTTATCAATTAAAACCTAATCGGACTGACCACTAGTTTCTTGCCCGTTTTCGGGACGACCTCGCCCGCTGCTTCGTTTGCGCAAGGGGGGTTTATGCCCGTCCACCAGATAGGAGAGTCCTACCCAGAGATGCACCCATCACGCTTTTCTTCGTCTTCCGCACGTATGCTTTGCTGTGCATGGTTGCGTGCGCTTGTGTACTAAACACCAAAAAGGAACATGTTCGTGATAGATAGATACTCAACATCAGGTTGTAACCAAAGAAGAGCGATCAGGGACCAGCAAACCCCTTCCTCTGTGGCGTCAACGGGACTATCTGCTGCTGTGGGGTGGTCAGGTCGTTTCACTGACGGGCTCACAGGTGTCGCAACTGGCCTTTCCTCTACTCATCCTCGCGCTCACTCATTCACCTGCTCAGGCCGGGATCGCTGCTGCGTTGCGGACCTTTCCGTATCTGGTCGTGAGTTTGCCAGTAGGTGCCCTCGTAGATCGGTGGAACCGCAAGCGAGTGATGATCGTGTGCGATGGGGCGCGGTTCCTGAGCATGGCAAGCATCCCGCTGGCTCTGTTCCTTGGCCATCTCACCATTGTTCAACTATATCTGGTCTCCCTGCTTGAGGGAACCCTCTTTGTCTTCTTCGATCTCGCCGAGGTTTCCAGTCTGCCCCAGGTCGTCTCGAAGGAGCAGCTACCTGCTGCAAGCGCACAGAATATCGCGACCTACAATATCGCAATGCTGCTCGGCTCGCCGCTGGGCGGCCTCCTCTATGGTGTTGGCCGGCTCTTTCCGTTTCTTATTGATACCGTCTCGTATCTCTGCTCCGTCCTCGCGCTCCTCTTCATTCGGACCCCTTTTCAACAGGAGCATACCAGGGCCACGCGTGCATTGAGGATAGAAGTCAAAGAAGGTCTGAAGTGGCTGTGGGAGCAGCGGCTTGTTCGCTCGCTGGCACTGCTGCTTTGCGGTCTCAATCTGATGACCGGAGGAATCACGTTGATCAGCATTGTGTTGGGGCAACACGTGCATGCCTCGACGGTCGACCCTGGTCTCCTGTTCGCCGTCGCAGGCATCGCCGGTGTCCTGGGTTCGCTGGTTGCTCCGCTGCTCCATCGACACCTGAGCTTTTTTGTGATTGCCATCAGCGCCCTGTGGGCACAGGCTCTTCTCACGCCTTTGTTGATTCTGGCTCCCAACCTGCTCCTGCTTGGAACCGTTCTTGCCCTCCTCTTTTTCCTTTTCCCCATCTTCGATGTTCTGCAGCGGAGCCTGCGTATGGCTCTGATCCCGGATGCCTTGCAGGGTCGCATCAATAGTGTGTACCGGCTCATTGTCTTTAGTAGTAATCCGGTGAGTGTGGCGCTGACCGGGCTTCTGCTGCAGAACGTTGGGACGACGTTCACTATCCTCCTCATGACTGGCGGGCTGACGCTCATTGCCATCTTCGCCACGCTGAACCCGCATATGCGTCGGGCAGCCGCCTAAAAAGCGTTGGAGTGATGGGCAATCCGGTCCATCACTCCTCTCTCCTTTGGTAATATAATTGGTAATCACACAGCGACACCAGAGCGACACCCATCATAGCCTTGGGCGCGAATTTCTCGATACAGCTGCAAGCAAGGAGTGCTCACATCCTTCCTCAACAAATCGTCGTGTGAGATACGACTTGTGAGGAGCGAGCTATGTCGAACGTTGTTTGTAGATGGGGGGCGTAGGCGGTTCTTTGAGATAGTGCCGCACACGTTGGCGGCCCATATGGAGCTGATCGGCGAGCTCCATTTGATTGTATCCTTGGGCAGCTAAGGCGAGAACGTGTTCGTAAACCGCCATCCGGCGCTCCTGGCTGACCTGTTTCTCCTCTTCCCACCGTTTGAGCGCAAGAGATGAGTCGAGCAGGCGCGTTGCTGATTTTCCAAAAATTTCCTGAAGAGTGGGATGGAGCCGACGAAGGATTCGCTGCAACCTCTCCCCCAGGTTTTGTGAGAGGTGAAACCGATCAGCAATTTGAATTGCTTCCGGGAGAGCCTCTCGTGCAGCTTGAGCATATGTCATACCACGATCGCGACTGATGGTGGTAATCTGCGGGTACCTTTTGAGCCAGTCAACTCCTGTTGCCTTCTCGCGGTCAGGTAGCATATCAACCAGGAGGCGTTGGTTTTGGAGGTCGACGAGGAGCGTTCCATATCGGATGCCCAGGCGCTTGGCAAAATCATCAATTCCAAGGATCTCTGGGGGTGAACATGTGGGCACGATAATGGCTCGCACCAGCCGCAGAAGCGTATCGGAACGAATAGGCAGACCAATGAATTGAGCCAGACGAGCGCCAGCATTTCCTGCCAACAGAAGGCCAACCTTTTGCAAGTGAATGGTGCAGCGTCTAGTGCGTCGGGCGTAGGCTTTGATCTCCTGGCCAGGTCGCTCAGCAAATGTGCGTCGCGGACACGTCTGGTTTGAACAGACGAAACGGCGCACCCGCAGGAGGAGCCGCACCCCTAAATCGGCCCAGCAGAGATCGGTGATGGTACGCATGTAATAACTATGTACTTGGGATGAAGTTGTTTGACACACTGGGCAGTTTGCCCGTGGACTCGTGCTCGTCACATGGAGAGTGAGTTGATGCTCCGAGATTTCCATATCGGTCAGCTTCAAACCAGGGCAGGGTGGGAGTAAAAAATCTGTATCGATTTGAATGGCGAGATCCTCCTCACGCGCATCTACGTCTTCAAAGAGAAGCTACTCTATTTACGTAGAGACGCTGAAGAGGTTACCACTAACTTTGCGTCAGAACCCGGAAAACAACGCTAAGGATTTTTGCGCGTGATAAACCTTCTGAGAAGGGAGCTGAGCAAACAGCAGAGGCTCTAAAAGCTTCGTTTCTGGGCACTCCTCTTGTCAAAAATGCATGCATGCCGAGGAGTTTTCGCCCTTCGCGTTGTTTCCCGGTTGGATCATACTCGGACCCCACGTTGCAAATCAAATGCGCTGTTTTTTTCTTTTAGCGTGACTCCCTGTTTCAGCTTTTCGGCTTATTGCGGATGGCTGCTCCTGCCAGACCGTCATCGTCGTCAT
Organism: Ktedonobacteraceae bacterium; assembly: GCA_036272735.1. Taxonomy (GTDB): domain Bacteria; phylum Chloroflexota; class Ktedonobacteria; order Ktedonobacterales; family Ktedonobacteraceae; genus DATAYF01. The sequence continues at coordinate 3,203 of DATAYF010000054.1, forward strand.
CCTTTCTCTTGAAAGCATCATTGAGTTTGCTAATCACATCCTCTTGCATCGATGGTAGTACGTGGCTATAGATGTCCATCGTCATGCTAATCTGGTTGTGCCCTAGCAACTCCTGGACTACTTTCGGGTGAACCTTCATGCTTAATAACATAGTTGCAGCACTATGCCTTAAATCGTGAAAGCGGATATCAGGTAAGTCAGCTCTTTTCAAGAGCGTCTTAAATCTATCAAGAACCTTATTTGGGTTAAGCGGTGTGCCCAATGAGGTACAGAAAACAAGGTCGTTTTCGTGCTCACTCTGAGCCAGCTTGTAACTTTACCTCTAGTTGACGAACACGATGCTTTTTCAATAGTTCAACAGCCATTGGAGCAAGTAGAATGCTACGCCTGCTTTTCTTTGTTTTGGTGTCGGACTCCACATATCTATTTCCTGGTTCACGGGTAAAAATCCGTCGCACCTGGAGCATGTTTTGGGTAAAGTCAATATCTCGCCATTTCAGGGCCAGGAGTTCACCTCGACGCATGCCAGTCGTAATAGCAAGGATCCACAGAGCTTCTAGTGCAGGATCGAGAGACCTCTTGTGCAAAAGGGAGGGAAGCGGCTAAAATGAGGGCATGAAAGCCCCCATGTATGTCAGAGCCTTGAGTCCAGCTAAGCAGGCAGGAATAGCGGCTGGACTGCACTCATCAGATGCCTTTACCCTGCGTCGGAGTCAGATTCTGCTAGCATCCAGTCGAGAGCAACGCCCTGCGGAAATCGCCCGAAACCTGGGCTGTGCAACCCAGACGGTGCGCAATGCGATCCATGCTTTTGAGCAGGAAGGATTGGATTGCCTCAAGCAAGAGTCCAGCCGACCGAAAACGGTGCAAGCTCAGTTTAACCAGGCCAAATGCGAAGCGTTACGAGATCTCTTACACCAAAGTCCGCGGATCTTTGGCAAAGTGACCAGCCTCTGGACGCTTGATCTTGCCACAAAGGTTTGCTTTGAGCAAGGCTTGACCGTGAACCAGGTCAGTATCGAAACCATCCGCTAGGCCCTTAAGCGTCTTGGGGTGGGGTGGCAGCGTGCCAAACACTGGATCACCAGTCCAGACCCCGAGTATACCAGAAAGAAAAAACGGCGTGACGCTCTGATTGCGCTAGCCCAGCGTTACGGATGGGAGATTGGCTACCTTGATGAGGTGTGGTGGAGTCGGGTGAGTCAACCCAACCTGCACAGTTGGAGCGAAAGGGATGAGCCGCAGCGTTTGCAAGACCTCTCTGTGGACAAGAACGATCCTGACCCTAAAGCGCTCGCATGTTACGGGATGCTTGAGGTCTCCAGTGGTCGCATGCATCTCCGTTTTGTTTCGGGACGCCCAGTCAGCCAGGTGACCACGGATTTTCTGGAGTGGTTGTGTGAGCGGGTCGAGGCACAGGGCAAGCACATGTTAATACTGATTTGGGATAACGCCTCCTGGCACGTGAGTAAGCAGGTAAGAACCTGGCTGCGCCAGCACAATCAGACAGTGCAACAAGAGGCTCGAACTGGCAAACGTTGCGTACGCATCATCCCGTGCTGGTTACCCATCAAGAGTCCGTGGCTCAACCGGATTGAGCCGAAGTGGGTCCATGGCAAGCGTGCGATTGTCGAGCCTGCTCGGCTCTTGACTGCGAGTGAGGTCAGACAGCGGGTGGGTGATTACTTCGGCTGTGAACAAGTTGAACTTCTTACACAAAAGGTCTCGTGAGGAGTGTTCGATAGGCAGCCATATTTCTGAAACCCCTGTGAGGTTATGCCGCGAAGCACTGCTCGCCTGTTTCAAAACGGCAGATTACTTGACTTCCAAGATTTGGAGCACGATGTTTCTCATGACTGCGCCGATGCTGGGTCCATGGTGAGCAACTACGGCAAGGAAACGCCCGTTTGGTGACCAAGTGAGCTGTTCAGCCCAGGAAGGCGCATCGTAGCTCAAGGCTAGTTTTCCACTTTCAGCCTTCCAGAAGCGGATAGATGCGGGGCTGCTGTTCGATTGGCACTCAGCAAGATATTTGCCATCAGGCGACCAGGTGAGACACCAGTGTTGTCCTGGAACAGGTTGACAGTGAAAGAGCGGAGAGGCAGTACCCAGATCCCAGACCTGGATCACGAGCTGGCCCTGTTCCACTATGTATATAGCTGCGCGTTGACCATCAGGGGAGAGAGCTGCGTCGGGTCCAGAGAGGAACAGGGGAACATTGCCTCCCGACGCCGAAGGCACATCTGGCTCACGATGAAAAAGGCTCGCTCCGGTGCGTGTGTTCCAGATATCCAGTTCTCCTTGCTGCCAACTTGTGGCAAGGCTATGACCGTCGGGCAACCAGTTCAAGAGAAGGTTTTTGCCAGAAGTGACCTCCTGATGAAACAATACCTGTCCGTTGCTGGCATTCCAGATCTGCACGCAGGGTGACGACTCTGAATCGAACCTATCGTTGAAACCGGCCAGCCGGGTTCCGTCGGGCGACCAAGCGAGCTGACCACAGGCCAGATAGCCCTGAGGATCGTTTTTCGAGACGGGATATTCAGCCACTTTCTGCCAGTCCTGAACCTGCCAGATCTGGATAAATGAAGATCGAGGAATGGAAGAAGGACGCGAGCGGCCTGCCAGGGCGAGCCGTGTGCCGTCGGGCGACCAGGCAATCGCGTCGAACCAGAACGCGGCTTCCTGGTGCATCCACGTTTTCTGTGAATTCTCGGCATCAACAATGATCACCCCTTTGGAGACAGGATTGCCAACCATCGCGCTACAGGCGATGCGGCTTCCATCAGGCGACCACGCAAGGGTGGGCGAACTGAGATCCCCTGAGCCTGACAACGTCGCCCCTGGGTCAAGGAGTATCTCCCACACCGGTTGCCCTGGCTGTGGTTGTGGCCGTCTGGAGAGCAGGGACGAGGCAACCCAGAACCCTCCCCCGCCAAGTAGTGCAGCACTGGTAACAAGTCCACCAATGAGCATGGTACGCCGGGTGGCGCTCTGCCTTTCTCGTACAATGGGGGCAGGGGACAAGCAGGCGCCACATCGCTTGTAGCGGGTGGAGTAGTTCACTGCACCACAGGAGTCGCAATACCACGGCTGCGTTTTCTTCTCGAAAAATGGCTCTGTCATGGGAAGACGCTTCCTCCTTGCAGCGATCTGCTTTCCAGCGTCTGACGCGCCGCCATGTTGCTTCTGTCTGGAACCAGGGGCAAGTTGGCGAGGCGAACTGACCTACAAAGAAGAGTATATCAGATAAAGCGTGAATCTTCTAGATGTCACCTGGCAGAATACTCTCGAGCTTCTGCGGGGGCTTGGCGTATTGAGAGAAAAAGGCAGTGCATCTCCTTGTAAAAACCTCTGCGTTCTCTCTTTCTCAGTTTCCTGGAGGAAATTGAGAAGGCACTTCGCCAGGGGCAACAACCCACAGACGACAGTGAAGTTTTGAGCACGTATGCTGTCCTTCTCTTTACACAAGAGCTTTTTTGAAGCTGCATTATGCATTCGAAAACAGCAACAAAAATGAGGCTCTCGCAAACCCTAGCATTCTCCCGCTCTCTATGCTATGCTGTGTACACGCTGTCAGAAGAGGCCGAAGCCCGAATGAGGGATTGAAACTGGGGAATGGTCACTACAGCGGCGTGCTCAAAGATTGAGCCCCATTTACCTCATCCCCTCATTAGCAGGAAGATACCCGCAATGTTGAAACCAGCCCTGCGCATCCTGAGCCGTGATGGTGAGTAATGTCTGGCTGATAGCTTCTTCCAGAGCCTCCCTAGTTCTGGCTCCTGCTCGTCGCAAGGCCGTCTTGAGTTTGGAAAACGCTTCTTCAATTGGGGAGAGGTCAGGTGAGTAGCCAGGTAAAAAGAGGAGTTGACAGCCTTTGGCCTCGATGGCGAGTCGGACCCGCACGCTTTTGTGTGCCTGGAGATTGTCCATAACGACAATCTGCCCCGCGTGTAAACTGGGCACCAGAATCTGTTCGATATACAGTTCAAAGGCTATCATGTTGGCGGATCCCATGCCAGAAAGAGAGAGGGCTGCGATCAGCGTCGTATTTTTCCCACGGTTGCGCGGCACCGTTCCTCTTGC
>DATAYF010000055.1:0-7703 GCA_036272735.1 Ktedonobacteraceae bacterium
GGTCCCGACGTATGCCAGGACTGGTAGCGAAGACAAGCGTATCCTGATTGCCGGTAGTATAGCTCTGACTCATGCGTGCTATTATAGCATGTTTTTCCTTGCTGGTTGGTCATTTCTTTTGCGGTTGAAAGCCGGGCATGCTCTAAAATGCATGATACGGCAGCTCTATAAACGTTGTGTTAAATGAAATTTTACAAGAATTTATGCTTCTCTTCATTGACTTAGATAGAGACATAAGGCAAAATTGAAGTGCGTAAAGCTTTGCGCAAAGATGAGAAGTACATAGCGAAAGCATTTATGTAGCATAGACTATTCAGTCGTTTCATAGAGGTGTATGGCAGAAGGAAATAGGGAAATAAACATTGAATATTTCGACAATCCTTGAAGTCAATGGTCTCTCTAAGGTCTACCCAAACGGCTACGAAGCTCTGAATGATGTGAGTTTCGCCGTGAGTGAGGGAGAGTTTATTTGCATCATTGGGCGCAGTGGAGCTGGTAAGTCTACTCTTTTACGGTGTATCAACGGGTTGATCCCTGCAACACGGGGCAGCATACATATTCAAAGTACAGATATTACGCGCCTGAGTGAGAAAGAAACGCTCGTATTGCGCAGAAAGGTTGGTTTCATTTTCCAGGAGTTTAACCTGGTAGATCGGCTTTCTGTCATGGACAACGTATTGACAGGACGTCTTGGCTATACAAGCAGCTTTGCCTCGTTGCTTGGCTATTTTGATCATGTACATCGCGAGAAGGCACTGCAATGCCTGGGTCGTGTCAATATGTTGCAGCGTGCAAGTTATCGAGCTGACCGACTCTCAGGTGGCGAAAAGCAACGTGTCGCTATTGCGCGTGCTCTTGCACAAGATCCCCTCATTTTGCTCGCCGACGAGCCTGTCGCAAGCCTGGACCCGGAACTTTCCTGGAGCGTCATGGGTGATTTGCGTAAAGCTGCGAAAGAGCTCGGTGTAGCAACGCTTGTCAATATTCATGATATTGAGACTGCAAAACAATTTGCTGATCGTATCATTGGTATTGCCCAGGGGCGCATCCTCTATGACGGTTCACCAGCTTTACTTACTGATGCTCTATTGCAAGAAATTTATCGTGGTACCAATCCCGCCATGCGCTCGCGCTATGAAGCGAGTGTACAACCGAGCAATTCATAGGTGACCCATGGTGCAACGAATCTATTTATATCCTGGCTGCATAGCGTTAGAGATGCGTTAGAGATACTACGCTGCCAACTGCGAGGAGAAAAGGTGTGTCAATAGAAAAAACAGGTGGAACCGCTATTGAAGATTTGAAAGGAGGACAGGCAGGAGGGCATAGTAATCGTGCTCAAGCGAAAAATACCTGGTTACGCACCCCTCCCCCGAATCTTGCGAAGCCCTTTGGTTCTTTCTACTGGCCGCTTGAAGCGACGGCACTGGTGGTAGCCATATGTGCGGCGCTTCTATTTGCCCGCGTGATAGACGTGGGAGCTGTTTCTGTGAACTGGGTAGTTATATTCAATGTGAACGTTGCTGTTGCGCTGATCGTCGTTGCGGCAGGCATCGTTGTGATGGTACCCAAGGCGCTAAAAAAGCCCAGAGAAGTGTTGAATACGAGTAACGTGGTTTCGCTTGTTGCCCTGTTGCTTGTTGCCCTATACTTTTTGTCCGGCGATATACAGTTGGGTCCCGTCAAAGGTATCGATCTTGGCACGTTCTCCTATACGATAGCAGCTCTGGACTTCAACTTGCTCGGCAGTGCGTTGCTGGCTGTTGTTCTGCTCTGTCTGGCATTCAGGAAGAGCAGTATTTCGATAATCGCTTTGCTTGTTCTCTTCTTGTCGTGGGGATTTCATATCGACGGGCTGAACTTTGGTATCTTCTCGGAACTTGTAACTAGCCAGTCTGGTACCAATCTTCTACGCACGATGGTGCCGCCCAGTTGGGGTTATTTCAGTTCAGTTATTCAACCGATGCTGCAGACCATACAAACCGCTATCGTCGCCACCTGTATTGGCATTGTCGGGGCCGTACCTTTAAGTATGTTGGCCTCCAGAAATACAACACCACATCCAGTTATCTATACTATCGTGCGCTTCTTTATCAATACCATCAGAGCTGTTCCTGCTCTGGTGCTCGCTTTACTCTTTATCACGTTTGTCGGCCTGGGTCCGGTGCCAGGGGCATTGGGATTAGGCCTGCACACGATTTCGTCGCTCACGAAATTATACGCGGAGGCAATCGAATCGGTGAAACCGGAGCCCATTGAGGCTTTGAGTGCGTCAGGCGCTAACGGTATCCAACGTTTTCGCTGGGGCGTGTTCCCGCAGGTCTTTCCGCTGCTGGTCAGTTCCTCCATCTATTATTGGGAGTCAAATACACGAGACTCAACCGTGGTGGCGTTTGTGGGTGGTGGTGGGATCGGTTTTCTCTTAAACCAGAACCTTTCCCTTCTGGATTACTCTAACGTCACGGTTATTCTGGTCATTCTGGTAATAACCGTTGCTGCTCTGGACCGCGTCAGTGACTTTGTCCGTGCACGAGTGATGTAGTGTGCTCCAGTTTTGATAGATTGTCCTTTATTCACGCTATTTTTCTTACAAAGGAGCTTAAAATGTCAGGCGTAAAACCTCAGTCTAAAAGATACCTGTTCTTTAGTACGTTGTTCGTATCAGTCATGATCCTGCTTTCTGCATGTAGCGGCAGTGCCAGCAGCGCGACACCGAATGCTTCAACTGCGACAAAGTGCCCACACCCGATCAGTTTAAGCAAGCTTACGGTTGGTGTTATTCCTGCAGAGAGTCAGACGAGCATCATCGGCGCAACACAGCCATTCTCCACCGCGCTTTCGAAACAGATCTGTAAACCAGTCAGCGTTTTTGTGGGGACGAACTATACCTCAGTAATCACTGCCATGACAAACGATAAGGCGGATCTGGCGAATTTTGGTCCTCTGAGCTATGTGCTTGCTTCGCAAAAGGGTGGTGTACAGGCTATTGCACTCGCTTTGGCCGTGAAGACCAAAGAGCCCTCCTACCAGAGCTACATTATTACCACACCGAAAACTGGCATCAAAACCATGCAGGATCTTAAAGGGAAAACATTTTCGTTTGTTGATCCTGCCTCTACCAGTGGCAATCTGGAGCCCCGCTATATGATGAAGCAGGCCGGACTCAATGCGGATACTGATGTGAAGGGTACCTATATCGGCTCACATGATGCGTCGCTCCTGGCTGTGCTAAGTGGCAAAGCCGATGCAGGTGCGGTTGCGAGTGATACCTATAATCAGCTCCTGCAAGAAGGAAAATTCAAAGCAGGTGATCTGACTATCCTACAGAAAAGCGCTCAGATCCCGGAAGACCCCATGGCTGTGCGTAGTGGCCTCAGCAAGAGCGATATCACATCTCTTCAGCAGGCACTCGTAGCGCTGAATGGCAATACAGCGGCTGCTAATGCGATTGGAGCCGGTGGTTTTACCCCGACCAACGATAGTCTTTACAACGGTATTCGTCAACTGGCTCAAGAGATGAAGATTGACCTTCAGAAGGTTGCAGGCTAGACCTGGGTTGTATCTCTTACCAGCATAGAGTGCCTCATGCACTCTATGCTGTTCTTACAAACGTGTGGGAAGTAGTAATTTGGGTTTTTGAAAGAAAATATTGTCTATGAATCATTATCGCGTACTGGCAAATAGTTCTGAGGAGCAGGTCTGCCGGCTTGCCTCAACGGTATTAGAGCGTTACGGAACAGGCCAGGTGAAGGTATTGAGCGGTCCACGGCAGGGATTAGTGATGTTGCGCGTGCGCGAGACAGTGGCAAATAGTCTGTTTCATGCCGGAGAAGTTCTGGTCACTGAGGTCAAATTAGAGCTCGATGATCAGTTTGGCTTTGGCATGATCATCGGCGATAGTTCCCGCCATGCCATGGGGAATGCCCTGGTCGATGCAGCGCTGCGCAAAGGCGGTGAGGTGGCTGACTGGTTGAGGCAAGAACTGACGGTGCTGGATCAGCAGATTAGCGAGCACAATCAAAGAGAACAGGCGCTTGTGGCCTCTACCAAAGTAGAATTTGAGAGGATGTAATATGATTGGAACCAATCAAGGAGCCCAGACTCTCTACAGCACACTGACCTTCCGTTCGCTCCTCGATGCTCTGGCGCGCCCTGGGAAGATTAATCAGTTGGAGCGCCCACATTTTTGGGGAGAAGCTCCTTCCTATTTTTCTCCAGTGGCTGCGCAAGATACTCCGATCAATCTCTATGCATTGAGTGCTTTACTTACCTTGCTTGATAGAGAAACCACATTCGCTATGGGGGCAAATGGTCAATGGCTCACACGCGCAGATGCTGCTGTGCGCTGGACCATGTTGAGAAGTGGATCAAGCGTTGCGAGTGCAGAGCAGGTGCCCTTTGCATTCTTTTGTGCCGGGGGAAATAGTGAGTTGTTCGCTCAATTGAGTGTGGGGACGTTGCTCGAACCGGAGTTGAGCGCGACCGCTTTCTATTGCGTTGAACAGCTTTCCTCAGCAGAGCATGCATCTGCGACACACAGAGAGCGCGTCACCCTGGAACTGCGTGGCCCTGGTATTCAAGAAGTGCGTACAGTCAATGTCGCCGGGCTAAATGTGTCAGATATTGAGGCCATTCTTTTTGCCCGGCAGAGTTATCCGTTAGGCATAGACGTCTACCTGGTAGATGCTACCGGGCTTTGCATCGGTTTGCCGCGTACAACAAAAATTCGGCTTCTTTCTGAAACAAGATAATATCCAGGGATAGAGAAGAGGGGTATCGTCATTATGGCATATGTTGCTGTTAAAGGAGGCACGAAAGCTGTCCTGAATGCAGAACAGTTAGTAGACTACTTTCGGCTCAAAGGTGGGAGCGAGCCGATAAGCGTCCGTCAAATTCAGGACCAGATGCGTCTTGCGGTGGATCGTGCGATGGGTGAAGGCGCGATCTATGCTCCAGAACTGGCTGCTTTAGCGCTGAAACAAAGCGAAGGAGATGCACTGGAGGCAAGCTTCTTGCTGCGTGCCTATCGTTCGACCATTGCGCGTATTGATTACTCATTGCCAGCCCAAGGGGCTCGGATGCGCACCTTACGTCGTATCTCTGCTACCTTCAAGGATATTCCGGGTGGACAGATGCTTGGTCCAACGCGCGACTATAATCTGCGCTTGCTCAATACTTCGTTGCGTACAGAATCGGACCAATCAATGCGTGGGCGTCTGGCCGAGATCGAAAAACTGATTGAAGATGTGCCTGAGGAAGCGCAAATCTTTCCGAAAGTGATTGAGAGTATGCGTGCGCAGGGACTTCTGGCAGAGCAACCGGCGCAAGATCGAGCAGAAGCAGATGCTGAACCATACGATATTACGCGCAAAGCCCTGACCCTCCCGGCTCCCCGCAGTGCGCGTTTACAGGTACTCTCGCAAGCAGATGCTGGGAGCTTGATGACCTTTGCATATAGCAGTGTGCGTGGCTATGGTGATGTGCATCCGACGCTCGGTGAATTGCGCTATGGGTATCTGTCTGTTGAAGTAACTCATCCTCTGACAGGTGAACCGGTTGAAATTGGCGAGATTCTGGCGACGGAATGTGAAATGGTCTCGCGAGTAGAGGCGGCTGAAGATGAACAGCAAGATGCTGCGCAAAAACAAGAGGCGGTGCCGCCGAAATTCGGCCTGGGCTACGGTTTTGGCTTTGGCCACTGCGAAGTGAAGGTCATGAGTATGTCAATGCTGGATCGCGTGCTGAGTGCCGCGAAAGAGAACGCCGTGCATGGCGAGATGGGACCTGCCTCGAACGAGGAGTTTGTGTTGCTTCATACGGATGGTATCGAGGCAAGTGGTTTCACTGCACACTATAAGTTGCCTCATTATGTGACGTTCCAGGCCAATGTTAGTGTGTTGGAACGTTCTCGCGAACACCGGGCTGCGCAATTTGCAGCCACGGTTGAGCAGCGCCAGCAAGCAGAGAGCAAACTGCAAGATCTGCTTAAGATGGTATCGTTGAACGAGACAGACGAGTAAAAGTCACCAGACCCAATCCGCCTTTAGGGGACGGGCTTGCATCTCACCTCCACGCGGGACGGATGCATTAGCTCCCAGCCTGAGTACTGGCGAGCCGTTAGGACGGGTGCGTCGACTCCAACGAGAGTCTAGCTGCTGCGCAACAGCCGCCCCGCAGAGAAAGGAGTACGCAAGTTGGTCTCCACGTACGGACAGTTGCCTGTCACCTTGCCGATCTCTGCATGTTTATTGCGTGTCATCAACACGGTTGCTGGTCCGCACCCCTCTTGCGAGGGTCCAGAGGCATCCCATGCGGGCGCCGAGGCATCGCGGAGCAGAACTGAACATCACTCCTCTCCTATCCTTTTTGTCCTAGTGAAAAGGGGAAGTGCTGCGGCGGCAGTCTTCTTTCCTCCCATAGCCTAAAGGCGTATGGGTACCCAGAAGGGGCGTTTATGGAAGCCGAAACAATGCAAGAAGACAAACTGAATGATCTTATGCGTCACTTGATCGACCAGTCAGCTGCGACGGCGACACCGGCGAATGCCGAACCGCAGGAAGCAACGGGTGAGCGGGAGCTACTGTACAATTTTGCCTTTATTGATGAAGACTCAAAGCGTGAGATACGCCGCAAGTTGCTCAAGGCTGTCGCTTTGCCTGGTCATCTTGTGCCTTTTGCGAGCCGCGATCTGCCCATTGCACGTGGTTGGGGCACAGGTGGCTTGCAGGTGACGATGTCACTTGTGGAGCCACGGGATATCCTAAAGGTCATTGACCAGGGCGATGATGATAGCGTCAATGCCGTTAATCTCCGCCGCCTGGTTGAAAAGACAACCGGAATCAGCTTTACGACCGATACCACGCAAGCTTCGCTTGTGCAGACGCGGCATCGTATTCCTGAAGAACTAATGCATGCAGACCAGATTTTGGTGCTGCAAGTACCAATGGCCGATCCGCTGCGTCCAGTTGAGCCGGCGGTGCAGTATGCAACCGAGATGCATGCAGAGGCGGATTATGGTCGTATGTGGGTTTACATGTACGAGAGTATAGTGCGTTCGGGTGACGTCGATATTTCATCGCAATACCCGGTCCTCGTCGAAGATCGCTATATTATGGATACCTCGCCGATTCCTCGCTACGATGTACCTCGTCTTCATCAGGCGGAGACACTGTACTTATTCGGTGCTGGTCGTGAGAAGCGTGTCTACGCTGTTCCACCCTATACAAAGGTAGTGCCACTGCAATTCGAGGACTATCCTTTCAAGACCGAACATGATCCAGCGCAACGCTGTGAGCGTTGTGGCTCGAATGATACCTTTTTAACACATGTCTTTGTTGACCCCAAAGGTCCAAAGACGCAGGGGCGCTGGATGTATCTCTGTTCAGATACCAGTTTTTGTCAGAAACGTGTGCAGGCCAGGTCACAGCCTGAGACGATGGAGGCGTAATACGTATGACTGTCTTACAAGATGGAAGAAACGATGCCGAGCAGCAGGGTGATGGTCAGCCCTGGGTGCTTAAAGCAAATTGCCTGACAAAACGCTATGGTTCTGGTTGCTCGTACTGCTCAGTGCTCATAGATCCTGATCGTGGCAATCGTTGCCCGGTGTGTGGCACGGTGATTGCCTGTGCCGATGTCTCATTCACCCTGGGTAGGGGTGAGGTCCTGGGCATTGTCGGTGAGAGCGGCAGCGGCAAAAGCAC
>DATAYF010000056.1:0-4285 GCA_036272735.1 Ktedonobacteraceae bacterium
AGTCGTCACCTACCTTTCAACGACCGCTCACGAACATTTTTAGATCAGGATAACTCTTTCCAGGGTTCCGGCTGATAAAAGAAGTTGGGCTTCAAGAGCACATCCTCGTATGGCCGATGGAAAACAGGAGTCGCTGAGCCAGAAATCGGTGGCACGATCCATCCCCAGTCAGCCGGAGTGCATCTTCCTGCCAGCTTTTCTCTCTCCTCGTGCAAAATAAATTGGTGGGCGGCGGTATGATGGTCGACCATCACCACCCCACGACGTGCAAACGAGTAGAGGACCGCTCTATTAAGTTCGATCAGGGCCCGATCCTTCCACAAACTGCGGTTGGAGTGCGTACTCAGGTGCATCTTATCCGCAATGACTGGTAGCAAATTGTAACGATTATCATCCCCTAAATTGCGCACGCCAACCTCGGTGCTCATGTACCAACCATTAAACGGTGCGGCAGTGTAGGATACACCACCGATCTCCAGACGCATATTGGTGATGGCGGGGAGCGCGTGCCACTTGAGTCCTAATTCCTCGAACCAGGGGTACTCAGGATGGTATAGGGGGACTTCCAGCACCACCTCGCGCGGCAGTTCAAACATGCGCGGGGGCTCATGGGGCATCTGGATGATGATCGGCAAGATATCAAAAGGGGTCCCTTCACCTCCTTGCCATCCCAGTTGGCGAATGGCCTCGGTGAGTTCTACATGTAATGGATCACCAAGCACTGCTCCATTCGCCTGACGATATCCCGCGTAGCGAATGAGCTGTGGATTCCAGATGCGAATACCAGGCTGGCCGGGGAGTTGAGGCGCAAAGATCATCGCCATCAAACGCAATTTTCCCCCATTGGTGGCAAGCCGCATATATTCAATGAGCGCGGTAAAAATCTCCTCCGCCGTTGATAAGGCGCGTCGATCATGAACTTGTAGGGACTGCCAATGCAAGCGTCCGATGCAACGGGAGTTGTTACGCCACGCGAGCATGGTTCCATACTGTAATTCCTCCTCAGTCTGCCAGTAGGTTCCGGTTTGTTCACACTGCTCCTGGACCTCATGAAATCGACTAAGAGGAACAGAGGACCGTCGAACTTCTTCATGAAAGAGAGATAAAAAAGTGGCTGCCTCCTTGAACAGGTCCTCGCGTCGCTGCGAAAATACCTCATTTGTTTGCATATTCATCACTTCCTTCGTGATCATCGTCTGTACGCTTAACATGCCACCTGTAATCATGCTGGCGGTGATTCTACAGATAAATTTACATTATTCACTTCTATGAAGTAAGCAAGCTAGCATTCACTGCAATCATGAATCCAATTTTCTCTATTTTCCACAAATGCCGCTCTTCCCAGGTTAGAATACCATCCCAACATAACCTTTGCAATGGTATTTGGTTCACGCGATGCCCAAAATTCCTATCTATGCAGTCCGGCGGTTCAGGGTTTTGCGGCTGATTCCCGAAAGGTATACCCAGCGCCACAGCGGAAAAACGCAACATTCTGAGGGTTCGCTCGTTTAATTAGTAGAAATCATTTTAGCAAGTGAGTCCTATTCATTGCCAATGGAACAATTTACTGATTACTACGCGGTGCTGGGCATCGATACACGCGCTTCGAGCGAGGTGATTAAAAAAGCCTTCAAACACCTGGCGCTGCAATACCACCCGGATCTCTATAAGGGCCAGGACGCGGATGAAAAGATGCGCGCGATCTTGCTCGCCTACCAGACACTGAGCGATCCCGCACGCCGCCACTCCTATGACCTGATTCGCATAAGACGCGTGCCGGGCAGCCCCGCACCAATAGAATATACCCCCGAAGCGTCTGAGGATGCTCGCCAGGAACGGCAACCCGCCTACACGTTTCCTGTATTCAGCGATGACGGGCCAGCGCAACTCGACCTGGGCGAGATCACATATCTGCTTTCCGCCCACGAGGTTCGCAGGCTGAAGGAGGATGGCATGCTGCGTGGTGCGAAGACCCCATCGGTGGCAGAAGCATACTATTGCCATCGTTGCCATCATCATTGGCAAGCCACCTCACTGCCTACATCCTGTCCAAACTGTAAGGCACGGGATTGGCGCGAGTACCTGCTGCTACGCTGCCAGCACTGTCGTGCCGTTTTTGAAAGCGAGCAAATTCGTTACGAGGTTGGTTCGCTGAGCTACGGCAATGGCGCGCTCTGCCCGCCTTACGAATTGTTCCCCCTGTGTCCCTCCTGCGGCAAGGCCAGGTGGTGCCCCGCCGAGGAAGAGCGCCTATGGAACGTGCGCGACAAGGCGGCGAGAAAAGCCAAATGGCGACGACGTTTCGGCATTGGGTAAAAGATCATGAGCCACCCCGAATTTTTAGAACAAAAGTTTCGGGGTGGCTTTTTCTCTTGTGGGTAGGTCATCAAGAACGGCAAAAAGGAACTTAGGGTGATATCTCTGCCAAAAACGGCTTAACGCCCATCGTATTCGATAGAGTGAAAGCCCCTTCCCCCGCTACTTTTTTCCAGTACGATGGCAGTAATGCGCAAGCAACCATTTTTTGAGAGGTTCCTGCACTTCTTCCAGTAAAGACAGCAAGAAGCTATGGACCATAGCAACCATTAATAATAGCTTCTCACGCTTTTCTCCATCAAACAGACGCACAGATTCGACCGCCAACTCGCTCTTTTCATAGCGAAAACACGTCTAAACATGCGAACGACAGAGCAAGATGTACCCTTCATCGCTTTCGTATTCCGGCAACGCGAAGGTGGTGTATTTATCCATCTCCAGGTCGCCATCCAGCAAAAACGATTTACAGGGGCTGCACTGCCCTTCTCTATAGCCATGCGTTAACGACATCCCCTGGCGAAAGGCGGCGTTGAGCACGGTCTCATCTTCGTTGACTTCAATCTCGATATCGACGGGTTCAAATCGGACCTTATGTGTAGGCATAGCTCAACGTATCCTTATTGCAAGAATGTACTACGGTTGCTATCAATTCCATGAACATGTGGGGGCAGAGCTACACGCCCTGCCCCCACATACCCACCGGGAAACAATCATGTTCCTTTTACACATAATGATCCTGACTACTTGCCCGCCTTGTACTCGGCCATATGCGTCTCGCGCTGTTCTGGCGTCATCTGGTTGAGCAAGACGTTGGGGCTCTGTAGCATGATGCCCTTCACGTGGTCCAGTTTTCACATGTACTCGTCGTCGAAGATGACGTGTGGCTGCGGGACGAGGGTCTTGCCATCGGGGCGCACAAAGCCACAATCCTTCATGACATCGGCCACATCCCAGCCGTGATAGCAGGATTCCCACTCGCGCTTGCCGGACAAATGACCCATCGCAGGCGTCGGGCGGCCCTCGTAGTGGTCGCAGAACGCCACTTTGTCGGTCCAGTGGCAAACCTCGGAGCAGTATGTACGCACCTGTCCATCGACCGTGTCCATCACGGTATCTTCACGGATCAGACACGGGACCATGCAGGTCCAGCGGCGATGCGGATAGACGTAGCCAACATCCTCGAAGGCAATCGGCTTGTGTCCATTGGGCTTGGAGAGCCGCGCATAATCTTCCCACCACTTGCCGTACTCGTTATACCAACCCGGATACTTGAACTCGAACCACTCGAAGTTCTCTTCGGTCATCGGATCGATGCGCCAGAAGTTTGCGAACCAACCGCTGGCGAAGAACTGTGCCACCTTATGCACATAGCCCTTGTTGGCGATGCGGTTCCAGGCTTCCTCGATGTCATCGTGATGGATCTTCAGACCGTACTTCTCCAACGGCATCAGGTAGCGACGATAGTAGTCGTCATAGATCCAGCGACGCCACATTTCCGCGTAGCTCTCGCGATTTTTACGGCGATCCTTCGTGCCGTACTCGATGAAGGTGCCGATAGCGGCATCGACCAGGGCGTGGTTGTTCCAGAAGGCATAGCGCAGGTCACGCTCGATCAGCGGGCGGTTGTCGGGGTCCGACAATGCCATCAACAGCGTGGCATAACCGTTACTGATATGGCGGGACTCGTCGGATTGCACCGACAGGAAGACCGTTGGCAGCAGGTAGTCACCATTTGCAGCAGCCTCCGAAGGCATGGCGACAAACAACGTGTTCGTAAAGGCCGTCTCTGCCACGATCTGAAAATAGACATTGGCCGCTGTGACCGCGTCACCGGTGGTAAAGCCCTCACCGAATTGACGGCCAATGGTGCCCGCGTAACAGCGATCAAACGACTTCTCGGTCGAGTCGAAGCCGGTGGGATCGATGTAGTTCTTCATCTGAGACTCCCTGCGGCTAAAAGCCGAGGGGT
>DATAYF010000057.1:0-3689 GCA_036272735.1 Ktedonobacteraceae bacterium
AAGGAGAGGAAAGCTAGCTCTTGACAAAGTACGCAGAGGTGTATAGGATATGCATATGTATACAGCTAGCGAATTTGGCAGGAGGATCCGTGTTTCCGTAAAGACCCTGCAACGATGGGATCGACAGGGAGTCCTCAAAGCTCATCGAACAGCGACCAACCGGCGGTAGTATACCCAGGAAAATGTGGCCGCCATCTTGCCCCAGGAAGCTGCTACAAAGCGGCGAACAGCTGGCTATTGCCGGGTGTCCAGTGTGGCGCAAAAACCGGATCTGGAGAAGCAGGGCAGGATGCTCGCCGAGTGGAGCTCCGCCAATGGATATGTAGTCGATGCATGGATTGCAGAAATTGGCGGGGGACTCAATTTCAAGCGCAAGCAGTTTCTCAGGCTCATCGCTGCGATCATCGCTGGGGAAATCGCGATGCTGCTCATCGCCCACAAAGATCGACTGGCTCGTTTTGGATGGAGCTTGCTCGTTCACCTCTGTGAGACGCATGGCTGCCGACTGGTGGTGATGAATACCGAGCAGCTTTCCCGCCGCGCAAGAGCTCGTGCAAGATTTGATCACGATTACGCATTGTTTTAGCTCACGATTGTCTGGACTGCGCAACGACCGCAAAGCGCTTGAGAAGGCGCTCAAAGATGAAAAAGGCGCACAAAATCCGAATGAACCCTACTGCTGAGCAGGTGGAGTACCTCAAGCGTGCTTGTGGCACCAGGCGCTTTGTGTACAACTGGGGACGAGAGCACCGGGAAGCAGAGTAGCAGGCCTACAAGGCTGAGCAGGAAACCATTCCTGAAGCTGAGCGAAAGCTGAAATCCCCCAACGCGATGGCGCTGAAGTCGCAGTTCCATGCGATTCGAGAACGGGACTATCCTTGGACGTATGATGTGACCAAGTGCGTGGTGGAAGGGGCTTTTGACGGGTCTTGTCAAGGCGTATGCCAACTTCTTTGCGGGGCGCGCCGAGTACCCAAAGTACAAGAAGAAGGGCAAATCGCGCGAGTCGTTTTATCTCTCTAACGATAAATTCGTCGTGGGCAGTCACTTCCTCTCCATCCCTGGACTCGGCCGCTTCCTGCTGGATACCCAGAAGATCGAGAAGGGACGAGGAAAGCGGAGGCGCAAGCTCGGGACAGTCAATCTTTCGGAAAAGGTGCGCTTTATCGAGGAGGGGAAGACCTCTTTCCCTACCAAGACACGGAACCGGCGCAAACAGGTGCTCCGTCATCAAGTCAAGATTTTGGGTGCGACGGTGTCCGGCGCGGCTGGGCACTGGTACATCAGCATGCAAGTCGATATCAAGAAAGCCCTGCCTCCGATCCCTCAACCCGTTGTTGGAGTAGACGTGGGCTTGAAGCAAGCTGCCGTGGTCTCCGATGGGCGACGACTTGAGAACCAAAAGCCGCTCGCGATCCATCTCAAGAGGCTCGGTACCTTGCAGCGAAGGCTTTCGAGGAAGAAAAGAATCAAAGATCCTGAAACTGGCAGAACCACCTTCAGCCGCAACTCTGAAAAGCAACGGCTCAAGGTCGCCCGCAAGCATCAGCAAATCGCTGCCATCCGGGCCGATGTGCAGCACAAATTCACCACGGAACTGGCACGCACGTGTGGCGCGATCGGTATCGAGGATCTCCACATTCTGGGGATGATGGCGAACCGGAAGCTGGCTCGTGCGGTCGCAGATGCGGCGAAGGGGCAATTGCTCACCTTCTTGAAGAACAAGATGGCATCGGCAGGAGGTCAGGTCTTCATCGCTTCTCGCTGGTTTCCGTCCACCAAACGCTGTTCGGGCTGTGGGCACGTGAAAAAGCGCATGCCGCTGAAGCATCGCACCTATCAGTGTTTGGCCTGTGGGCTGGTGATTGATCGAGATCTCAACGCCGCATTGAATCTTGCTCAGTTTGCATGAGAGAAGCTTCGCCAACTGGCTTAACTGTTGGCCTGTTGGCCGTCCTGGGTAGTGCTACGACCGATGACGTTAAAGCGCCTGTGGAGCGGATGTGAGACCGAAACGGGAGGGCTGATCCAAAGGTTCCCGTGCCGTGGCAACCCGCGAGGAAGCAGGAACAACTGACCGCTCGTGAGTGTTCTGAACACTTGTAAGTATGAGAAAGGTAACAATAAATATGACTATGTCATTTGAAGCACGCATCAAAGAACTGGGGCTGACCATTCCCGAGGCTCCCAAACCAGTCGCTAATTATGTGCTCGCAGTGAAAACAGGTGATCTTATTTTCGCCTCGGGCCAGACCCCCACAAGAAATGGCATGTTAGCCATGCAGGGGAAGCTTGGGCAAAGCGTCTCGATAGAGGATGGTCAAAAAGCTGCACGCCTGGCGCTACTAAACTGTTTGGCCGAAGTGCGTAGTATCACCGGCAGCCTTGATGTCATCACTCGTATCGTCAAGCTCAATGGCTACGTCGCTTCGGCTGAAGGCTTCGGGGACCAGCCCCGCGTAGTGAACGGTGCCTCGCTGTTGTTAGAAGAGATTTTTGGCGACGTTGGCAAACATGCTCGTGCCGCGTTGGGTGTGGCCGAGTTGCCCGGCGGAGCGCCAGTCGAGCTTGAACTGATTGTAGAGGTTTCTCCTCAATCATAGCAGCAAGGTGTGGAACAACAGCGCGCTGGCATTCGTATACCATTTGTGGCGGGAAATCCTGCCACTACTTGTACACAAAATCGTTAATTAGTAATGAAAACACCAGAGCATTTTCCGAGGAATATAGTACACTGAAGACTCCCCGTGCGAAAGTAGCGGGGGTTCTGCACGTTCCTTCCACGCTTCCAGCCTTCCTCGTCTGAGGAGGAAGAGTGGCTCTGGTGTGGGTTCACTCAGACTTTTGGGCGGACGGACTCTGGCACGGGGAATACCCATGCGACGGCGGCAAGACCTGCCACGCGTTTGCCCGTTGTTGCAATCGCTCATGTACCGCCCGCAGGCGCGTCTCCGCACCTTCCCAGGGTACTGCGTACCGGGAACATGAGGGCATGGGATCTGCTGCGTCAAGATAGGCCGCTAGAAACGCCGAATACAGATCCCGCTGCACAGGACCGATGCCACAGGGACAGTGGTGCCATCTCTGGGATACCGGCTTTTTCACGCAGGTTCCACAGCCGTGAGAAAATTGGCTGAGTTTGGTGGTACGTGTGGAGACTTCGAGCAGGGTGCCGCCCGTCCGTGACCCCGGTGCGTCTCAATCGCTCAATGAACATCCCTGGGGCACGAAGTCCCACGCTTTTGCCAAACTGCTTCTGCCACCCTTTATAGCTGATCTTTTCGAGGATGATGGTGTTTCCCATACGCACCAGGTCATGAACCATGCGTCCATGCAGGCTCTTGCGGTGCGCCGAAAGCCGGCGTTCCTGGTGGGCCTTGCGCCGGCGGGTGCGCTCGTAGTTGTGACTCCGCTTCCACCGCAGCCGTTGCTTCCCCCGTTGCTTGACGCGCCCGCGCTCATCATAGTTGTCCGGGTTGGCTGCTCGGCGCTGCCGCTCCATTTGGCGTTGCAGGCGTCTGATGGCTTGGGCATCAGGAGCAAGCTCCGCCCCCAGCTGCTCCAGCGCGGCCTGCCCTGCACGAGGGACGATGGCGATGGTGGAAGGCCCCAAATCGATCCCGATGATATCGGTGCCAACCGTGTGCTTCGGCTTCTGATAGGGGGTGCCTTCCAGGGCCAATTGCACA
>DATAYF010000058.1:0-8063 GCA_036272735.1 Ktedonobacteraceae bacterium
GATGGCAAGATCGTCGCCATCGATGTAGTCGCCGATCCTACACACCTGCACCAGTTGCGCCTTGCGATCCTGCACAACTGACGAGCCAAGACCCAACTGCCAGTAGTCACCTGTTCCTTCATGTAAGGCGGGGAAGTGAGACAAAACGGAGAGCTTACTTGAAGCTATCGGTCATCGTCACTGCCAGGATATGTAAACCATCCGTGGCGAGGTTTGATATCGCCCATCGCGTTGGTTGAACCGCAAGAACTCGATCAAGATAGGGCGCTTCTCTCCCACCGTGAGAAGCAAGATCGAGGCCCATCTGCGAGAAATTCGCTTTGTGCGCTCCTTGTTGCCGATCTCGCCTCTGGTGCTGGAAGCAGGAACCTTTGATCCTCATGCACTCAAAAATCCCGAAGTATTGCAACGCAAATGGCTGTACCAGAAAGGTATCAACTATGGTTTTGCGAATACCAAAGCGTATGTCCTCACGCGTGATGACTCCACCTGTCAGCAGTGCAAGAGGAAGCCGAAAGATCAACGGCTCGCGCGTCCATCCCATCATCTTCCGAAGTCAACAAGGAAGCGATGAGGAAACCAATGTGGTCACGTTGTGCAAGATGTGTCACGATGCTCTCCATGCAGGAACTATCACACGCAAACAGCAGGGGAAGAAAAAGGAAAATTTGCTTTATGCAACCCAGATGAATAGTATTCGTGTCCAGTTGCTCAAGCAGCTTGATGCCCAAGCAACGTGGGGGTTGGTTACCAAGGAACATCGTGTGTTCGTAGGATTGCCAAAGGAGCATGTCTTTGATGCCACGATGATCGCCACGCGAGGGATCACACCAATCTTTCGCACAACAACCGTTCTCTCCAAGCGATGTGTGCCTGATGGAGACTACCAGCAAACCAAGGGGATTCGCAGTGAATAACGCATCACAACGGGCAAGCTTGGGGGATTCCGCAAGTTCGACAAAGTACGCTACAAAGGCTCGGAATACTTCATCAAAGGCAGGATGTCTACAGGCTATGCCATCTTGATGGATAGTTCTGGGAAGAGAGTAGATCTGAAGCCCATTCCCCAGTTTGAGAAGATGAGGAGAGTCAGTGCTCGTTCTTCGTGGATGATGACGCAAAGAACGATGCCCATCAGGCATACCAGCGAACACATGGCGATTCATCAAACGTCGCTGAAGACCTCGTGGTTTTCTCGCCACCTTAGTATAAAGAACTACTGAGCTCTACCTGGCTTGCTTCTGACCACCTTTGAGGGAATTTACCAACGGAGAGCTTTGAATTGGAAGCAACGACGTACAACGCGCCATCGGGCTCAGATTTGTGCGTCTACCCATGTCACCGTGGAAACGACGAGCAAAGGAGCAGAAACCCTCTGTACGTCAATGCAACCAACGAAACACCTCTCTCCGATACGAGACATGCAAATCATCGCATCATTTGCACACCCTGAAGCATGGTCTTTGTGCATTTCCGATCGTCTATCGTTTATCCCCCAGAACACCAACATCTTCACGCTCTTCACACTCTTCCTTCTCCGGTGAGGGGGAGTCTTCAGGCAAGGAAGATGGAGCGACCAGGGCACGTAAGCTCACCAGGTCAGAGGGATCTTCACACAGAGAAAGCACCTCACGGATTGGCCGCTTGGTCGGAATGCGATTGTGGGCAACCGTGATCCCCAGGCGCGTATGATGGCTCGTGAGATACGTCCTCAATGGACAAGATGTCAATAAAAGAAGTTCCATGGGGAGCGGATTTCCCAGGCAATGAATCGTCGCTTCCCACGATTGACGCCGATTTTCTCGCGTTTCGCCTCAAAAGGGGGTCCTGGTCACGTTCGGTAGAACGGCAGTGATGAAAAGCAATGCTGTGAGATGGATCGGCTTCTTTTGAGCTTTTCCTCTTTGTCTCCCGAGATCTGTTGAGGTTTTCCACCGAACGCGACCAGGACCCGCAAAAGCTGCCCACATTTCACACTATTTACCAACACGATCTCCATGGTTCTCTCCGCTTTGCCGCCTCGATTACGCCAGCAGTCCCCCGTCGATCGTGATCGTTGTACCGGTAATGTATGATGCCGCAGGGCTAGCGAGAAAGATGATGGCAACCGCAATCTCTTCGGGCCGGCCATAGCGGCCAAGGGCGATGGTTGGCAGCAGACTGGCTGAGAACGGGCTCTGGGCCGGGTTCATGTCAGTGTCGATCGCACCGGGTTGCACCACATTGACGGTAATCCTTCGTGGTCCGAGATCCCGCGCCCAACCCCTGGTATACCCGGCTACAGCAGCCTTGGTGGCACTATAGTCAGCCAGCCCCGTCGTTCCCACTCGAGAGGCGAACCAGGAGCCAACCGAGATGATGCGTCCTCCCTCACCCATGACCCGCGCCGCCGCCTGCACCGCCGTCGCCACGCCAGCAAGGTTGACCGCCATCAGCCGAGCAAATTGGGTTTCATCTCTCTCTGGATCATTCACATTCCCAAAGACCAGGATACCAGCGTTATTGACCAGAATATCAAGGTGGCCGAAGTGCTCGACCACCTGTTCAATCAACCCCGCGACCTGAACGGGATCGGCCTGATCGGCCCGAAAGGCGACGGCACGCACGCCCTTTTCCCTGAGTTCACTGACTATGGCCTCGGCTTTCGTCGTCGAGGCAGGGTCCGTATAGCTCACGGCAACATCCGCGCCTTCCTCGGCAAGTGCCCGTGCCGTTGCGGCCCCAATCCCACGCGATCCCCCGGTGACCAATGCCACCTTTCCAGTGAATGTCTGTGTCATCGTTTTCTGCCCCACTCTCTTTTTCTGTTCCTGTAAGTATCCAACACTCACGACGCACTATTGGCATGATGGTTGCCACATAACAGTCCTTCCGGTTCGTCGTCTCAGAAGGATTGGCAACGCAGAAAGGAGTGCTACGCTCTTAGCGGTAGCGCCGCTCAGACTCCTGAATAGGATACTCATTCGCGCTCATATCGCGCCGCTGCATGAGTCCCTCTTCATCAAATTCCCAATGTTCATTCCCATGCGTCCGCATCCACTGCCCCGTGTCCGCATTGCGCCATTCGTACTCAAAACGCACCGAAATGCGGTTGTCGGTGTAACACCACAGTTCTTTCATCAGGCGATAGTCCAATTCTTTGGCCCATTTTCGACGGAGAAAGGCTGTGATCGCCTCGCGACCCGTCAAGAACTCCGTCCGGTTGCGCCAGTGGGAATCAGGGGTATAGGCAAGTGCAACCCGCTCCGGGTCGCGGCTGTTCCAGGCATCTTCGGCGGCTTTGACTTTCAGAAGAGCCGTGTCTCTCGTGAACGGCGGTTTCAGCGATAATGGCATGATCCTCTCCTCTTTTCTTTGAGAAGCGGTGCTCGTTTCTCTCTCGTGAATGGAAAAAGGGTCTTTCAGAAAAGCCCTCCTTCTGGAACGGCGTTTATATACAAGTCAAAGTTGATTTTGGCTTGTATATAAACGCTATCACAAAGAAATGTCCTTGTCAATAGCGTTTTAGCGTTGTACAATTGAGAAGAGAAGAACACTGCCCCCTGAAGGAAGGAGCGTCACAATGACGAAAGAGAGAACGGTGAGCGAAACGAAAGCCAGGGGAACAGCCAGCGATGCCCTTTTTCTGAGTGGTTCGCTGGCACTGGACCTGGTCAATACAGAGATGGTCGTACGAGGGAAAAAACGGGATGTGCTCTCGTCGCCAGATGAGCTGTCCCACTGGTGGCAG
Organism: Ktedonobacteraceae bacterium; assembly: GCA_036272735.1. Classification (GTDB taxonomy): domain Bacteria; phylum Chloroflexota; class Ktedonobacteria; order Ktedonobacterales; family Ktedonobacteraceae; genus DATAYF01. The sequence goes on from DATAYF010000058.1 coordinate 3,731, forward strand.
GAAGCGCTCGCGCACCACCTGGAACGTGAGCGTGTCGAGGGAGAAGCGTTGGCAATCAACTGGACGCTCGAATTGTTGGAGGCGGTAAAAGAGGTTCGGCAGGCGTTACGGACGCTGTGTACCCATCTGGTCGAAGAGCAAGCCGCGACCGCAGAAGATCTGGAGGCGCTCAACCGGGTCCTTTCCTTGGGGTACCAGTCGTTGCAACCAACTGCCCAGGGGGCGATTATTGCAGTCTATCGAGCGCATGACCAGCAAAAGGGGAGAATTCTGCTGCCCATTGCCCTGTCCGCCTTTCGGCTTTTGACAGAAGCGGAGAGACAGAGATTGCATAAATGTAAGAATGAGCGCTGCATCTTGTTTTTCTATGATACCACGAAAAGCGGGACGCGGCAGTGGTGCAGCCTGGGATGTTTGAATCGATCTCGATCCATCCATCGTTATCAGCAGATCAAAGAGCAGACCCTCCAGAAGCAAAAGGAACTGGCCCGCTAGCCATATGCTGGAGCTTGTCTCGTCTCCTCTCCTCCAACACGCTCCATGGCTGATTTGGTGTGTGCGCCGAAGTCCAGGCGCCCACTGGTGATGGTCAGCATGAGCCTTTGCTCGGGGTTGTACGCTATAAGTTGGAGGCAACCTGACTGATGCAGGATCTCCTCAAGAAGGACTACGAGCTACTCAACCAGCTTTCGCCTGGCACAGAACCTCCCCCACCGACCATCTCTGACCCTGAACTGCACCAATGTCACTGGACAGGACACTATTCTCGACTCCGCGGGTAAGGTCCAAAGAATCGGATTGTTCAGCTCTCCCAGTGAAGATTTTTCTCCCGGCTAAGCAGGTATTTAGCCCGTGAAGCATTTTTCAAGTATTTGCTTCTCACTTCTCATACGCATTACCATTACCATCTCGACACATCCCTTACTCGTTTGGTGGCTTAAAGCGATTTCGACTTTGCAACAGCCCTGGGATCTCAGCCTGCCCCCCTTGACAATCCCCTCTCCTGTAACTATACTAGTTACAGGAGAGGGGAAAATCCATGAGAGCAAATACGCATTTCACTGTGGCACTACATATCCTCACCTGGATGGCACTGGCATCACAACAGGTAGAGATCATGACCTCTGACCAGATCGCGGGGAGTGTCAACACGAACCCCGTCTTTATTCGACGGATTCTGGGAAGGCTTCACAAAGCCCATCTGGTCAACGTGCAGCATGGAACGAGCGCTGGCTGGACACTGGCACGACCTCCCGAGAGGATATCTCTGCTGGAGGTCTATCAAGCCGTTGAGCAAGAGCCGCTCTTCGAGCTGCATCATACGCCTCCCAACCAGGGCTGCGTCGTCGGAAAAGGCATCCAGCCGGCACTGAAACGCTTCTATAGCGATGCAGAGGCTGCGATGAAGCAGCAGTTTGCCCAGGTGAGCGTGGCTGACGTGTTAGATGAGACACTTACCCCTGCTTCTCAAGCGGCTTCAAAAGAAGCCAGCATCCATCGGCATAGGGAGAGCGAGCAACCAGAACCTGCCTGAAGCTCGGCCTTCACCAGGGAGGGATTGCCATTCTTTTTTTTGCTGATCATTGTAACTGACCAAGTTACATCAAAGAGAGAGAAAGACCATCCTTCTTCATCTCGCTGCACCCCAGAGGACAGCGTGCTCTCTGCTGTCGCACTTGGACATCGGAAAAACCCATTCAGAAAGAGAAAACAGTATGACAAAGCTCGAAGGAAAAGTTGCCGTCATCACAGGCGGAAATAGCGGGATTGGCCTCGCCACGGCGAAACGTTTCGTTGCGGAAGGGGCGTCTGTCTATATTACTGGTCGCCGGAAGCCAGAACTGGATGCTGCTGTCCAGCAGATTGGCCAAAACATCACCGGGGTGCAGGGGGATGTTTCCAACCTTGCGGACCTTGATCGTCTGTATGCCACCGTGCTGCAGCAGCATGACCACATCGATGTCGTCTTTGCCAACGCCGGGCTTGGGAATGGAGCCCCGCTGGGGGAGATTTCCGAAGCCAGCTTTGACAAAGTATTCGACGTCAATGTCAAAGGGCTGCTCTTCACTGTGCAAAAGGCGCTCCCATTCTTGCGGGAAGGGAGCTCGATCGTTTTGACGGCATCGTCGACCACACGCAAAGTGGGACCTGCCATGAGCGTGTATGCCGCAAGCAATGCCGCCATTCGCTCCTTTGCGCGCTCCTGGACGCTCGATCTGAAGGGCCGTAATATCCGTGTGAATGCCGTGAGCCCTGGTCCAACCGTCACATCAGGAATCAGTCGTATGGCGCAGACTGAAGAAGAGCGGCAGCAGCTTTTTGCGGCATTTGCAGCCTCTATCCCGTTGGGACGCATGGCTGATCCTGACGAAATTGCCAAAGCCGTCGTGTTCCTTGCCTCAGATGAGAGTAGTTTTGTCAATGGGATTGAACTGTTCGTCGATGGGGGACAAGCACAGATCTAAGGAATACGTTGTCGGTCCTCTCAATGAAGGGAGAGCCTGATAATGTTGGGATTTACACTTATCATTTGGATTATATGAGAGCATTTCCAAACTGCAAAAAGAGGGGAAGCTGAGCTGATCTTCTAGACGAGGCTCACTCCTTTGTGGGTCAGAGTTTCATGACGCTTCCTCCTTATATTGGGGTGAAATGCGCGAAGCCGTCATCAGGTGCAAAGCGAACAGTCCTGGTGATGATTTCTCCTTTTTACCAGGCTTTTTTGCTCGCCATGAGTTTTTGACTGTTGTACCAGAGCATCAACACAGCCGTTTCGCTCGTTCTACTCGTACTAGAATCCGGTATCTACGACGAGGTTTCTCATACGAGTTTTTCTCGCAGAAAGCGTGCCTCAAGGCAACAAAGAAGAGCGTTGAGAAGGCTTTCCTCTGAGGGAACAATGGACCTTCTCTAAGGCTACTTTGCCCCTGGTGACAGCTTCGCGGTGCGCCGTTTCACGTACGGTCGCATTGCCTGAAACAGGTCAATCCCTGTGCCCCAGGGATTGAAGAGGCGTGGCCTACCTAAAGTGGAAACACGGAGGGGAAAGGAGCATGCTACGAAAGTGGGTAAAACCGAAGATGATGTAGGTTGATGTTCTGCAACTCTTGCAGCTATGGTGAACCTGAGTTTGGTGAATCGAAGTCTCCAGCGGAGTATCTGACCTCTCATCGGTGAGATCATCTGAACACAATGTCGCCTGGTGTGAGAAATTGCGCGAAGTTCTCACAAGCCCTCCAGGTAGAGCACGGTGGAACGACCACTGGTAAGGGGACGAAACGGCACCGAAGGCTGCTCATGTGTGACTGGAACGGAATGCGGGATCATCTTCCAGGCGCGAGCCTGATGATGACGGAGTGCCCATAGGAATCGGAGGAGTCACGCCCTCCCAAGAAGCCGAGGAACGCTCGGCATAGGGTGAAGGGGCACAGATTGCAAACCTTCACGAGCTTTGGGTCGAGAGGCTGCGAGATGCATAAGTCCTCTCTCATTCCCACTGCTGGGAAGCATGCAACTGGCGAGCCGGATGCCTATAACGAGGCACGTCCGGTTCTGAGAGGGGCGGATGAAGAAGGGCTTTCAAGTACCTCGTCAGCCGCCTACTCTACCATTTTCCCCCTTCTAGGGCAGCCCAACAGCTTCTGCAAATGCGAATCCGGATCCTCAACGAGACCCTCCGCGAGACCTTTTGCCGTTTGTATCCTCATCTGCCAGCAACCGTACCCCCTCGTGAGTAGGAGATGACTGGCTAGTCAGCACCCACATTGGAATGGTCTCCTACCAGGCGCGCAATCCGGGGTGTGGAGCACAATAAAGGACGTTCTGAGCGGTTTATTTACGCCCGCTCAGAACATACTAAGCTGGCTCTATTCCTTGCGTAGGCGGTAGAGAACAAAAGCCATCACGGATACAGCGAGATCTGTATTCGGCGTATCTTGCGGCCTATCTTGATGCAGCAGATGATCTTCCCTCATGTACCCGGTACGTAGTACCCTGGGAAGGTGCGGAGACGCGCCTGCGGGCGGTCCATGAGCGACTACAACAACGGGCAAACGCGTGGCAGTGCTTGCCGCCGTCGCATGGGTATTCCCGTGCCAGAGTCCGTCTGCAGCCCCTCAGAAGCCCCTCAGCCCAAAAGTCTGAACGAACCGACACCAGAGCCACGCTTCCTCCTGAGACGAGGAAGGTTGGAAGCGTGGAAGGACCGCTCAGAACCTCCCGTGCTTTCGCCGGGAGCGTCTTCAGTCTATGCTCTTCATGAGCGTGGCAGCACGAGGCACTCGACGGTGAGCACGGTGACTATCTGACCCGTCGAATCTGTAAGCTCAACTGG
>DATAYF010000059.1:0-4332 GCA_036272735.1 Ktedonobacteraceae bacterium
AGTCAGGTTACACATCACCCTTGCTGTGCCACATGGTAAAGGCAGCGGGCAACGCACCAATGAGGAAAAGTGCACACACGATCCATTCGAACTGGGGAAACAGATGGAACATGAAGCCCAGTATGGTTACTGGACTGCTTAAAGCAAAGGCCCAGGCAGTCCAGACAGGAATAAGTCGTGTCCGACCAAGCAGAATGCCCAACAAGATTGCACTTATCAGATGACCTAGAATATAGATGTATTGATAGGTCATGATAGATGGATCGGCATTAAATTGTCCCCATAACGTCACGAGTTGTGGAATGCTCCCCACACGAGCTACATCGTAAGCCAGAATGTCAAGGCTTATAATCGCACCAAATGGAGCCCACCCAACGAGAGCAAAGATTGCCGCGATCGTCGCAAGCCACGGTGCACGCTTCATTCCCAGCAATGCCATCCCAAAGAAACCAAGTGGAAGGAAAATGGTGGCGAGAATGCCAAAGATCAGATGGATGTGATTGGTGACAGCGCCTACCGCTGCAATGCTTTGACTATAGGTGAGAGAGGAGCCACGGACATTGATCCAACTCATGAGGTAGACAGTCAGGGTCAGTGGCGCAAGAAGAATACAGAGTCCGAGCAAGCGATGCTGGACCCGACGATAGACAGGGAGAGACGATGCAACTGCCGTCTGCTCTGACTGAGATTTGGATAGGAACATCAGATGAATCTCTTTCTAAAAAAATAGAACGATTTCTATTGACAACTACTTTTACTATTAGATATAATAACATATATTTAATTCGTTGTCAAGAACCTGGAAGGAGAACATCTTCATGGTTGATCAGGCCTCTCCAGAACCGAGAAAACGTGCCTATCACTCACCAATGCGACAACGCCAGACAGAAGAGACACGACAGAAAATGCTTGCGGCTTCGCGCAGATTGTTTCTCCAGCGGGGATACGCTGGAACAACGACGGAGGCAGTTGCCGAAGAAGCAGGAGTCTCTCCAAGAACGGTGCTCGCCGCCTTTGGTTCGAAACGTGGAATACTCGCCGAACTTTTGAGCCTGAACTCATTTGGTGAGCGATATCAAGAGCTTCTCGGGCAACTGCGCGTCGAACCCAATCCCTATGAGAGAGTCATCCTCGTCGCCCAACTGACCCAGCAAATCTATGAGACATCGACTCCTGAATTCGATCTCTTGCGAGGGGCGGGAGCGATCGCTCCCGAATTGGCAGACTCCTATCGAGAAGTAGAGGAACGTCGCTGGAGCCTACAAGAGCGGTTCATCACGTTTTTAGAAACGTGTGGTGTGCTGCGCGCTGATCTCTCCCACACCAAAGCAACTGATGAACTTTGGGCATTGACCAGCTTTGATCTCTACCGCCGTTTGATTATTGAGCGAGGATGGTCAACAGAAGAATACGAGACCTGGCTTGCACAGACCCTTATCCAGCAGTTGTTCCAGTCGTAGCAAAAAGTCATGGTCAAGCATGATGTCGTAGAAGCTGCCCTTGTAGGAAGGAAGAGGATGCCAACCATCGTTCCCTCGAGGCTCGGACGCTTCCTCCTTTTTCATCGCTAAAAATCAGCACATGAAGGGATGAGATACTTGTAAATTTGGGAATTTCTGGTCTGGCACAGCTTTGGTGATGCCTGCTTGCTTTCTATGAGATGAGAGTTCATACCATCCCTTTCGTCTTAGAGGGCGTGAAGTACACGCTGACGGAGTAAGGGGAAACTCGCCCTGCCGTAGCCCATCCGTTTAATGAGCTTGAGTTTGTGGACTTTTCCCTCAACAAGTCCATTGCTCTGAGGCAAGGTGAGACCAGCTTTGACCGCTGCTTTGTCTCGCTGCACTCCAACCACAAAACTTCGCAATTCGGGGATCTGGCTGGCGTGTGCTTGAGCGAGCCAGGTATCGAGCTGCTCTCCCGTGCGCGTGCGCAGCATCTTTGCAAACTGTTGGACGAGATCGTAAGCCAGGTCCACTTCTGCTGAGAGTTGGCGAAGCTCCAAGAGCTTCTCTTGCTCCTCTTCATCCAGATCTTCAGGCCGCTGCAAGAACAGAAAGGTCGCCAGTTTTGAGGGCAGGGGGACCGGAGACAGTTCGCAACTCGTTGCGGTATTCTTCTTGCTGCCTGGAAGCCGACGGATAATATGATCGCGTACACTGTCATAAGATCCCTTGTAGCCGCGCTCTACCAGTTCTTGATGCAGACGAACCATATTGTGACAGCCTGAGTCCCATCGCTCAAACAGGTAGGGCAGATAGGCATCAATTCAACTGGCATGGGGGCCACGCCTCGTCTGAGGAAGGGTGCCAGCGGCTATCCACCGCCAGACAGTAGAATGAGCGATCCCGACTTGATCTGCAATCGCCTGATGTGAGAAACCGAGGTCACGTAAAGCCATAATCTGCTCGTAGCGGGCCAGACGCTCTTCTCGGTAGGCTTTTTGCTTCTGCTCCACGGATGGAGAGCGCCTGACTGATGGTGGGGCTTCCCCGAGAGAAGCATGTTCCTCAAGCGTTTTTTGCGTCTGTGCCTTTCGTTTAGCCGCCAAATGGCGGGCCAGACACCCTTCTAAAGCCTCTCCTAAATTTTTTAGTATGTGGAAGCGGTCTGCGCACTGGACCGCCTGAGGGGCACCTGTCGTTGCAGCCGAGGCATAATCGGTTCCACGATCACGACTGACCAGTTGGATTTCCGGGTGAGCTGCCATCCAAGCAGCGGCGGTTTCCGCTTTGCGGTCAGCAAGCACATCGATGATCTGCCGCGTTTGCAGGTTCACCAGGACCGTGCCCAAGGAGCGTCCGCGCCGAAACGAGAAATCATCAATGCCAAGCTCGATCACGAGTCCAGCAGGTTCCGTTGGGAGAGCCATAATACGCCGCAGAATCGTCTGGCGCGAAGTGGGTATCTCCAGTCGATCCGTGAGACGAACCCCGAGCCTGCCGCCGGTTGCCAGACCGATCACCTGAACGACCTGAAACAAGCGTTGGGTGACTTGTGCCCAAGGAGCAACGAAAGGCGTGAGACGTTCTACAAAGACCTTGCGCTGACAATCAGGGGTCTCGCAAAAATACTTGCGCACTTGGAGCAGGAGGCGCACAGGCTGGCCTCCACAAGGCAGGTCAGTGAGCTTTCGCGTGTAGCGGCTATGGACCCTTCCTGCTTTCACCCCACACAAGGGGCAGCAAGGGGTGCATTGGGTCGAAGTCATGGTGACTAGCAGCACGTCGTCACTCCTCTCACATCCGACAAGTTCTAATCCCTCCGGCAGCGCCAGAGCAGACTTCACCTCCATCTGTTTTTGGACCTTTCTTTTTCAAAAGCCCTTTCCCCTCATAACAAGCATATTCCGATGAACAGATGGAATTCAAGCAAGCGGGCATCACCAAAGCTGTGCCAGACCCATTCCGTGAGCGGGAACTTTGACAATTAGGTGAGCGGTCGGTTATACTGGGCAAAAGAGCATTCTATTGGTTCCTTACGCCTGGAGCAGTTTGTCATGACGGAACCGCCTAGCCCGTTTACGGCCCTTTCAGAGGCCCAAAGAGCACAAGCCACTCAGCGCTTTACGATCATTCGTTCGGCTCTGGAGGATGGCGTCACTCAGACCCAGGTTGCGTCTACTCACAATATCTCTGTGAGCACGGTACGCCGGTGGGTGAAGCGGTATCGTGAGAAGGGCCTCGCTGGTCTAGCTGACGCGAAGGTGCGTTCTGACAAAGGAAAGTCGCGCCGCTTACCCCCCGATGCTATTCCCTTGATTGAAGGGCTGGCCTTGCAACCCCCCCCCGTTTGATGGCCGCCATTCATCGTCAGGTCACCGCCATCGCCAAAGAACAGGGGTGGAAACCTCGCAGATCCGCGACCTGGCGGACCGTGGGGAGTTCGGCCTGGTTCTGCTTGGGATGCCTGGCCTGGAAAAACGCCTGATGCGCGCCCCACAACTCTACTCACGAATTGGTTTTGCTCACGAGATGGAGCCATTGTCCGACGAAGAGACGCGGGATTTTCTAGAGAAACGCTGGAGTCATCGGGTCAAGGCGTATTCGGATGATTTCACTGACAAGGAAGCGGTCGCTGCGATTCTGCGCGTGACGCGTGGAAACTTACGTTTGATCGATCGTCTGATGATGCAGGTTGAGCATGTGTTAGTGGCGAATCAGCTCCAAGTGGTGACGAAAGAGGTAGTGGAGACCGCGCGTCAGAATCTCATCATCGGGCCAGATTGAGTGAGAACCCACTGATGGGCTGTCTCAAAACGTTCGTTTGGTGAGAGTCAAGAGAGACAAAATAAGCAAACTTTAGGATAGAGAGCAAGGAAATAGCAATGAA
>DATAYF010000060.1:0-2348 GCA_036272735.1 Ktedonobacteraceae bacterium
ACGGAAACAGCAGCGTCGCGCCTCTCCCGATAGACGAGAGGGGCTTAGCACGCAAAAGACGTGATAGGATGCATTCACTGATGCATCAACGTTGAGATAAGTAGAGCATAGTTCAGTGCTTTGGTCAACTGTTCTATCCCTGGCGGAAATGGCTCATCATCTGCGCCAATTACGCAATATGGGTGCTCACCTCACCGAAGAAGAGATTCTCCCAGAAGATGTCCCGGTGATTATCGACTTTGTAGAGGCAATCCTGGAATATTTGTATGTAGCCCCGGCGAAAATTCGTGCGGTGCAAGAGCGTCTGGGTGGTAAATGTCCTCCGATGTGAGCAGGTTTGGCCCTCCGACGTAAGCACTTGCCCTCCAACATGAGCACCGGTACAAACTTTCCTGGACAAAACCGCTCCTCATCTTCGCGGCGCGCTTTTCAACTAATGAGACATGCTTCTGCTTGACAGCGGATCACCCAAGGGACACAATCATAGATGCGCATTCCTGATGTCATGATGTCCCTGTACTCTTAAGTCGACCGCTCATCATCCCCTATGGATGAGAAGCAAGGAGAGAGATGATGAAGAGAAACTCCCGCCTCCTTCCCGACCAGCTCCCGGACGTCGGTGTCTGGAAACCTGGGTTACCGGCATGGCGCTGCTGGGCGATCCCATTTCGCCAGCCAGATGGCCCAGATAGCAGCGATGTATGCGGGATTTCTGGGCGCGGCGATCGTGGTGGGTATGCCACCGCTGCTGGCCACCCTGGTATTGGGCTTTGCCAGTAACCTTTTCGAGAGCATGACCCAATACGGATGCGGCCCTGCTCCTATTCTGTTCGGCTCGGCTCTGTGGACGTGGGCGAATAATGAAAACTGGATCTGTGATCAGGGTTATCAACTTGTGATCTGGGCTATGGTTGGTGGCATCTGGTGGAAGTTGATCGGCCTTTATTCGTTCCGGTGAAAAGGAACCTACGATGCAAGAAACTCCACGACAACGCGGTGGTGGACGAAACTGGATACTCAAACGTATCCGAGCAAAACTGCATCTCTTCCTGATGGCCTTGACAGGAACCGTGAAGCTTGAAAGGCTTTCGAAAACAGATGGTCTCTATGCGATCTTGCTGGCAGTTGCAAGTCTGATCAGCTACTGGGTCAGCTACGACGACCAAGGAAGGAGCGTATGCACATTTGCTGATGAGAAGCAACGAATCGGAAAAGCCGTTTCGTCTGGAGAGCGCATCGGCCTACTTCTAATGGACGTGTTTTTCCTCCTTTCAGCACACGTGCGTCAGTTCCTTGTGGACAGAGACGAAAAAGATGAGCGACCAGGACTCGGCTTTTTCTGTGGCAGAGACCAAGAGGCAAAAATTATCTCGAAACGTCTCTCAAGCCACGTCTCGGCATTCATCATGGCAGAAACGTGCCAGGAATCAGGCGTTTCTACACAAAGAAAGGAGACGTCTATGTGGCAAAGCATACTTATGCAGACGAACGGCAGGACGAGGAGGGGATCGGCATGCGTGTTGCCCTGATGGTTCCGTGTTATATGGATATGTTCTATCCCAGGGCAGGGGTGGCAACGCTGGAGCTGCTCGAGAAGCTGGGAGTCGAGGTGGATTATCCGTTCAATCAGACGTGTTGCGGGCAGCCAATGGCGAACAGTGGCGCGTTCAAGCAAGCGAAGGCGACGGAGGAGTTGTTCGTGCGCAACTTTGCGAGCTATGAGCATATTGTTGCGCCATCGGGGAGTTGTGTGCATCATCTGCGCAACAAGTTTACCGCGGCGGCGGACACGCCCGAGCGCCGACAGGTGTCATCGCACGTGTGGGATCTGTCGGAGTTCCTCTGCGACGTGCTACATGTGCAGGAGTTTCCGTGGGCCCAGTTCCCACACGAGGTGGCGTTGCATGTGAGCTGCTCGGCGATCCGCGGGTTGTTTGAGCAGTCGATGAGCGAGCGGCCCAACGATCCGTGGTTCTCCAAGCCGAGGAGCCTGCTCGAAAAGGTCAAGGGCGTGAAGGTCGTCGACTTCGACCGGCCTGATGAGTGCTGCGGGTTTGGCGGGACGTTCGCGGTCACCGAGGAGGCCGTCTCGGCCGCAATGGGTAACGATAAGCTTGAGCGGATCGGCGCCACCGGCGTGCGTTACATCGTCTCGCCGGACATGTCGTGCCTGATGCATCTACAGGGGTGCTCGCACCGCAACCGCGAGGACTTCCATTTCCTGTACCTGGCCGAGGTCTTGAACGGAGGTATCCCATGAAACCAATTGACCAGGCGCGCAACGCGCTCGCGTTCCTCGAGGAGGAGACCCACGAGCACGCGTTCGACACGCTGATCTGGAGTCTGCG
>DATAYF010000061.1:0-4832 GCA_036272735.1 Ktedonobacteraceae bacterium
TGGATATGACTGATAGTGAGAGATTGCGAGTACTTACCAAGAGTCAGTTGCTGGATAGTCCCAGTGAAGAAGCATTTGACCGCTTTACAAAATTAGCCTCGTTGATCCTGGATACTCCGGTGTCGCTTGTTGCTTTAGTCGACAAGGACCGGCAGTATTTTAAGAGTTATATTGGAGTTCCAGAGCCATGGGCATCGCGACAACAGGTTCCGTTGTCTCATTCGCTTTGCCAATACGTGGTTTCTTCCCGTAAACCATTGATCGTGAAGGACGCGCGGGAGGAAGATTTGTTGAAGAATAATCTGGCAATTTCTGATCTGGGGATAATTGCCTATTTGGGATTTCCTTTAATAGTGGAGGATCAGGCGTTAGGAAGTTTTTGTGTGAGTGATAGCAAGCCACGGGTATGGTCGGAGCGCGAGATCCGGATTGTGCAGGAGATCGCACATTTTGTGACCACGGAGATTGCATTTCGTATCGAGGCGGCAGAGCGTCAGAAAGCAGAGCAACAGTTGCGAGCGAGTGAGGAGCGGTTTCGCACGCTTGCCCACCAGGCTCCCATCATGATCTGGCAAACAGACATAAGTGGTGCCTGCACCTTTAACAATACGACCTGGTGTACGTTTACTGGCCTCCCGGAACAGAAGAGCCTGGGCCTGGACTGGATCTCAGTCATTCACCCTGATGACCGAGCAGAAGCTTTAGCACTGTGGAGGAAGGTGCTACCCGAGCGTCTCCCTTACCATATTGAGTTTCGCGTGCGTCGAGCCGATGGGGTCTATCGTGAAGTGATATCTCATGGTTCTGTCTATACAGACCAAAGTGGAACATTTCTAGGATATATCGGAACGGTCATTGATATCACTGAACAAAAGGAACTGGACCGCCAACGAGAAGCCTTTATGAACATGATAACTCATGATTTAAAATCACCCCTTACTGCTACGCAAGGCAACATCCAACTCGCACAACGACGCCTCAAGAGTCTGCTGAGTAATGTTTCTGCGTTAAATAGCCAGCAGCAGACCACCATTTCCCAGGCTATAAACACACTCGCACGGGGTGTGGCAAACCTCCAGGATCAAACGCGGATGATTAATGATTTGCTCGATCTATCTCGCTCCCAGCTAGGGAAACTTGAATTTCGCCTGGTCCCCTGTGATCTAGTAACCCTGGTCCAGCAAACGCTTCAAGACCAGCAAGCGACCTGTCCGCAACGAGATATCATCTTTGCTCTGCCCGACGATGTTCCTCTCATGGTTTTGGCAGACGTGCAACGAACCAGGCAAGTACTGAGCAATTACCTGACCAATGCTGTCAAGTATTCGCCTCCAGAGCAACCTGTACAGGTAGGAATATCCGCAGATACCGCATCTGCACGCGTCTGGGTTCAAGATCACGGACTCGGACTCACGCAAGAACAACAAGCTCATATCTGGGAGAGCTTCTACCAGCTCCATGAGATCCCTGCCTATATCAAAGGAACACCAAACTTAGGTTTGGGATTGCATATTTGTCAGGCGCTCATCCACGGACAGCAAGGTGAAGTGGGAGTTGAAAGCACGAAAGGAGATGGTGCGACCTTCTGGTTCACGCTTCCGCTGATAAGGTCCAGCGAGAATCTAGACATATAATGATTGTAACCGTCCACGTGGTGCTGTTATTTGCAGAAGCAGGAGCAATCTGTTAAAGTAGCTCTATAAATAAGTTCGACAACCCAAAAGCCTACGCAAACCAGGCGGGGAGCAGAAAAGGCCACGTATGTCGCTCACCATTCGACCAATTACACCCGCAGATATACCCATAGTGCAAGCAATGGCATACAACTACAATCTTGATCTCAACCCTGATGAGACAAAGCGAGAAGCCGTTCAGCGCTGGATCGTCTCGGTTTGTCGCAAAACGCAAACAGGCGACCATTTCTTCTGGCTGGCATGCGTTGAAGAGAGCATCATCGGCTTTGCTAGCTGCTATCTCCACACAAATCCATTTACGCAGGAGACACTGGGCTTTATCGAAGACTTTTATCTGGTGCCAGCGTCGAGAGGACAGGGCTATGCGCAAAAATTAGCGAACATCGCATTCAGCGAACTACAGAAACGTGGTGCCTCTAAAATTCAACTCGACGTGTTAGCCACCAACTCTAAAGCCCTACAATTCTGGCAAAAATTGGGATTGACGATACACCACCATGTGCTCAATATGCCACTTGGGGATGCACAGCATTAAATTGCCTAAAACCGCATACCCTGGCGAAATTTTGGCTCAAAATGCTTGAGCACGCGGCCAATGCCACCATCCAGGTCGCGGTGTCGCATGCTACAATACGCCTTGCCCTTATGCTTGATCTGACAACGTGAACATATGGGCTGCTCACAATAGGCACAGCGTTGTCGCGTTGGTTGCGCGCACAGCACACATCGAAATGAACTGGTATCTGGTATAAACATGATAATGATTCTCCCTCGCCTTGCTCACACAATATTGACTCGTGCAAATACCCCTTTTCTTCTATTACGCTATATCCTACCAGGAGTTTCAAAGGACTACATCCCGTACGCGCGGCCTAGGTCTCCTGGACGCTGGCTGACTCAGAAGCAATGGACTTCACACGCGCAAAATGTTGAACATTGAACAAGCGCAAGATCGGCCGTTCAAGTGCTGAAAACGCCTGCAACGCGCTGGTTTGATCAACTGGTTCCGGCTTCCCTATGGTATAGCTTCTCCCCTGCCAGAGCAATGTGCCTTGCCCGGTCGCCACTAGATTGCGATACCAGTCTACCTTTGGTCCATAGGTTAACGCGATCATGAAATCCTCACCAGTCGGCATCACAATGATTGGCGTCTCATATGATTTGCCACTGCGTCGCCCCGTATGGCGAACAAGCGCGAAGTGGCTGTGAGCAGATCCAGCAGATTTACCTATCAAGCGGTTCAATATGTACTTATTGAAGTAGCGTATGCGATTGGGAAACATGGTATCCTCCTTGAAAAAGCAATAGCACAAACAATTACCGTGGCAGCAAAGCGCGCATCATAACCTCGACCAACGCGTCGGCACGGTCGAGTGCCGGAGGTTGTGCCTCTTCCCCCACAAGCATCACGCCCGTTATGGCATAGGTCAACAGGCCACCAAGCAGCGCACGCGCCACTGTCTCGAAATCAACGTCGGCAGCGATAACCTGCCGCTCTCTGGCCTCGCGTAGCAGGTCCATAACAATAGAGATTCCGTGTTGTGGGACGGTGGAGAAAAACAAGGGGCCGAGTTGCGGGAAACGAGGAGTCTCAGCGATGATGATACGCACCAGGGCCAGGTATTCCGGCTGACTCATCAGCGATAAGATCTCGCGCGCCAGAATCGTGAGCGCTTGACGCAGCGACGGCAGATTACATGGCGCGGGCAGGGCTGTCAGCCGAGCGGAAAAGCCAGGCTGCGCGAGCGTCATCTGGCTCAGGACATCGACAAAAAGCTCCTCTTTGCCAGCATAGTAGCGATAAAGGGTCTCCTTCGAAGAAATGCCAGCCTCCACCAGAATGGCATCGGTGCTCGTCGCAAGATATCCTTGCTGAAGAAACAGCCGACGAGCGGCGGCACAGATTCGCTCGCGTGTCTGTTGTGCACGCTTGCTTTGCTTGCGTTCCGTAATTCCTCACATTATTTCAGTATCGTACTTTACGGTACGATTATAATGTGGAGAAACACAATTGTCAAGGGGAAAAGCCATGCCTATTCCTGGGGCGCTGTGCTGAACAATGTGAATGGCGTCCTTTGCAGGGGCTCCACAAAAAGGTGATGCACAATCTCTGGTGGAAGATTGTGCATCACCTTTTTCACAGATGATAGAAGGCTATCATCTGTACTATTGGTGCTGGCTCATCTTATCAAGGGCGATATTCAGTTCCAGCACATTGACATACGGCTCGCCAAAGATCCCTAAAAAGCGTCCATGAGTAGTATTGGTCACCAGTTGCTTCACGGCATTCGCATCCAGGCCACGCTCTTGCGCGACATACGAAACCTGGAAGTACGCTCCCGCCGGGGTAATATCTGGATCAAGACCCGAACCGGAGGCAGTGACCAGGTCAACTGGGACCGGAACGCCAGGATTCTCCTTTTGCAGAACTTGAACGCGCTGTTGTACATCTTTGACCAACGTACTGTTCGTCGGTCCCAGGTTGGAAGCGCCCGAGTTCGCCGCGTTGTATGGCTGAGCCTTGCTAGCGTCATTCGATAGCGTCGCTGATGGGCGTCCATGAAAGTAGCGCGGCGAGGTCCAGTACTGCCCGATTAAGTCTGAGCCAACCACCTGCCCGTTTACCTTCACCAGGCTACCGTTGGCCTGGTTGGGAAAGATCAATTGTGCCAGCCCCGCCACCACCCCTGGATAGATCAGGCCGGTGACAATCGTGAAAACGATGGTGAAACCAATGGCGGGCCACAGGTATTTTTTTACGAAATTCATGCCACTCCTCCTGCCTCTAAAGGGTCAGGTCTGAAGACTCTCCCGGCTAAAACACGGGAGGTTCTGGGCGTTCCTTCCACGCTTCCTCGTCTCAGGAGCAAGGGTGGCTCTGGTGTGGGTTCGCGCGAGACTTTTGGGCTGAGGGGCTGCAGACGGACTCTGGCACGGGGAATACCCATGCGAGGGCGGCAAGCACTGCCACGCGTTTGCCCGTTGTTGCAGTCGCTCATGGACCGCCCGCAGGCGCGTCTCCGCACCTTCCCAGGGTACTACGTACCGGGGACATGAGGGCATGGTATCTGCTGCATCAAGATAGGCCGCCAGAAACGCTGAATACAGATCCCGCTGCACAGGACCTACACCCCACCC
>DATAYF010000062.1:0-3708 GCA_036272735.1 Ktedonobacteraceae bacterium
CCGAACGCATCCTGGGGCCCCACGACGGTCACGACGATCACCGGCCGCGTGGTCGGATGAGGTACTTCTAAGATCCTTGCAAAAATAGGCGATAGAGGACTTTTGTTCGATAGAATAGCCATTCATGGTATTTACCAAGAGCGTGATCCACCGTTTCCCACGCTTGGTGCCTATGGCCACAGCGCTCGGCTTTTTCGCCATGAAGCGTTCAAATGAGGCGAGTGCTGTGGTCAATTGGGTCTTCAATGAAGCAACAAACTCGTCAGCCGAAAGCGGCTGGTTGAGATCCGCGTAATACGTTGCCCGATGCAGGTCAAAATCCTCCCTGGCGATTGGCAAACCACACAGCGTAATCATCCGCCATTTTACTCTCTATTCTATTCTATTCTGTTCTATTTGCAAAAAAATACATTCCTGGGGCTGTGACATTCCTCGAGGAATTCGTCTCAACGTATATCCCACGGATTGCGCAACGAGATACACCCTGTTTCAAAGAAGTGACTCCCGAAGATGTCCGTTCAGAGAAATGTGCTTTGCCCCTCACGGCACCTTGCTCCATGTGCTAGACTGAAAGAACAGAACCACGTTCCTTTCTCTCGGCCTCCCTGCTCAGACGAAGCCAACGAATGGAGCTTGAGAATCTTGGAAAAAGAAACCAGCGAGAGAAACGTATGCAACAGATGTCCCACCGCGATCTAGCAAAAGCCATCGCCCAGATCTCCTACGTCCACGGATCGTTTCGCCTCCGTTCAGGACAGATCTCCTCTCACTATCTGGATAAATATCAGTTCGAGTCTGATCCCGTCCTCCTCCGACAGGTTGCCAGATCCCTGGTTCCTCTTCTTCCGCCAGAGATTGACCTGTTGGCGGGAGTGGAATTAGGCGGCATTCCCTTAGCGACCGCATTGTCATTAGAAGTCGGGCTGCCTGTGGTCTTCGTGCGTAAAGAACCAAAATCCTACGGCACTCAGAAACAAGTCGAAGGAGGGGCCGTCGCAGGCAAACGGCTCTGCCTCATCGAAGACGTGATCACAACGGGGGGTCAGGTGATCGACAGTGCCGAAGTTCTCCGGCAACTGGGAGCAACCGTTGAAGATGTGCTGTGTGTGATCTGGCGTGGGCGGCCACAAGAGCCACGTCTGGAACAGGCACGCTTGCACCCACGTGCGCTCTTTGAGGAGCAAGAACTCGCGGCGTTCGGGGAAACGTTGTAATGTTTCCTCTACTGCGCGCTCAGGCCGAGCCACATGGCAAAGTGTTCTGGAATCCCGAACAGCTTGAAGGTGAGTTGGCCAGCCTGAGTCTCGCGGACGTTGCGCGCGAGCCGCTCAGGCTAGCCAGCTCAGACGAGAGCGTGCCCGCTGAGCACGGGAGAGGACGGCAGGCGATATGGGAGGTTGGTCAGTCGGCTCCGTTTCCTCCACGTACAGGTGCTGGGAGCACACGACCTGGATGCATGCTCGCCGCTGTTCCCGACGGGGCCAGTCACGCCAAAGCAGTGGCGCAGAGCCCGCCTTTCGAGGATACAGCAACACACTCACTCGGCGCGGATGCTGAGCCTGGTGCCCGTGCCATTGACACTGTGGGCGGCTTTCGCAGGCCCGACAGTCAGCAATCCTGGCCTCGTAGACCATCCTCAGGCTGCCGTCCTGTTCCTGTCGTCGCTCCTGGAGGAAGAGTTTCTTCCCTTCTGGGCAACAAACGGTTCCATCTGCTTGGAGTGCAAAGTCCTCGCCTGAGTAGCATCCGGCTTTCCAAGCTCCTCCGATGACAGGTGGCTCGTAGCCCTGCGCAGGTGCCTGCTCTGTTTGAGGTTCACCAAAAGCAGGTGCAAACTCGGCGATGCGCAGTGGCTCTGGCTTGAGGTGATGGCCTAACTCCAGACGTAGATTCCAGGTCCATTGCGCCACGCACTGCCAGGCTTCCTGCCTCCAGGCCGAATGAGAACACCATCGGTCGGGATCGATTTCCTGGTCTTCATCTGAAAGCGCAGGTTCAAAGGCACCACGATGCAAATACAACTCAACCACATCGCAGGCCATGAAGGTGTGCTGCGGGAGGTTCGTGAAGAACAGTTCGTAGACCACCCCTGCGCGTGTCACCCCAATGGGACTCTTCTTCTTTCCAGCGGGATGCGTGGACACGATCACGCGGCAGGGCATCCCCTCAGGTCCCACAGGGATCTCTAGGCAATCATAGAGGCTACGCGCTGTCTGGCTTTCGGGACGCTGCTGAAGTTGATCCGGGGGCAAGTGCAAGCGCGCCTGAACGAGCGGATGATCGAGCAGGCGATAGTCTTTGCCACGGGTGACAAACGAGAAGCCAGCTACATCGGAGGGCACCGCTCCATTTCCATATTGCCCATCGAGCCGCACCAGCGTGCGTTCTTGTGAGAGCTGATGGGTAGCCAGATACCGGCCAATGGCCGAGAGCACCTTGCGCAGTTCTTCCCGATAGCGCCCGTTCCCACGGTTGCCAAAACTGCCGAGCCACTGATAACTATGTGCCTGTGAGACTGTTGTGCGCGTCCTGACAACCTCCCCGCGTTTGCGGCCTCGGTAGCCAGGCGCGCAGATGTCATCCAACCGACGAAGAGCCTGAGGCAGTTCATCTCCCTGGGGCAAGGCACGAGGGCTCGCGGCTTCCCGCGTACCGTCGATGTCAAACACCATCCAGGTGTTGCCCGCGCGATCCACCAGCGCTCTGGTTTGCTTGTCGTGCGTGAGTGGACGAGCCAGCAGATCATCGAGAAAGAGCGTCCGCAGGGCTTCGACCGGTTCCTCCGTCAGCGCCGCGAAATCGCGTGAAAGCGTTGAGCGGGCGGGGAGCCGGTCACGATCAAACAAGGCCATGAACGGGGCGGCGAAAGGCTGAAGTCGCTCGTAGAATGCCTCCAGGGTGCGCTCACCACTGATCGCGTAGCCGAAGAGCACCGCTAGAAAATCGATCACCTCATAGCGTCCAAAACGTCGCCGGGCAAAACGGACACGCTCACAGAGTTTCGTGAATACTCCTTGCTTCTTCAGGTGCGTGACCAACAGCACGACTTCCCCAAACCAGGGAGGCGGACAGGGAGCCAACTCGGCAGATGTGGATCTTGACGGAAGAATCAACGATACTTGTCATGGAGGTCTCCTTGTTGGAAAAACAGTGGTTCTTTTCCTTCAAGGAGACCATTTGGCAACAAACGTTCGCTATCCGTCAGCTCGTTGCGCAATCCGTGGGATTTCCAATCAATGCGCTCGCGCACGGCATTGGCCGCTTGCCGATCGGTGAGATTCTCGCTGTATTGCAACACCGTGACCACCGCCAGTCGCCACGGTGCATAGGCTGGCTGTCCCTCCACCGGGTAAAGGGCGGCAAACTGCTCATCTGTATACAATGGCTCCCAACGCATCTCGCAGGCGCATCGCTAGCGTCCCCTTGGGGCACGCGGCCCGCGCTATGCGCACCGTTTCGGCTGGAATGCTTCCGATTCCTTGCGGATACATCAACATGCTTCTCCTCCTTCTGGCTGGCTTTTTCCTCCTATTCTACCATTCCAGTATTTCTGGCATTCGTCAACAGAGTCTTGAATGAGGTGGGGCTTGCCCATTGAGGAATGTGTGGCGCTTTCATGAATTTCAGCTCCCTTGCTCTCGTGGTACACTCTCGCTCCTTACTGCTCGACGGGAAGCAGGAGGTTCGCCGGGTGAGCTATCTCGTCAG
>DATAYF010000063.1:0-10148 GCA_036272735.1 Ktedonobacteraceae bacterium
ACCGAACGAACAAACGATTAACACAGGGCGCAAAGGTTGAGAACTGTCGAGTCTTGACCTGGGTGGCGTTCCGCTCCTGGTTGGTCGGCAATCTCACAACAAAAACAATCGCGAAGAAAGCTGATACGGGAAAGAAGCCACCCACCCCAACCAGCCCGAAAGGAAGGCCTGTTTCCTCCCCCGCATAAATGACGGCGGTCTCCACAGGCCGATGTGATGAAGCACAAGGCTCATGGGAAAGACCCAGTGGTACCGTCTTTCCCCATCACCCAACAATTGAAAGGAGTTCTTTCTCATGAACGAACCTGTGACGAACATCGACCCGCGCTTCAGCGCTCCGGACACGGTTGCCACCCCATGGGATGAGACACGTCGCGTGCTGGAAACCGCCGAATTATTTTGGATCTCGACGGTCCGGGCAGACAGTCGCCCCCACATGACTCCGCTGGTTGCCGTGTGGCTCAATGGGGCTCTCTATTTCACCACCGGTGCCACCGAACAGAAGGCCCTCAATCTGCATAAGAACCCGCACGTGATCCTGATGACTGGTTGCAATCACTGGGATGCAGGGCTTGATGTCGTGGTCGAGGGCGACGCCGTCCGGATCATCGACGATGACCTGCTCGAACGCCTTGCCTCAGCATGGGCCACGAAATGGGATGGGCGATGGCAATACGAGGGGAGAGGTGGCGGCCTCCACCACAAACATGGAGGGATGGCTCTTGTGTTCGAGGTCAAACCCATCAAAGTTCTCGCGTTCGCGAAGGGCACTTTCAGCCACACACGTCATCAGTTCTGACGTCCGGCAGATGGGTCTTGCATGGTGCCCGCGCCTCACCAGATCTGGTTTGGGACTGGAGATGGGTGAGTTGCGGAAGACCGTGAAGGGCGAGCAGCACCTTTCAGTAAAGCACAGAACACGCTGTCAAAAAGGTCTTGTAAAGGAGAACGGAGGGAACAGAGAATGAGCATTTCAGGATTGTCCAAGACGCGACTCTCACGTATGCATGATGTCATGGCTGGGTATGTCGAGCGCGGAGAAGTGCCCGGTCTCGTCACATTGGTCAGCAGGCGGGGTGAGGTCCACGTTGATCTCATTGGGACGCAGGCGTTTGGTGAGCACTCCCCAATGCAGCGTGACACCATCTTCCGCATCTCCTCCATGACCAAGCCCATCATCGCTGTAGCGACCATGATCCTAGTGGAGGAATGTAAGATACGGCTGGACGAGCCAGTGGACGCTCTGCTTCCTGAACTGGCCGAGCGACAGGTGTTGAAGCGGCTCGATGGGCCGCTTGACGAGAGCATCCCCGCGAAGCGACCAATCACTGTGCGGGATCTGCTCACATTCCGCATGGGCTTCGGGCAGTTGCTGGCACCGCCAGATGCCTATCCCATCCTGAAAGCCGCAAATGACCAGCAGATTGGCATGGGGCCGCCGAAGCCATCGCAGATGCCTCTCCCTGATGAATGGATACGTCGCCTGGGGCGGCTTCCGCTCATGCACCAACCGGGTGAACAGTGGATGTACAACACGGGGTCCGACGTGCTCGGCCTCCTCATTGCACGTGCCTCAGACCAGCCGCTTGAGACGTTCTTGCACGAGCGCATCTTCGAGCCACTTGACATGCGGGATACCAGTTTCAGTGTGCCGGAGGCATCGCTCGATCGGCTCACCACCAGCTACTGGCGTGATCCTGGAAGTGGGATGCTGACCGTGTATGACGAGGCGGTGGGCGGTCAATGGAGTCGTCCGCCAGCCTTTCCGTCGGGAGCAGGAGGACTGGTTTCGACCATTAATGACTATCTGGCCTTTGGTCAAATGATGCTTTCCCAAGGCAAACACAACGGCGTGCGCATCCTGTCGAGACCGTCAGTCGAGACGATGACGACCGACCAGTTGACCCCTGAGCAGAAAGCGGTGTCCGGCCTATTCCCTGGCTTTTTTGACAGCCAGGGCTGGGGGTTCGGCGTCTGCGTGATCACCAGGCGCGATGATATCGCGGCGGTCCCCGGTCGGTACGGCTGGGATGGCGGTATGGGCACCTCCTGGTATTGTGACCCCAGAGAGAACATGATCATCATTCTGATGACCCCATGCTTCCTGGCTTCCCCCAATCCGCCGAACGTCGCTTTCTGGACGTTGGCCTACCAGGCGATCGACGACTAAGGGGAAGGTTGGGCACTGGTTAGCTCTTGCTCCCCATACGAGCGAGGAGGAGCTGAACCATCGCTGCCTGGATCAGTGTTTCACTGGTTTGCACTTTCCGCTCGTAATCCTTGCTTAGCCTTCTATTACCATTCGCGCCGGCGCAGAAAACACGTGACAGGAAGAGTCATGGATGGTACATTCGTTCTAACAAGGCGCCATACGTCCGTACGGTGAAAAAAACCACGGCAGGAGAACCGCTCTGTTCTCTTCGTTGGTGTCGCCTGGAGGCGGGTGCACGTCGCAACGAAAAGGAGCAACCAGCCGGCTGGGGAGGCCTTCTGGCACTCCTCACGGTCCTGTCCTCTCCCGTTCGAGTTGGTCGGCTTGCAATGCTCTCGGTCTCCGACAAGAGCCTCTCGCAAGATGAGGAAGCGTTGGAACGACGGGAGCATCCCTTGGCTTTTAGCTGCAGGGAGTCTCAGATGTATCTAAACGCCGCTTATGGGACGGCCCTGTGCGTCGCGTTTGACCTTGGGAGCCTGGGGAGCAAGCACTAACTCACGTTTAGCCAGAAGTTCATGCATAAAACGCAAATTGCGTGCAAACAGTTCTGGCTCCTCCCAGGCGGCGTAGGCCGAGGGCAATGTTATCGTTTCGGTAGTGGCGGCTGGCTCCTTGCGTTCAACCACTTCCGCGACCAGGCGCAACATTTCTTGCAAAAGCTGCTGCAACTGCACCACATCCTGCATATTACCCACTGGACCATGACCGGGCACGAGCACCGAGAGGTCGTACGCGCTGATCTGCTCAAGTATGTCGATCCACGCGTGTGGGTCGCCTTTCCAGGTCGTGGGATGCGATTGCACAAACAGCAGATCGCCCATAAAGGCAATCTTTGCGTCGGGCAAAAGCAAAAATGCGTCGCTCTCGCTATGCCCACCACCCAGGCTCACCAGTTCAACGGAGCGCCGCGAACCATGCAGCGTCATTCTTTTGTCAAAGGTCAGCGTTGGCAGCGTTAGCTCGAACGTGGGCAGGGCCTCAGCAAATGCTTGTTGGCTTGCCAGACTCAGTTCCAGTGCGCGTTGCCGCCTGGCATCTTGCTCGCGTGTGATGTACTGTTCACGCGTGCGTAGATAGGCATCAGTATTGGCGCGCAGCCAGTTGACGAAGGCGGCACAACGACCAGCCATCGCCACCCGCGCCTGCTCTGTGGCGATAATCGTCGCGTCAGCGCACGCCTGATTGCCATGGATATGATCGCCGTCGGCATGGCTGTTGACCACGTAGGCGACCGAATGGCCGGTAAGTTGCTCGGCAAGCATCCGCAAGTCTTGCGCGGCCTGCGGTGTCCAGAACGTATCGAACAGCAGCGTGCTCTCCCCCAGATCGATGATGCCAGCGTTCGCCAGTGAGCCGCTACCAGGCAGCGCAATAGCGGCATAAACTCCCTTCGCCAACGCCTGGAGCCGAAAATGTTTGGATGTTGGTAGTGTATGATCGGCGGTATGCATTATGCGTTTCCTCAGTATTATGTAATATGCGATTTACGGTAGACCCACGATGAAATCGGGGCCCACCGTACCTCGCTGTGCTATACTTCTCTGTATAATACTACCAACAATGCTCCTAATGGAAAAGAGGTACGAATAATGCTGAAAGAGACCGCGCTCGACTCACTGAAGAACGTACTGCCAGGAGGGCGAGTATTTGCGGATAGAGCAACTCTTGTGGCTTACGAAGTTGACGCCGGACTTGATAAGGGCGCACCCGAAGGCGTAGTATTTCCCCACAATGTAGAAGAACTCAGTGCCATCGTGCGCTGGGCACACGAGCATGGCGTGCCACTGATTGCGCGTGGCGCGGGCACCGGCCTCTCCGGTGGCGCGGTGGCGGATCGGGGAGGCGTAATCGTTGAATTTGTACATATGAACCGCATCCTCGATATCGATACGCAGGGACGCAGCGCCATCGTGGAGCCTGCCCTGATTAACCTGCGCCTGGATGAGCAGGTCAAGCCCTACGATCTCTATTTTCCGCCCGACCCATCCAGCCAGCGCGCCTCGACCATGGGTGGCAACGTCGCGGAAAACTCTGGCGGCCCACATTGCTTCAAATATGGCGTCACCACCAACTACATCACCGGCCTGGATGTTGTGCTGGCTGATGGGCGCGCCGTGCGCGTTGGTGGGCGGGCCAATGATTATCCCGCGTACGACCTCACCGGCCTCATCACTGGTAGCGAAGGCACGCTCTGCATGATTACCTCAATCATGACGCGCCTGGTACGCAATCCACCGGGCGTCAAGACCCTGCTGGCGATTTTCGACTCGGTCGAACAGGCCGGAACAGCAGTCTCGGCCGTCATCGCCGCTGGACTCACCCCCGCGACAATGGAACTAATCGACAACCAGACCATCAACATTGTTGAGCCGTTTGCCCATGCCAATCTTCCTCTTGATGCTGGCGCGGTACTGATTATCGATATCGATGGCTATCCCGCGAGCCTGGAGCCGCAAATCGCTGAGATCGTGGGTATCCTGCAACAATACAAGGGCTACGGCATCCGCATTGCGCAAGATGAAGATGAGCGCTACAAAATCTGGCTGGCCCGTAAGAGTGCGGCGGGAGCTATCGCCCGTATCGCCCCGGCCTTCTACATCATCGATATTACCGTTCCGCGCAGCCGCCTGGCCGAAATTCTCGGCGAAGTCGAGCGCATCAGCAAGGCGTATGGCCTGGTTTCGGGACACGTCTTCCACGCGGGCGACGGCAACCTGCACCCCAACGTGCTCATTCCCGATCCCAACGATGCCGAGCTGCTGGCGCGAGTCAGGCAGGCTGGTCGCGAGATGGTTAGCTGCAGCGTCGAGATGGGGGGCAGTCTGACGGGTGAGCACGGTGTTGGTATCGAGAAACGAGAATACATGCCGATTATGCACAATCCTGCCGAAATGATGGCCCACTGGAACATCAAGCAGGTCTTCGACCCACAATGCATCTTTAATCCGGGCAAGATCTTCCCCGCGCCAACGGCCAGCGATGGTGTTGCACCTTTCGCGGGCCATACTGGCGAGTATCTAGGTGTTAGCGCGGACGGTGCGCGGGCGCTGCAAGGCGAAATCTTTACGCCGCAGGATGCCGAAGAGGCAGCGGCAGGGATGCGCGCACTGGCGCAGGCCGGGCGTAGCGTCTCTGTCGACCGTCCTGTCAAGCGCGACAATGTCACGCGAGTCAGCACGGAGGCGCTGCGGGGCATCAAAACGTATGCCCCCGAAGACCTGTACATCACAGCGGGCGCGGGCACGCCACTCAGCAAGTTGCAGGCGTTTCTGGCGCAGGATGGTAAGCAACTTGCCATCGCCTCACCGTGGGAGCGCGCCACCATTGGCGGCATCGTGGGCGCGAACAACAACGCCCCACTGCGTATGCGCTACGGGTCTATTCGTGACCTGACCCTGTACGCGACCGTCGCCCTCGCCGATGGGCGTGTCATTCGTACCGGGCGACCTATCGTCAAAAACGTCGCGGGCTACGATCTCACCAAGCTGATCGTCGGTTCGCATGGCACGCTCGGCTTGATGACCGACGTCACCTTTAAGATTCATCCATTGCCGCGCCACAAAACAACGCTATTGGTGCCCGTGGAAAAGCTGGACGATGGCCTGAAATGGGCCGGGGCCGCGCTCCCGCTGGCGCTCAACGCCTCGGGCATCGTGCTGAGTAAAGGTTACCAGGCGCAAGACGTTCCCCAGAGCAACTATCTGCTGGCATACACCGCCGAAGGATTGGCAGAGGATGTGCTGGCGGAATTGGCGCAGGTTCGCCAAGCGTTGACAGCCGTGGGCGCACCCGAAGCGCTGGAAGTGAGCACCACGAGCGCCACCGACATCTGGGCTAGCGTACTGGGACACGCGGCGGGCAGCATGCTCAAAGTGCGCGCAGGCGTGCCGGTCAAGGATCTGCCGGACTACCTGCTCAAGCAAGAGCGGCAACTTAACGAAGGCATCTTTTGCGCTGATATCGGTAGCGGCTTCGTCTATGCCGTGAAGCGTAGCGGTGACGCCGACGAGGCCCAGGCATGGTTAGCAGCCCTGCGCCAACCCACTCTGGACCTTGATGGCTATACCGTCGTCATCGGTATGCCCGATCCCCTGTTCGCGAAAATCGACCGCTGGGGCTATCAACCGCAAGCCCTCGACATCATGCAACGCCTGAAGCAGCAATGGGACCCACGCGGCACCATGAACCCGGGGGAGTTCGTGGTTGGGTAATAAAAAAGCGGCCAGCCATGCAATAGCGCGCTATTGCATGGCTGGCCGCTTTTTTATTACTTGTTGTTTCGCTCAAGCGCAATTACAGGGATTTCGCGTGCTGTTTTCTTTTGATATTCAGCATAGGGATGAAATACCTCTGCCGCCCTCGTGAAGGCCTTTTCACGCTCAGCGCCGCTGAGCACCCTGGCCGTGGCATCGTACTTCTCGTTCCCCACCTCGACAGTAACCTCGGGGTGAGCCAGCAGGTTGAGATACCATTCAGGGTGTTTTGGGCTGCCACCTTTGGAAGCTACCGCCAGTACGCGGTCGCCGTCAGAAACATACATCAATGGCGTGATGCGCGTGCGACCAGTTTTTGCTCCCGTGTTCGTCAGCAGGATTAATGGCGCCCAACCCTTCACCTCGCCACCATTGGCGCGGAATTCATCGACAACCTTTTGGTTCCGTTCTTCCCATTCATTCATAAAATATATCTCTCTTTCATTATGTGCAAATCTGCGAAAAAATGCCAGCAAGCCAGGGATTTTGTGAGTTCTTGTCCTGCTATTATTATCCCCCTATAATTAAAAAGAACAAATTTGCTTAGGGTAAGTATTCCTGTGACGTAACCTGCTCCTCGTCAAGTCTGGATTGGTTTTGGTGATGTTCATGACCGCGTGCGAGTAAGCGTCCAACGAACCAGAACCAGAGTGGAAGCAGTACCAGCGAAGGAATGAGGATGACAAATGTAAAAGGAATGAAGGCAATAAACGAGTAGATGACGAGGTCGAGCGCCACGAGCAAACCAATGACGCGCAACGCACTCCTTCCTTGCCAGGAGGCCGAGGCGATCCAGATGGCCGCGGCAACATTGGCTCCATAGCGCAACGAAAGATACGTCAGCTTGACCACTCCGTTCAGTTGCATAATATCCGTGGCGATGTCGAGGACAAGCCAGCCATAACCAGCAGCTTTGGCCCACCTTGGCGCGGGAAGTGCCGCGATGACCGGAAACAAGATGAGATGCTCTGCGACCGCTAAGACCGCAAGCGCTTCAGCCCCGATCACTGAACTGCTCGTTGTCACATCACGAATAGCCGGGATAAAATAAGTGACGAGGTGAATAGCAAAGAGAATGACAGCCCCGTACGCTGCCCTTGCCGCCGATTGAGATAGTTTGATTCCGTCCATAGAGGTTTCTCCTCCCTGTTCGCTTGATGGCGCAAATATAGTGGGCATTCCCTATTATAGAACACCGAGTAGTATATAATCTACGTTGTTGTATTCAACATTTATCACGTAGCGTTTCATATGATGAGTGTTTTCATTCTTTACGCTAAAGGAACAACACATTGGACAAAGCGTTTTGGCGCTCCATTTATCAACAACATTTTCAGGTTCCGGCTGGCTGGCACGTTGAACAATTGACGCCGGAATTGCTCAACAGGCTGGGGGACAGCGACCCGGAGTTGCGCGATTACTACATCTATAGCACGCTCGAAAACTGGATACAGCAGGGCTACTATACGCCTGAGCAGCTACGCGGGATGCTTACGGAACTGTTGACGAACCTGGCGCATGGTCTGGGCGAACAGGGCGACGACCGCGTGCTGCTGCGCTCGTTTTCCGCGCTCGTGATCTCTGAAATCCTCAAATACGACAACGCCCATGCATTCTTGCGCGCCGAAGAGCTACAGAGCGTCTTGGAGCAGGGTATCAACTACCTGAGCCGCGAGCAAGACCTGCGCGGCCACGTACCAGGCAAAGGCTGGATGCATGCTATCGCCCATGCCGGTGATATGCTCGGTGTCTTGACGCGCAATCGCTATATGGGTGAGCACGATTTGGAGCGCATCCTGACGGCCATCGCCGAGAAGATTACTGCACCGGTTGAGCACGCCTACGTCGAAGTTGAAGATGAGCGGCTGGCGCTGGTCGTCATCGCTGCCCTGACGCGCAACCTGCTCGGCCGTACATTCTGGCGCTGGTGGTGCGAGCAGTTTGGGGCTGTTGAGGAGAAGATGCACTGGGAGGATACGATACGCTTTGCCCGGCAGGCCGATATCTGTGCCTACCATAACACCAGGCTATTTCTGCACAGCCTCTATTTCCAGCTTACCCTGGCCCGCTACAAGCTGGCGGGTGTGGAAGAGCTAACCGAACTCATCACAGGCACGCTGCACCACATCGACCTCGGCTTCTACTCGGTCGAAGTCATCAAAATCATCGACCCCAACATCGATACCGGTGAGATAAGCGGGTAATTGCCATATGTATTGGCGAGACTGTATGGGTTTTGGGCGAGCAGTGGGCTTGTGCTGCCGCAGGTGCTGAGAAGTCTGAGAACAAACCTTGCAGCCTCGGATAAACACCTTCTTCAACAAAGAGTTAAATTCTTTCCAGGTTCAATTGCCATGAAACCCCATACTTATCCGCAGCCCAACCAAACTTTTGACTGAATGGATAAGCTGCTAATGGGACAAGTACTTTGCCGTCATGAGATAACTTCTCAAAGAGCTGATTAATCTCATCTTCAGTTGTGCAGGCGATATACAAGGACGTTGATGAAGTAAATGTGAAGTCATGCTTCACATTACTGTCCATGCACATAAACACTTGCCCATATAATGAAAAGGTCGCATGCGATATGCTCCCTTCAGCACCAGCTTCGTTGGCTCTGTACCGATTAATACTCAGGATTTCTGCCTGGTTAAAGATAGTAATTCATGGCCTCCTCAGCCTTGCCATCAAACATTAAAAATGTTGTGATTTTTTGCTTTGAACGTTCCATTGAAAACCTGCTCCCTTTGGTAACGAGACAGACGGTCAACGAGATGCGGCATATCGATCATTATAGCATGAAGAACGCGAAAAAACTTCTCGTATCTTGCTCTCCTACCATACACGGTCACTGAGACCTCCCCGGCATACATGCGGCGGGGCTTCCTGTTGCTCACCCAACGCTTCCGATCGGCCCCGCGGGGACAACCGGCTCTTGGTGGGGATGGGCCCAGACTTGGTGGGGATGGGCCCAGACTTGTGAGCCGACGCACTCGGGCACGGGCAGCTTTGCCAGAAGCCGACACGTCCATGCTTCGGGGAAATGGCTCCCCCGCGTTTGCACGTTGTTGCAGATCCTCCATCACGGCTCGCAGGCGCGGCTCCGCACCTTCCCAGACGTGCTGGGTGATGGAGGGGGTTGTTTGCTCCGGTTCCAGGTGGGCAAGCCGAGAAGGCCGAATACAGATCACGCTGCACTGCTCCCAACCCGCACTCACAACGGTGCCAACGCTCAGATCGGGGCTTCTTGTGATACTACCCACAGTGATGGCAATATTGAGACAGTTTGGTCTGGTAGGCGGAAACTTCGTGCAGCGTGCCGCCAGTTTTTGCAACTCTGCGGGCCAAATGTGCTACAAACATCCCCGGTGCTCGAAGTCCTATACTCCGACCATACTGCTTCTGCCATGCTTTGAACGAGGTTTTCTCGATGGTGATCGTGGTGCCCACCGAAGCTATGCGATGAGCCAGGTGTCCATGCAGACTCTCGCGGTGAGCGGCGAGTCTTCTTTCAGTGTTGGCTGCCCGTCGCCTGGTCGCCTGGTATCTCTTGCTCTCTTTCCAACGCAGGCGTGTTTTCCCGTGCTTTTTAATGCGGCCTTTCTCATCATAATTGTCGGGATTATTGGCACGGCGCTGCCGGTCCATCTTGCGCTGGAGGCGTCGTTTCTGGCGAGCAT
>DATAYF010000064.1:0-3211 GCA_036272735.1 Ktedonobacteraceae bacterium
GGTCTCAACTGCCCCCACCTCCTGCTCTGCAGCACCTGCTTCATTGGCTTGAACAGGCACTGGCCATCGCGCTCTATAACTCTTCTTGACCTCCGTCAACAAACTACCGCTACTGCGGCTGGTAAAAATATTGAGCCATCCCATGGCCAACACTGGGATAAAAGAAGAAAGAGGATTCCACTTCCCAAACTATCAAGAAACCTCAGCTTTTCTGTCGAGAGGAATATATTTTGAGACGCTGTTTTTGAGATGCGTTTTGGCACAAAACATCAGGTTATATCAGCGTGGAATCATGTGCCAGAACACGATGCTAGTTGGCGTCTTGCTGTCTCAGATAACGGCCGATTGTGTGACACCTTTTCTCTGCTCCAGTTATTCATTCTCACAAATATGGGTCATTTGCCCCATGGAACGCTCCAGGTTGTATGATACCGTTGGGAAAGAAAAGGAGCCATCTCTCAGGCACACTTCGGAGGAAAACGTATGGATTCAAAAAACACCGAGTGTCCGCATTGCGGGAGCAGGCAGCCACAGGACCACCTGATCTGTCTTGTTTGCGGGAAGAAGTTGGATGCTTTGAGGGAAAAGACAACGAGACTTCCCCAACTCCGAGACTCTAGATACTCGCGCCACCGGCGGCTGATAGTTGGAGGTGCAGTCCTGCTAGCTCTGGGGAGTTGTGGGGGAGCATGGCTCCTCCAAGAAAAATGGCTCCTGAGTATGCCCCCACTTGCGCCTGCCAACTTGCCTGTTGACAAGCATCGTGTGCTCAATCTTCCGCTGGGAGAGTACCCCCTGAGCAATTATACCTGGCTGCCAGATAATACCCATCTGCTCGGGTTTGATTTCCAGACCCTCTTTCTTCTCGATGTGCAGAGGGGAAAGAAGGACTGGGTACAGCCGAGTGTATTTCGTCCACAAGGGCTGCACGGCCGGATTCTCTGGTCATCTAACAGGAGGTATGTTGCCGAGGTCGGGGACGTTGGCTCTGTTCCTTACGATGAGTATCGAGCAGTGGTACGGGATATCCTGAGCAGACAGCAGATCTGGAAATCGCCGCCTCTTGGACATCTCGGCAACACCTTTTCTCCCTTCGCACTCGCACCAAGCGGGACGTATTGTGCTCTCTGTCAGGACACTGGTGACATCAATGATAGTGGCAGTGACACCATCGTGCAAATCTGGGATATTCAGCAGAACCACCTGATCAAGGACTGGAGTGTTCAAGAGCAAGGGCAGGCGGGAGATTTTACCGTTACCTCAATGGTCTGGTCGCCGGATAATACGCGCCTGGCCCTGATCTGCGCTGGGGGTTCTGTTCAAGTCTGGGATAGCACAAAGGGTACTCGCCTCTGGACGCATCACATTGCGAATGGACGAGAAGTCCCTTTACAATGGTCTCCTGATGGAACCACGCTTGCTTTGTGGTTGTTTGATGAGAACAATCCAATTCGGATGCTGGATGCGCACACAGGCGAGCTGCTTTTCCAGGCTACCGGGGTGGATTTCTCCGCCTACGATGCGAATGGGAGCAACATTGGAAGTCTATCGGATGCACAACCTCTCGTATGGTCCAGCGATAGCAAGCTCCTGGCCTTTCTGACCTATGAAAACACGGTGCAGATCTGTGATGCCCGTACGGGCCAGCATCTTTTCACCTGCCAGAGCGTCAATGGACACCTCACAGGCTGTTCCTGGTCCCCAGATGGGCGCTATCTGGCCGCGGGGAATATCGCCGGGGGCTCTGAGTCAGACTACACCAGGGGAGAAAACTCGACGATCCAGTTCTGGGATGCTCAAAGCGGAAAAGCTCTCTTCGCTTACCAGGCCCCCCGAGCTCCCGGACAATTAACCTGGTCCCCCGATAGCCACTTCCTCGCGGTTTACAACGCCCAGGACTATGGGCATGTGGGCATACATGCCGAATTCCTCAAATTTGCTCTTCAGGTGTTTCAGGTTGGGGAACTGGGATGAGCAAAGAGGTTTTGCCGGCATTTCGGGAGGTATCACAGTAAACCAAGGTTTTTGAGACGATTACCCTCCCGCTTGTGGAAAGTAGCCACAATGCCGGAACCAGCCCTGCGCATCTTCTGCAGTCACCTTGAGCAACGCTTGGCCAATGGCTTCGTGTAGCGCTTCACGTGTGCGAGCCCCAGCCCGACGCAGAAGCGTTTTCAGCTTGGAAAAGGTTTCCTCGATGGGGGAAAAATCCGGTGAATAGCTGGGCAGAAAGATGAGCTGACAGCCCCGAGCAGTGATCAGTTCTTCGATCCTCTTCCCTTTATGCGCGGCAAGATTATCCAGGAGAACAATTTGCCCTGCGGTGAGGCTTGGAGCCAGGACAGCTTCGACATACTGTTCAAACACAGCAGTGGTAGTTGCTCCCTCGATGATCATCGACTCACCTATCCCGTGAAACGTTAGCGTGGCAATGAGCGTCGTATTCTTCCCGCGATTGCGGGGTGCTTTGCCAGACGCACGAATGCCTCTCGGAGCACGAGCATACAACGGAGTCAGACCAATGTGAGAACCACACTCATCAAGAACAACGAGCTGAGTGGCATCCAACTCCTTGCACCGCTCCCGCCAGGCTGCGCGTTGGTCCTCGTTGCGCTCTGTCGCTCCCACGGTCTTCTTTTTACGAGTCCAGCCCATTCGTCTGATCGCCAGGCTCATCGTGCTGGGGCTGACATGCATGTGAGACGTCTGTTCCCAGAACTGGCAATGCATCTCCAAAGTCGCATCAGGATAGGCTTCTAACTGCACGACGAGGCCAGCTTGCAGCGCAGCACGTTTCTTCGGAGGGCGACCAGGTATCGGTTTCCTGCTCACCTGTCCAGTCTCACGTCTCAGCTTCAAGTAGCGCTTGATCGTGGCCCGTGAGACTCCAAACAACTTGATGATCTCTGCACGCTTGCATCCCTGATCGACGGCTTTCACTACCCGCTCTCTCAAATCAGATGAGTAGGCTCTCATCGGTTCCCTCCTTTCCGTCCTCGCTTGATGTGCTGTTTCTCTCAACTATTCTGCCATTGGCTCAATCTTTCTTCCAGCCGCTGTAGAGGTCGGGGCAGGCCGCCAGTTCTACAATGCCGTGCTGTCTGAGGGGCAGAAGCGTTTGCGACAGATGCGGGCCGATCCTGCCTGGGCTGCTGCCCGCGCCATCCCCCGCACCCAGCAGCCAGCACGCAATACGGCCTTTTCGGCGTTG
>DATAYF010000065.1:0-5647 GCA_036272735.1 Ktedonobacteraceae bacterium
CCAAGCATCAGAGTCTAACCATGAAAAATAGGGGAGCAACGAGTACAGATAGGTTTGGGTGGTCTTCGGACTCACGTGCCCACATGCCTCTTTCCCAAACACGGTCAAAGGCATATGGAGGCGATCATGGCCGTCAAAGACTAAAAATGGGTGTTTATGCTCGACACTTTGTGGTCGAGGAGCAAGCCAGTATGAGGTCATTCCCTACAATCAACTCCTTCTCGCTACTGCAAAGTAATATACTGGCTACCAGTATGTAGCAGAAAGAGCTTCTGGTCAAGGGGAAATCCATCAATGTTACAAAGGGGGTTACTCTATGGCGCTGGAATAGCCTCTTCTCAAAATCACGTCCACTGATCGTAAGCTGGTATCGTCTACCTGAAATCGATATCAGGATATATCAGCAGCTGGAAGACCAATGCAGGACCTCCTCGATCTCGCGCCATCTGCGCAACGACCGCTGTGAGGTTGCCACCTGCGCTATTGCCGCCCAGGGCGATCCTGGAAGAATCACTATTGAGATGAGCTGCGTGCTCGGCAACCCACTGAATCGCGGCGTAGTAAGCTTTCGGTGCGGCTGGAAATTTGTGCTCGGGGTCAACCTCCGGCGGTTACTCTCTTAGGGACTCTCGAAAATTAAATTGTGCCAGAGCAAAAAGCTCTGGTTCCCCCATCCTAATCGAAATATTCTAGCTTGTCACGCACCAGCAGATACATAATAAGCAGCACTATCCCCCCACCAACAATCGTTCCGAGCAGATATCCGAATGATCCGCTGCTACCCAATAGCGTGAAGATCCGAAGCACAATACTCCCAATAAACATCCCAAGCAAGAGATAATAGCCCCACTTTTTCCAGCGCCACATTCCCACTATAGCGACGATAACCAGAACATTAAAAATGATACCGACGATATCCAGAGCGCTTATCGTCTTCACAACTCCCAGCCCGATAAACGTGAGGATCAGCAACAGTACATTCACTATGCCAGCCACCACCAACCAGGTTGTCAAACAGCCGCCACGATCTGGTTTATAATCGTCTACCGCAGATGAGCTACTCTGCCGATACCCTGTAGATGAAGATTGAGTTCCGCTATCTGACCAGTTCCATCTGTCATTAGACATGAACAAGCACCTCTCTTGATAAATGTTACAAATGTGCTGTCAACAGTATTCGCTACCATTTTTCCTATAAAGGAAAAACTTCTTCTATGCTTCTATGCAAGGCATATCTGCTCCATCTTGTAAAACTATTCCTAATTTCCTCCTACTTGTCAGGTTAAAAAGAGTGAGAGCGAATATGAGAGCCTGAAATTTACAGATGTTCTTGGGATAATTAATTCTTTCTGAGTTCCTAAATGGTTCTGTCAGAACTCAAACACTATCTTGGCAAAACGGCTCCACGTCTGTTATGCTCATCATCTCAAAAGAACGTTGAACAAGGAGTGTTGGCGAATGGACTGTCCTCATTGCGCTGCTACGACTATAAGAAAACGGGCAAAGAAAACCCAACCGGGTTATGTACCATGCTTTTGCCTCACGTGCCAATACGTTTTGAATGAACGAACTGGCACCCCTTTCAATGATCTCGAATTTCCCACCGACATCGTGCTGCTTGTATTTTTTTGGCACCGACGATACACGTTGTGTTATTTGCCCTTAAAA
This sequence comes from Ktedonobacteraceae bacterium, assembly GCA_036272735.1. Lineage (GTDB taxonomy): Bacteria > Chloroflexota > Ktedonobacteria > Ktedonobacterales > Ktedonobacteraceae > DATAYF01. Next base: position 1,669 of record DATAYF010000065.1, read on the forward strand.
ATGGCGGATTGGCGCGAGATAAAATGGCGCAGAACCTCTATAAGTCGGCTTCATCACATCAGGAAGGATGCCAAGAGCCTCGTGCCACATAAAATGGCGGTGCTTTTTCCCGCTCACAGATCGGGGTTCCGACAGAAAAGCCCTTCAAAAATCCGCGAAAGGATTGGTAGGCAAGAACAACGTCTGATTGTTTCCGCTTCTTCGATTCCCTTGACATTGACACTGGCGTCAACCTTTATACTTCTTATCCTACCTGACTGTGAGATGGAACCAGGGGTGCCACAACGTCGCCCAGTTGTACGAGGAAATTGTCGCTCAGGGATATACGGGTACGCAGCGGACGCTTTAGATGAGGCTTCGTCCCTTTCGTCAGCAAGTCGCACGCCCTGTCTCCAAACAGACAGTCATCTGGGACAAACCCCCTTCTTCCCGAAGCGTTGCGCTCATGATGGTGAGGCCAGAACAAAGCCGTACGAGAGAGCAAGCGGCCTATCTGGATCAGCTCATCCAGTGCAACAAGACCATCGCTGTCGTGTTCACGCTTGCGCAAGACTTTGGCCGTCTTCTACGCAAGCGCGAGGGGCAAGTGCGTCTGGAGCAATGGAAAGCAGCCGTCCGGGCCAGTGACATCGCGGAACTGATCGGCTTTGTCGATGGGCTTGCCGACGATGCGGAGGCCGTAGCTAATGGGTGCACCGCGTCTTGGAGTAATGGAATAGTCGAAGGGTTCGTGAATAAAGTGAAGTGGATCAAGCGGAACGCCTATGGACAAGCAGGCTTCCCGCTGCTCCAACGCCGTGTGTTGCTCCACCCAACTCACGAGACCCGCTCGTTTAGACACGTGAGCTAGATGAACTGATCAGGGAGGTTTTCAGGAACTCAAGCGTCCTTTGAATGATCTCACGCGAACGTGCAACGTCATCTAGGATATCAAAAGCATGCTGCCCGCCTGGATGGGTCATAAAATCGAGCGTCACGTTCTTCGCACTTGCCTCTTTGATGAAGTGGTCGATAGTGGCATTGAGTTCAGGGAAATCGAGACCTGCTCTGGTAATCAACATCGGGGCCAGCTTCTCTGCGGACTCCTCCAGATAGGTCGGCGCTGAAAATTCACGTACTTCCTCCTCTGTCAAATGCCAATGAACTTTCAGTGGCTCTAAGTCGAGCGGCCCGTAATAGGCAACCAGACACTTTACAAATGAGGGAGTACCACGCAGTGCAGAGCGGACACCAAGAGGAACCCCGGCAGAACCGGCCCAGATAGCCAGCCTTTCTTTATCAATCTGCAACTCAAGAGCATGTTCACGCACGTATGCGACGAGTTCATCAACATCTCCGCCAACGTCTTTGAGAGAGGTATGCTCATCAGGAGAGCGATGATTGAACGTGATGGCAATGAAACCACTGGCAGCGATGAACTGTGCCCACGAGACATATTGCCCACTGTCCTTGATATGTTTTACCAGTTCGGCTGGTCCTAGACCATGCACAAAGACAACCGCTGGGCGCTGTTCCCCATCCCGCATGTCCGCAGGATAGTAGACATCTAGCAGGAGGTCTCTCTCTTCCATAGTTTTGTAGACACGGTTCTTCGCGACTCTGCTTTGCTCCATCCCAGCAATCTCATACACAATCCGCTTTTTCTGCAACTCATTGAAGTCTGCCATGCTCTATGGACTCCATTTCTACTCGTATCAGCATACATTTTTCTCTTGAAAGTGCTTCAACACTTTATCCGTGTTTCCAAATACTCCTTTAACAGCATATGATATATGTGGAGTGAGGTCAACTATGAGAAAATTTACAAGACGTTTGATGAGTTACCATTTCTAGCAAGCAGACACACCGCACCCACGGATTGCGCAACGAGATGGAATAGCTGAACAGTTTTTGCATCGTTTCCCACGAGACTGTTCTTCCCATCTGGTCTCCCTGTGTGTTTTTCGCAAAAAGAGACGTCGTACCAGATAACGAAAGGAAAAATTGTAAACTGCGGGGAAGGAAATGGCATCAGACCGGCGTAAAATACAGCATCCCTGTAGTATCCTCTACAGTACCAAAACCACTGTGCCCACGACTTGCGCAACGAGGTTGTAGAGGAGCGCCGCAGAGCAACCTGCTGGTGAAGCGGGAGCAGGCCACAGCGCAATGCTGAAGCATATGAGCAGGGAATGCTACACGCCTCTGTTCTCTCTTTAGGTGAGCAATTTGCGTTCGACTCCTGGCTGGTCAGAATCTTTCAGCAATCGTTGCAGTTTGGTGCGTGTCATCGCGTTCGGCATGTAAAGGGAGACTCTCACATCGGGATCGCTGAGGACCTGCAAGATGAGATGCTGGAACTCCAGGTGCCCCAGTGTTGCATGCTCCATGATCTTGTCGCTAGAAAGCTCGCGAGGTGCATCGTGCTCCTGCCACCATCGACAAAATTCAGGACTGACTTGCTTGAGGGCCTCAATCAGTTCTTCAAACCACTCATCGCCAGATGAGCTCGCGCTGGTTGCACGAAACTCTGCGAGCAGCCCCCGCGCCATCTGCTCCCAATGGGAGAAGTATTCCCGCATCATCGGATCGGTAAAGAAGCGCCAAACCAGGTTGCGCTCGTAGGGAATTGATGCTGCCGAAATGGCAAGGACCCTCTCGGCAGCGTTGTTCCAGGCCAGATAGTCAAACCGTCGTCCCATGACATACACCGGAGCTGGCTCCAGATCAGAAAGCATCTGTCGGAGCACGGGGCTGATGTGCTCTTGCAAAGGGGGAGTTTGAGGAGGAAGGGATTGCCCGGCAAGCAGAAACAAATGCCGACGTTCATTCGGCGTGAGCCTGAGCGCCTGGGCCAGACTTTCCAGCACCTGTACTGACGGGTGGATGTTGCGCCCCTGTTCCAGCCAGATGTACCAGGAGGTGCCAATGTTGGCAAGCTGCGCAACCTCTTCTCGGCGCAAGCCTGGTGTTCGCCTGCGCAGGCCGGGTGGCAACCCGACCTCAGCGGGCGAAAGATGCGCTCGTTGCTTGCGTAAAAAATCGGCGAGGGCCAGCCGCCGTTCGTGCTCATTCATTGAAACCCCTTCTGTTTCTGCTCATCCTGGTAGTCAGAGACCTATGATCAAGAAACCCTGGTCCTGGGATCATACAAAGAGCATACTCAAGGAGCGCATCTGCGTCAAGTAAGAAGTATGAACAGAAGGAGATCAGACAGATGAAGGAAACTCTTGGCTTTATTGGGCTAGGTCGGATGGGTCAACCGATGGCCGAGAATCTGCTCAAAGCTGGATACAGGCTCAAAGTGTACAATCGGACAGCAAGCAAAATGGAGCCGTTTACTGTGAGGGGTGTCGAGGCAGCCTCCCAACCAGGCGGGACTCTGGTGACGGGAGGGATCGTCATATCCATAGTGTCGGATGATGCCGCGCTGGAAGAGATTGTGAGGAGCGCTGGTTTTTTGGAGCAACTCGGGCAGAACGGTATCCATCTCTCGATGAGTACCGTTGCTCCTCCCACCTCACAGAACCTCGCGCAACTGCATGCCCGCTATGGGAGTCACTATGTTGATGCTCCTGTCTTTGGCTCCCCCCAGGTGGCTGCCGCACAGCAGTTGTGGATTTGCCTTGCAGGGCCACAGGCTGCGAAAGAGCGGGTTCGACCGGTACTTGAGGCACTTTCACAGGGCATCTTCGATTTTGGGGAAACGGTTGGCGCAGCTAATATGGTAAAGCTCGGTGGGAATTTCATCAGTTTTGCCGCAGTGCAAGCGTTGAGAGAGGTACTCAACCTGGCGCAAAAGAGTGATATCGATCCCATGAACATTGTTGAGATGTTTACGCAGACCCTCTATCCCATTGCCGTTTATCAGCACTTTGGCAAGCAGCTCGCTCTCGACCCGAATCGTGTTTCCAGGAGCTGGATCGCTGTCAAAGATGTCGGCCTGTTCGAGGGAATGACGAGACAGCAGGAGTCTCAAGCACCATTAGCCGACCTCTTA
>DATAYF010000066.1:0-17234 GCA_036272735.1 Ktedonobacteraceae bacterium
GTCCTCACCCAGCACGGCCTCGCGAGGAGCGTGATCCCTCGACCGAGAACGTTTTCCTCCATGGCGGTTTCTCGATGGGAACCCGACCGTTCTGTTGGAAAGGTCCCGTGGAGGCGAACCGTCTCTCTCTGGTGAACCAGAGTGCCTGAGCCTCCACTTTTATTTTAGCACAGGTGTTTCAAAAACGCAAGAAAAGAGGCGGCGCTTCCTCCCCATGGTTCGAAACCAGGGGACTCCGCTCCACGACTATCTTGAATATCATCGTACACGTCGAGAAAGCGGCCCGTGAGCAGCTCTACTTTCCCTGATGCTAAGAAGACGACCAAACCGCCGACTCGCTCTGCGGGGATCTCTGTCTCATCATAGACAGTACGGTATTCTGGAACCCACTTGTTTGCTTCCTCAGAGTTCACGAGATAATCTGCCATCGCAGTCCGCACGGAACCTGGATGGATGGCGAAGCCAGCAAACTCTCAGGTGACGAACTTCCTGAGAAGAGATCAAGCATCGAAGTCCCATGTCAGTTATTTACAACTGTAGGACTAGTCTCTCGACTCTGTTCCTACGATGAGAGAACACAAGCCTACAAAGGAAAAGGGAAGGTGGTTGGTCATGTGATCGGGCGATTAATCACGCTGATCTACGCCTTGCGGCACCGCAAGATGATGAGACACTCAGCCATCTTCCTCCTGGAACGCCGCCACCAGAACCAGGGATATATGACCCGAAGATCCACCAGCAGCATCGTACAGGTCACTATCAGCCACTCAAGAAGAAGCAGTCAGAGAACCGGATCGTGCTCTGTTGGGGAGGAAAGGGCCTTCCTGCTAGAGTTGCCCAGACGGTCCCCCATCTTCTTCTCTTCGACGATCATGAAAGGTGCCCGAAAGCGCGATGCGTCTTGTTCTGCCGTCTGCCGCCAGCCCGCTCTGCTACACTGAACATCCCGCACGGGAGGTGCGTATGGAACGATGTATCCATGAAGGTGTCGATCCCAATATTATTCTGGCAAAAATCCCACAATGATCCTGGTGAACAAGTCGTTTAAGATTGTTTGTCCACCAGGATCATTGTTGTAAAGCGGCCGTTTTAGGTCATGAAAGTTTGCATTTAGCCCGCTGGTAAGCCACAATAGAGAGCAGACGAGGAAATTGTTGTATAAAAATAGCCGCGGTGCCTAAATAAAGGTCTATGAGAGCAAGAAAACAAAGTAATAGTATCGGTATTTCGTATAGCCTTTCTATCATCTTGCCTGCACATAACGAAGAGGTGGCGATAGCCGACACGGTATGTTCGGTCAGTGAAGCCGCCCTGGGCTGGACGCGGGATTTTGAGATTATCGTTGTCGATGATGGCAGTACAGATCGCACGCGTGCCATTGTGGAGGCGCTGGCGAGGAAAGATCCCCACGTTCGTCTGCTGCATCACGAAGAAAATCAGGGCTATGGAGCCGCGCTGGCGAGTGGCTTTGCCGCAATTACAAGTGATAAAGACCTGGTCTTTTTTATGGATGCGGACGGCCAGTTCGATATTCACGATCTGGAACGTTTCTTCCCGCTGATCGAGCAGTACGATGCGGTGCTGGGCTATCGTATCAAGCGTCAGGACACCTGGATGCGCAAACTGAACGCCTGGGGCTGGAAGCTCCTGGTAGACTTGATTTTCCGGCTGCATGTGCGCGATATTGATTGTGCCTTCAAGCTGTATCGTTCCCAGTTCTTTCACGAGCAGTGTTTAGAGACACGCGGCGCAATGATCAACACCGAGATCCTTTATAAATGGAAGCGCGCGGGCTATACCTATACTCAGGTGGGAGTCAAGCATCTACCACGGCATGGTGGGCACCCCACTGGAGCTAAGCCAGCCGTCATTGCTCGCGCCTTTAAAGAGCTGTTTGTGTCGGCGCGTAAATGGCGGAACGAAGAGAAAAAGCAGCAGCAGGAGTACGTATATGTCTCAAGTAAACGTCGATAGAGCTAGCCAGCCGCCAGGAGAGGCCGCGAACAATCATCAGCAACGGAGCACGTTTGTCTGGCCCGGCTTTTTAAAAAAGCTGCACCCTTATCGCACTGTTGTATTGGGCGTACTGTGCTTTGTGCTGGCTCTGGGACTCAATCTGTATCGTCTGGGCGCACCGAGTATCTGGTTTGATGAAGCCTTCTCTGTCGAATTGGCGCGCCAACCGTTAGCGGCTTTGTGGCCTCTGATATTTGGTCGCGAACCAAATATGGAGCTGTACTACCTGTTCCTGCATTTCTGGTTGCAGTTGACGGCCAGCCTGGGCCTGTATCCAACCGAGTTTGTGGTGCGTTTCCCCTCGGCCGTGTTTGCCGCCGCAAGTAGCGTGGTAATCTTTGTGCTTGGGCGGCGCTTTCTAGGTACGAAAGGCGGGGTGCTGGCTGCCGCGCTCTACCTGCTCAACGATCTACAGCTTATTTATGCCCAGCAAACGCGTTCGTATAGCCTGCAATTGTTGCTGACCTGCTGCGCATGGTTGGCATTGCTTATGGCATTGAACGAACCTGCTCAGCGTTCCCGACTGTGGTGGATTGGCTACGTAGTCGCTAACGTTTTGGCAATCTATGCTCACCTGTATAGCCTGCTGATTGTATTGGGGCAATGCGTGGCCTTTGGTGGGCTGCTGCTGCTGCCGACGCAATGGCGCGAGCAGGCGCGCCAACGGTTCTGGTGGTTCGTTGTCAGCATGTGTATCACGGGAGTACTGATTATTCCTATGTTGTTGGTGAGCGTGCAAGGTGCCAAGACGGGCTGGTTACCTGTACCGCACGTGGCGGATATCGTGTACTTTTTTCTGGTGTTCAGTGGGTATAGTAAGCCTTATTTGCTGGCTGTCGCGGGTTGTGGGCTGCTCGGTGTGGTCGTGGTTGCGCTTAGTTGCTACGTATGGCGTTCGCGTCGTGATACACGAGACGAGACGCGCGCTATTATAGACGAAAGGCGGTGGCAGCCCCTACAGGACGCACGCGCGTTTTTGCCACTGGCCTGGATGCTGGTCTGCTGGTTTGTGGTGCCGTTTGTCGTCAGCTACGTGATCTCGCAGGGTGCCACACGACTTTTCTCGTCGCGCTACCTGGTTGCGCTGGTACCGCCAATCATGCTACTGGCTGGCTTATGTCTCGTGGTGTTGCGTTGGCGCGTGGTGCAGGTCGTGTTGGCGCTGGTCTTACTGGCGTTGGCGGTCAAGGCTGTGCCTTTCTATTATAAAACTGCGCAGGTCGAAAACTGGAATACAGCGGTGCACTGGCTTGAGCAGCGCTATCAGACTGGTGATGGGCTGGTATGTTATGATAATACCATCAATGGTTCGGTAAAACAGGGCTGCCAGATTGCGGTTGAATATTACCTGCAAGCGTATCCTGGCGCGGCACACTTTACGGCGGACTCACCGGGAGCCTTCTCGTGGCAGACGTATAGCGCTCCCGACCCAGAAGCTGCGATTCGCCCGCAAGACCTTGTGCGCTATGGTGCTACGCATAAGCGGATATTTCTGATTATTGGGCGTGTGCACGACGATGCAGCCGCTCAGCGTGTGCGTACGACGTTGCAGTGGCTACAAAGCCATGAGCACCTGGTTGATCAAGTAAGTACTCGTACCGTCAATGTGTACGTGTTTAATATGGGGTAAATAATGAGCGAATCTTTTGCGGAATTGTATCGTGATGCACTCAAAGGGGTGTTCATTGAGCGCGCGCGCCAACAGTTAGAGCAGGGCAGTGATGCGCTGACTTCCGCGAACGCCTATGCTGAGCGCGGCAAGCCGGAGTTCGTGCTCGCTTTTCTACTTCTTACCGAGTCGCAAGACGAGGTCAAACGCGAGGTGTTCGCGCATGCGTTTGAGCGGCGGGCGCACATTTCCGCGCAGAAGGCGGCCTCGTTCGATGCACAATATCATCGTCCGTTTCCCTTAATTCAGTTGGAAGCGCAGAAAGACCTGCGGGCTGCAAAACAGGTGCGCGAGGGCCAGCCCTTGCAGGGGAGTGGTAAAGAGAGAAGGCTTGATTAAATCAGGCAAGAAATGAAGCCAGGGCTAGCCCTGGCTTCATTTCTTGCCTGATTTAATCTTTGGCACTATTCGTTGTCGAGGGTATCTGCGCCTTGCTCCAATGCTTCCAGTGTTTCAATAGTTTCGCCGAGGTCTTCAGTGCTGTCGACTTCCTCGCCATCATCGTCATCCACGTTTTCCTCGTGCTTCTTGCCGTTGGTGGTAGCGACGGCAACGACCGAGTCTTCTTTGCCCAGGTTCATCAGCGTGACGCCCTGTGTGGCGCGTCCGGCGCGCTTGATCAAGCTGACGTCGGTACGAATGACGACACCACTGCCGGAAATGATCATCAGATCATTATCGAGTTCGGTGATGATACGAGCCGAGGCCACGGGGCCAGTCTTGTCGGTGACTCTAGACGTGAGCACACCGCCGCCGCCACGATTCTGGCGTGGATACTCGTCAATTGCTGTGCATTTTCCATAGCCGTAGGTGGTGACAACCAGCAGCTCGCTCGCGTCTAGTGCCAGGTTGAGCGCGACAAGCGTGTCACTATCGCTGAGGCGAATGCCGCGCACACCGCCGCTGGTACGCGAGGCTGAGCGCAATTCGGCGACTGTGAAGCGGATGGCCTGACCGTGAGCGGTGACCAGCAAGGCATCGTCGTTGGCGCGCGCGAGCTTGGCTCCGATCAGTTCGTCATCCTCTTCCAGATTCATAGCGATCAAGCCCTGGCGACGCACGACTTCGAACTCGGTCATCGGTGTCTTCTTAATCTCACCCTTCCTGGTTGCTACCAGCATGAAGTCGCCACTGGCACCCTTCGGCACGGCCACAATGGCAGTAACGCGTTCGCGCTGGTCAATCGAGATCAAGTTAATCAGGTGTTCGCCGCGCGCAGTACGGCTGACATCGGGCAGCTCGTAGGTGCGCAACTGGAAGACGCGGCCGCGTTCTGTAAAGAAGAGCAGGCTGTCGTGCGTGTGGGTAATTAGCAAGTGACGTACGGTGTCGTCCTCGCGTGTGACCATGCCGGTCACGCCACGGCCGCCGCGACGCTGAGCGCGATAGGTATTGGAAGGGAGCCGTTTGATGTAGCCCTTCTCGGTCAAGGTAACCACGACCTCTTCATTAGGAATCAGGTCTTCGTCTTTAAAGCTGTCGGCTTCCATCTCCAAGATTTCTGTGCGGCGGGCATCACCATATTTTTCTCGCAACTCTTGCAGATCAGTCTTAATCAGCTTACGAATCTCCTCGATGTCGCTGAGCAGTAGATGATAGTACTCGATGTTCGCGAGGATATCGCGTAGCTCCTCCTCGATCTTCTGGCGTTCGAGGGCGGCGAGACGGGCCAGGCGCATATCGAGAATAGCCCTGGCTTGCTCTTCAGAAAGGCCGAACCTGGCACGCAGGTTGAGCAAGCCATCTTCGTAGGCGGAACGTGAGGTGCGGATAATTTCGATGACGGCATCGAGATTATCCAGCGCGACCTTCAAACCTTCGAGGATGTGTTTACGAGCTTCAGCTTTTGCCAGTTCATAGCGTGTGCGACGCGTCAGCACCACTTCGCGGTGCTGAATATAATGTCGCAAGAACGCTTTGAGGGTCAGTATACGTGGCTGCTTGTCTACCAGAGCGAGCATATTGGTATTGAACGAACTTTGCATCGCGGTATATTTGAAGAGCGAGTTCAGGACGCTTTCAGGGTTGGCGTCGCGCTTGAGATCGATAACCATGCGCATACCCTGGCGGTCGGACTCATCGCGTACTTCGGAGATACCATCGAGCTTTTTGTCGCGGGCCAGCTCGGCGATTTTTTTGACCAGTTCAGCCTTGTTGACCTGATAGGGCAGTTCGGTTGTGATAATGCTAATGCGGCCGCGCTCCGACTCTTCGAAGTGCGTGAGTGCACGGATGACGATGCGACCACGTCCGTTGGCGTAAGTATTGCGGACGCCCTCGCGGCCCTGGATGATGCCGCCGGTTGGGAAGTCAGGTCCCCGAATGATACGAGAGAGTTCTTCAGTGCTAGCTTCGGGATTATCGATGAGATACTCGATGCCCATGCACACTTCGTTGAGATTATGCGGCGGAATATTGGTCGCCATGCCTACTGCGATGCCGGTTGATCCGTTGAGCAGCAAATTGGGAATGCGTGCTGGTAGCACGGTTGGTTCATCGTTCTGATTATCGTAGTTTGGCACAAAATCTACAGTATCTTTATCGATATCGCGCAAGAGTTCATCGGCGATAGCGGCCATTTTGGCTTCTGTGTAACGCATAGCGGCGGGTGGATCGTCATCTTGTGAGCCAAAGTTGCCTTGTCCAAGCACGAGAGGGTAGCGCATGGACCAGGGCTGTGCCATACGAACGAGAGCACTATACACGGAGGCGTCGCCGTGGGGATGATAGCTTTTTAAGACTTCACCGACTGTACCGGCGCATTTACGAAATTGTCTGGATGATTGCAGGCCCATCTGATCCATCGCGTACATGATGCGGCGATGGACAGGTTTCAAGCCATCACGCACGTCAGGGAGCGCTCGTGATACGATGACGCTCATCGAATAGTCGAGATAGGCGGTGGTCATTTCATCAACGATATTTACAGGTCTAATATTGCCCAGATCCATAGACAGCACATCCTCACCAAAAATAGACATAGCCAGAAGGCACAATCAGTTAGCTTGAATTTTAACAAAGGGAGGGGTCTAGAGAGTTGATCCTACCTTCATATAGTATAGCACATTTGGGTAATAAGTACGAGTTTTTGTCGTTTCGGGTTACCGAAATGTACCTTTCTATGATAATGTGAAAGGGGTGTGAAGAAATTTATCATGATATGGTCTATATTTTTATTAGGAAACTGTGGTATGATAGATGCAAGAACGGGATTTCAGGGAGAGCCCACGTGAGCATGGGCAAAGCAGTAGCGAGTGCAACCGTAGCTGTCTAGTCTAATGCCAAAGGGGGGAGATACAAGTGTATGTTATTGCCGATCAGTAGTCAACAATGCTTTTTTATCGCTATTTTAGTGTTTATCGTCATAGGTTTTGTTCGTGGTTGGCGTCGTGAGGTAATCTCGTTAGTGTTTGTTTTGCTGGCTGTGATTTTAGTGGGGCCCAGTACCAGTCAGACGGTGGGAAATTTTCTGGATCGCCTTCCTGCAACGTTAGGCTTCTTGTTTGGATTATGTACAACGTGTAATCAATCAACGACAGCGCAGCCGGGAGCGATGGCACCTTTCTGGTCATTGATCCTCTTCATTTTTATTGTGCTTTTGGGATACCTTATAGGAAACAGAGTTTTTTCTCGGCCAGGGGAGCCCCACGAACGCTTTATCGGTATTGTCCCAGCTGTGATTGCTGGTGCGTTTATTATGGGATACCTTAGTCGATACTTTATAAATCAGACCGGCCAGAATCGTGTAAGTATCGCGTTGCCAGCACCTGATCCGACGAACTTTGTGCCAATTATTATCGTCATCCTCATTGTAGCGGTGGTGATCGGGCTGATTGCTGCCCGTTCCAGAAAGGCTCCGGCCAAAAAGTAGCGTAGTAGCGCTCTTGTACAATAGTAATAAGTTCAGATCAAATTTGCTGAGGGAACATGATGGCTGAGCAACCTAAAAATAACGCTACTCCTGCCTCCAACTCGCAAGCTCAAACCCCGGCTGATCGATGGCGCTCCGGTCGTAAGCGGTTTAACCTGCAAGGTTTTCGCCGTGGTCGCGATAAAAAATGGCATTTTTCGGGGCAGCAACCTGACGAAGAGGTCACGCTGGTAGTAAGGAAGCACTGGTGGTTTCTGGTGACCCCTGCTTTGCCCGTGCTTGGCATGGTGGTTGCATTGTTTGTGGTGTTGTCGGCCTCCGTGGCTTTGCCCGCGTTCAGTGCTGTCTGGGTGCTGCTTGAGGTGCTGCTTGGGGTTGGACTGATCGTTGCAGCCGTTTGGTTCGCCTATAGGGACCTGATAGCATGGTGGTACGAGTGCTATATCATTACCAACAAGCGTATCATCAGTGCACGTGGTTTATTAGAGCCGACTCGCCAACAAACTCCTCTTGATAGGGTGCAGCAGGTTGGGGTCGATATCGATCACATCCTGGGTTTTTTGCTGGGATTTGGTACAGTGCGCGTGTACTTGACGGGCGGCGATCTCGTCATGCGCCATGTTCCCGATCCCCACGGCGTCAAGGACGCCGTGCAGGGTAATACCTCTGAGATTGCTGCGAAGAAAGCGCCAGCCGCGCCTCCACTTGCGCCCACTGATCCCGACCTGGCGGCTGTTATCGGGCAATTGGCAAAAGGAAAGCCAGTTCCCACGCTTCCCGACGCGGATGCAGATTATCCTGAGCCACGTAGCGCGGATCGCTACCGTGGTCCCCGGCGTACGTTTGGTGGCTTCCTGCGCATTCCCTGCGATGTACGCTACTTTTCGGGCGAGTATACGGTGAAGTATATTCAACGCTCCCGCTATGTGCTATATCGCAATCTGGCACCTTTGGTGCTGTCTCTATTGGTTGCCTTACCGGTTGCCCTGGTGGCTCCTTTCACCGGTATACTCCCTGCCTCTATTACTGGGTACTGGTTAGGGTTGATGTCCTTTCTGGTATTGGGTATCCTCGCGGGCATCGGGCTGGTTTACACAAGTTATGTTGATGATGTGTATATTCTCACCAACCGACGCATTATTGACATTCAGCGACGCTTTATTATTACATTCGAAACGCGTATTGAAGCCGAATATAAAAACATTCGTGATACGCGTGTGAAGGTGCCTAATGTGCTGGAACGTTTTCTTGATGTAGGCAACGTCTACGTGGAAACGCCAGGCAGCAACCCTGACATTATCTTGCGTACCGTTGACCATCCCTTTGTCTTGCAAGACGAGGTCCTGGGCATTAAGGTGCATAAAGAGAAGGCCGACTCTGTCAAGAAAGAGAATGACGAGAAGAAGAACCTGCAAACGTGGTTCAATACCATCTTCGCGAAGATGGAATCGAGTGCGAAGAGTCGCGGAGTTCCTGACCTGAAGGATATGGATTGGTGGTCGGCCATGGCCTGTGCGGAAGAATTTGGCCTGGACGTGACCGTTAGTGGAGAGGCAGTGGATACGCCAAATGTGCCACCAGGCCGCGTCGTGAGGCAAAGCCCACCACCGGGCACCATGATGCAACAAGGCAGCAGGGTTGAGATTGTTTTGAGTAAGCGTTCCGCGCCCGTTGACGCAAGTGCCGAGTAGCTAGCCGAACAAAGACGACCCCCGCGAGGGAGGTCGCTACCATACTACGAGATTGCGGCTTCGCCGTGTATGGTAGCGACCTCCCTCGCGGGGGTCGTGCCATGTGGAGACGTTTACCGATTGCCGACGCGGGTCAGCAGGGCAACGCACTCGATATGGTAGGTTTGGGGGAACATATCGACAGGTTGTGCTGAGACGAGCCGATAGTGCCCGCCTGAGCAGAGCGTCGCGATATCACGAGCGAGCGTGCTAGGGTCGCAAGAGACATAGCAGATGGTGCGCGGCCCCATCGTTTGGAGGGCTTGCAGTGCTTTCGGGTGGCAACCGGCACGTGGTGGGTCAACCAGCGCGAGATCGACGTGTTCGCGGCGATAGTGGAGCTGGCTGAGTAGGCGTTCGAGCGTGCCTTCCAGCGTGGTGATATTGCTTTGATTGTTCAGGGCCGCGCTGGCGCGGGCATCCATGACTGCGCTGGGTTGCGATTCGACCGAAATAACGTGCGCGGCGCGCTGAGCCAGGAAGGCCGAGAAGAGGCCAACGCCGCTATAGCCATCGAGGAGCACGTCTGAGCGTTGTGGTTCAAGCATTGCCAGCACGTGTTCTATTAAGACGGATGTTTGAATCAAATTGACCTGGAAAAAGGAGTCGGCTGAGATGCGGAAGCGATGACCGAGTACCGCATCGGTTAAGAATTCCTGCCCGGCGCAAGCGCGACCATAGCGTCCACCGACGCGCTCGATAATGACGCCAACGATACCAGGTGCGACGGTCATCAGCTCCTGTGCAAGTTGTTGGGGATTTTCGATCAGCGAACCGGGACGCGCGTGTATCGTCAACAGGGCTGGTACCGCTTTGACGTTCGCAATAATGGTCGCGGATGCCGAATTGCTGGCGGCTCCAATAGCGCCACGAAGCGTAAAGCCCTGAATCATTTCTCCCAGCGCGTCACCAAAATAGGCGATAAGCTTTTGACGGACAAGCTGGTAAACCTGGTCGAGAGCGGGGTGCATCAAAGGACAATCGGTAAGATCCTGGATATCGTGGCTTTCGGACAGTTTAAAGCCGATTTCACCGCGAGGACCGACCGTAAATAAAGCGATGTTGCGGTAATGCCAGGGAGAAATACCTTCCGGCATGCCAATGGTGGGATGAACGAGGGCATCAGGCTGTTTCCCGATACGCACGAGTAGCTGGCGCACAATATGGGCTTTCCAGGTGAGTTGTGCGGGATAGGAAATATGCTGCCATTGACAGCCACTGTTCGTCAACAAAGGGTAGGCCGGTTCTACACGCTCCGGTGCGGGGCGCAAAATTTCTAGTAACTCTGCGCGCGCGTGTCCACGGCGTTCTTCGACGATCTCCACGCGTACGCGCTCACCAGGAATACCTCCTGGTACGAAGAGGACACGCCCTTCGTAGCGACCCACGGCATCGCCTCCGTAGGCAAGGTCTGTTAGTTCAACATCAATGCTCATGTTCACCTCGGCGGTCACACTACGACGTTGTATGTCGATGATGCCCGTCTCAACTTTCCAGCGTTTTTGTATCTATCTATACTATTACCACGTAGCCCCATACGGAGTTTCGCAGGCGATAGAAAGCCTCTCACGAGTGTATAGTTTTGCTCGTGAAGGTGCACCATCAGGGAGTGCATGTGAAAAAGTGTTTACTACTGATCCGACTACCTGAGCGCGTAGCGCTGGCCCGCAATGGCGTTGGTGTTCGGAAAAGAACTTACAGCGAGAGAGGTTGTTTAGGCTGAGAATATAGCCGCGTGCCAAAGCGACTCAAGAAGACGGCACCAAGCCCTAACAAACCCGCTCCAATACTAATAATCCAGCCAATATAGGGAAGTGAACCCGCCAGTGCTAGCACTGCTGTTCCCGCTACGACTTGCAATAGCCGTGAGTTGTGCTGTGGTGCAACGGCGTGCAACAACCGTTCACCGATTAGCCAACCTATCGCCACTGTTCCTAATGCCCATGCTGCGATCAGCCCTATAGCTACTATAATGGCTAAAGGAATAGGGATAATGAGTGAGACCAGTACAGCCATAATTGCTGGTGTAAGCAAGACGGTAAGTAGTCCAAGTAGGAAGCTACGACGAACCTTGCTCTGCACCGTTGTTCGTACCAGCATAACATGTTCGGGCAACAACGTACTAAGCAACCATGCCAGTCCTATCCAGGCGACAAGTGACCAGAAATGAAAGCCAGCATCGTTATTCCCAAGCAGAAGTATACCCACGCTTTTGGTACAGTCAAAAACGTTGCCATGAAGTTGTGAGTCCTGCCCCTCGATCCATTGACCACCACAGACGTGAATGTTGCCGTTTACGTGGGCGCCATTTTGTAACGTCAGGTTCCCACCATACAAGGCCACATTGCCATCGACGTTGCCATCGATGACCACATTCCCTCCAAATGTCACTATATCACCTTTCACCTCACCTTGTACAACTGAAGTACCGCCAACCGAGGTCAGGCTCCCACATACAACTTCACCGCTACCCACAACCACCGTATTGCCGAAGGACGGCTTTGGATGTTCTTCGGTACATTTTTGTTGCACATCAGTGGTGCGGGTGGTTGCCGCGAGCGCAGATTTGCCATCTGCCAACATCCCTGCTCCCAATCCTAGCACAAACACTATAAACAGCCAGATAACCGATTGTAGATAGATCAATCGCCGTGTATGTACGCTTTGCAGCGCACATTTAAACGTACTTTTTCGCATGCCGGAACTCCCTATCATGGACGACGCACCAATGTGTCCATGACCTTCGCCGTTATGCCTCTTGTGGAGGACGCATCAAGCGAAGCCACATCCCCATCATGACGACAACGGCCAGTGCAAGTGTTGGGAGCATCCAGTTGTTGCGCGTCGCCATTGTCAACCCCATGTGTAGATATTGAGCACTGATGATGAAGAAATCAATGACCCCATTGAGTAGGTAGAGCGCTTTGACGGTCAAGTCGGTTTGGATAATTGCCAGGGCCAGTAACAAGAGTGGGATGCTGCTGAGTGTAAAGAAGCCCAGTGCCACACAAGCTGTGCCCGCGGGACGAAAGTGAGCCAGGCGCGTGTGTTGCTGTTGACGAATATCCTCAAGCTGGTCGGTAATGCGCTTTTGTTGTTGGATCGCCAGCATGATGCGCTCTGTTGAGACGTTTGGTCGTGCATGGGAAGTGGATACATGCAGGATGGTATCGAGATGATGTTGTTGCGACGTGAAGTTACGGCAGGATGAACAATGTTGCAAATGTTCCTCTACTGCCTGAGCTTCTGACGGTGCCAGATCACCATCGCGCAGAGCGCCCAGTCGTTCTCTAGCGTTGTGGCAACGCATCGACCTGCTCCTCTTCGTTCTTGCTTTCCTGCTTCATATAGCGTGCCAACAATTCGCGCGCCCGGTGTAAACGCGCTTTGACCAGGGCGGGGGTCAGATCGAGCGCGGTAGCTATTTCTTCGTAGGAAAAATCATGCCAATAGCGCAAAACAATCACCGCACGATATTTGCTGGGCAGCTTTTGTAGGTAAAGTTGGACCTCATCCTGCTGCTCACCCTGAATGGCCGATTGTTCCGGGCTAACGGCCGCGTCGGCAATCCACTCTAGGAAAGGGACATCTTCGAGTGGGAGCGCCAGGAAGCGCCGCCTTCTGAGCTGATCGATTGCCAAATGTGAAGCAATCGAGAGGAGCCAGGTACTAAATTTATGGATCGATTTGTAGGAAGCGAGCTGTGTATAGGCACGCACAAAAGTCTCCTGGGTCACATCTTCTGCTTCAGTTACATTACTCAGCATACGATATGCAAGGTTTTGTACGGCGTCTTTGTATCGCTCGACGAGTACCGAAAAGACGTTTTGATCACCAGTCAGCACCAACTCGACAAGCGCTGCATCGCTCATCGTTTCGGTCATGGTTCCTGTCTGTGTTCGGGTACTGATCGCCTCGCTCGTGCTTGATATCCCCTGTGCACCCGCGACCTCTACTGATACTCCAGTACTCTGACTACGACGTGATTTTTGGCCAGGTGTTGCTAAAGAACCTATATTTCCCAACATATTTGAAGCGTTCACCGATGATTCCATCATTTGTCACCGCTCATTACTTGTTTATTTTGTGTGGTATTTCTACATCCACAGGAGCAGGCAAATATTCACTCCTATGATACTAGTTACGAGCAGCGGACACGAAAGTTGTACTCTTGTAGTGCAGTGTATCACGACTGCATCCAAGTGGCAAGAGGAAAAACTGTACTTTGTAGCGCAGATATGAAGTGAGGAAACGACTTCCCTTGCGGCGATCGGTTCCTCACACAAGCATATTTGTGTCTGCAAAGAGCCCTTGCTATTACTCGAAATTTATATTGTTGGCCGATTGAAGGACGATTACGTGCTCGTCGGTGCCGAAGTCTTCCAGGGTATAGTTGTGATGGTTGACGATCTGTTCCGCGCGGAACAGATCGCTATCGGTCGTGCTGTGCGCGTCCTGCACGAGTGTGACATCGTAGCCACGGCTGATGGCGGCACGACTGGTGGTATCGACGCACATCTCGGTTCTGCATCCGGTAATGATAAGTCGTTGAATGTGGTGAGCCTGTAACACTTCTCGCAATGGAGTCTGGTAGAAGGAGTCGGAGGCGCGTTTGGACAAGACTATTTCGCCTGCCGCTGGTGTGACGGTCGGATGAATTTCCCAGGCTGGCTGGCCAGGTGCCAGCTGTGTGCCAGGGTCGCTTTCGTGTTGCATGTACACGATGAGCGTGCCGGTTGCGCGTGCTTGCGCGAGCAGGTACGCAACATTTTCGAGCACCTGGCGGCTACGATACGCCGGAGATTCACCAGTAATCAGACCTACCTGTACATCGATAACTAATAATGCAGTGTTCGAACTCATAAAGGTATTGCTCCTTGAAATGCTAAGAATTCAGTGAGTTGTGTCTTCATCAAATGAGGATGATGTAATGGTGAGGATGAATTCTTACTTATCCAACGGAGTCTCCTTTAATGCGTGCCTATATCTCCTTGTAGCGCGCGTTCACGTCGTTGATCAAGACGTTTGAGATTTGACCGAGAGCGGAAGAGAGCGAAAACTCCCACTATCAGCACCATGGCATACACTACAAGAAAAATCATTTTCAAGAAAAGATTAATGCCTGGATTAAAGACTTCGACAATTGCGGTTATGGTCAGCAGCGGTAGAGTAATGCCTATAGTCGATAGATGCTGGCGCTGCATTCGCGTATAGGGATCGTTCCTTTTCGTCGTTTGGTACCTCCTTATATCCTATCCGCTTGAATACCGACTCTCCTATCGGACCATATGATACCATAAAATTGTCCGTTTTTGGAGGCCATTGAGTATAAAAAGCACCTGGATCATTCATTGATCCAGGTGCTTTATTTTGTGTTATGTGCAATATTAGGATGGTTTCAAAAAGGTGAGGATGAGGTTCAGTTTTTCTTCGATGCGATCCATCGTGTCGAGGCGTTTTTTGATGTCTTTTATGCCCTCTTGTGCACCTTGCATATTCTCACGTAATGCGTGAATGCTGCTGCTTTGGTCCATGATGATTCCTTTTACCATGGTGAGTTCGTAGGCAAACACTTTGTAAAACTGGCCGACATTCCAAGAATATTTGCTCTAGCGCTGTGATGCGGTCTTCTTGTGTCGGCATTGATAGTTTGCCTTTCACCCTAGTGGCTTGAGAGAGGGATAGGGCGAGAGGGAATCGAACCCTCACGGCCTTGCGGCCTGGGGATTTTAAGTCCTCTTGATGGGCTAATCGGCCTGAGAAGCGCTTCCATAAGATTAAAAATGTCTCCAGACCTGGGGATCTTAAAAATACGAAATTTCGACAATTCTCTCTCAAAAAGGTACTCCACCTGAACCAGGAGAACGCCCACAGGCTAGATATCTGGAGCCTGAAGGCCGTGCATGCCCAGCGAGTAGCCAATTTCTCCGCCGTGATGCAAGTCGTGTTCAATCACATGCCAGACGACCCACCCACGGGTGTACATGTGTGTTTGGCCGTTGAGTTCATACTCGAAGACGACCTGCAGATCGGTGGGGGTGTAACGCGCCAGAGCCTCCTGGATCACCTGCCAGGTACGAGCTAATCCGTCCACCAACTCACTAGCGGAGCGCGTTGGACACCCAGGTTCCGCCCAATAAGAAAGAGCGTTAAAGGCGTCATCTCCCTCGCCCAGAACATCGTGGTACCAACCTGCGCGCGCTACGATAATGTGGCGCGCTAACTCCTCGATCGAACGCAGGTTAGGCGCGGCACGCAACGCAAGCTGCTCAGGGGATAACGGGGCAAGGGCTTTGCTTAATTCGCTCTGATATTTTTGCCAACCCTCAGTCATAATGGCAAGGGTGATATTGATGTCAGTCATGAATACTCCATCTGGGTTTTCATTGGGTTTGCTCGTTAGCATCTCATCCCTGTCAAGGTCGATCTGGACTGACCACTAGTGATCAATGCCTCTTTAGAGAAAAATATGCTATAACATAGCAGTATAAGCATGTCTAGATTGGCTCTGCAAGACGCTTCGTGCGCTTTTGAGGCCGTTCATGTGCTATACTTTCCTTTTTTGCTTGCTTTTCCAGGGTTTCACGCCAGTCAATCATCTGCGCATCTGAAATGAGAACGGTGAGCTGGTACGTTGTTTCCCCGTCTCATTCTAGATGCGCAGGTTCTCCCGTGGGCAGATTCCCTGCAAAGATAAACAGCAAAAGCCATGCGAAGAGGAAAGAGAATATCAGAGGAAATTCTCTTTCCCAGCAACTTCTAGATACTGTGCCCGCGTTATCACCTTCACCGAAGTGGTGTCGTCAAATCTGACAAAAACGTATGAGGCATCAGACTTCGTTTCACTCTCTTTAAAGAAAGCAACATCTCCTTTCACTGGTCCAAACCAAAGCACTCCTGAAGGCTGCCGGATTTGGATCGAGAGACCATAGCTAGTATCTTTCGCTGACTCATCGATAGTTTGTTTTAATGGAGCAAGTTTCCAGAGTGGCTCATTTTTTCCCTGAACTGCTATGTGAAGTTCAATCATCTGGCCTGTTAAATGGAATAACTTCACATGAAGAATTCCTGCATCAAATGCTCCAAGTTTTCCGAGAGGTTGTACAGTAGAGGCTAAAGGAGTGGAAGTTCCCTTCGGCGAGATAGAGACAGCCTGAACCATTAACTCGTCTCGATGACCAGAACGAACCACATAGAAAAAGCGAAATTCCCTTGGGGTAATCGAGACGTACTTGATCTCAAAAAGGCCTTCGTGGCTTTGAGCAACTGTTTGATCGTGTTGCAGTTCCCACGGAATGGATGCGGGCCTTCCTGATGGTTGTCCTTGGGAGTTGCGATAGAATACTGCTGAGCAACCAAGAAGCAAGGCCAGCAGGAGGGAAGCGGTGATAGGAAGCCACAGTGTTTTCCATCGAAATGTTGTTGGTTTCTCTTGCCGTTTCTCGATGAGAGGTAGTTCTGCCATGGATTGTCCCCCTTTTTAAGTAATTCGAGTGAGAACATCATTTGCCATAAATGGCAGATAAAAATAAAGGATACTGAATAGCACCAGATTTTTCTAATTAGCCGATCAAGAAAATCGGCTTCTCAGGCGGGTTAACTGGTTGTTTTGTCTTGTCTGAGTGTATTATATTTCGCTTTTTGGCTATCTCCATCTTTGGGAGGTACGCCCCCACTAACTGGTGACGGAGCATAACCCCCTCCTTGCGAAGACGAAGCTTGGGACGCTTGGCCGTCACAGACTTCGGCCTCGGTCGTTTGCGAGGACGCCCTCGCCGCTTGGGTTCGACAAAGGTACTCGTGATTGCAAGAGAAAAATGGAGTCTATTGCTGTGGATAGAGAAAAAAGACAGCAATCAAATTCTCATAAAGAGCTATTGGTCACAGGATTAGCAGTTGTTAGCCTTGTACTATCCATTGCTACTATATGCATATTCATTTCGATTAT
>DATAYF010000067.1:0-8244 GCA_036272735.1 Ktedonobacteraceae bacterium
TGCCTTAGCATGAACGAGTTCTCCCTAAACGTCGTCATTAGATCGGTGAATAACTGTAAACCTCAACATGAAACTGTTTGAGATAGCTTGTTCACTAGAATAATTGTACATATTCCACCAGTTTCATGGCTTATGCTCAGATTTGATATTGGTGGCGAATTAATTCTCTGAGCACGAAGTTTCCTGACCGATGTTCGAGTTACTAGCAGTTTGTCGGAGAGAAAATCTGAAGCCCTGACGACAGCCATTTCGACCCTAAAAGTGGGCGACTATCGTTCACGTTCGAACCTAAAACGACCTTCCAGTGAGTGAAATTTCGGCGAAAATCGTTCTCTCCGACAAACTGCTAGAGTGAAAAATTTGCGTGTGACACTTCAATGGGTGTACAATTAGAGGCGTTAGGTATTCGACGGAACTGGCATGAAAGTGAGAGCAAACTAATTATGATAGAGATGACAGTTGAAAGCGTACGAATTAACCTGGCAACGCAGCAGCGTGTGGTCATCTTGAAATCTACGCAACAGGAACGCTATCTGCTGATCTGGATAGCCCATCCTGAAGCATTCGCTATTGCCGTCGAACTTCAAGGGACGACATCGACCAGACCACTCACTCACGATCTGCTTAAAAACGTGATTACAGATCTGGGTGCGAAGATCACGAGTATTGTCATTTCAGATCTTATTGATGAAATTTACTATGCTCGCATCGTTCTCGATGTTAACGGCAAGCATGTTGAGGTAGACTCACGTCCAAGCGATGCTATCGCACTCGCAGTACGCACGAAAACGTCCATTTATGTTGAGGAAAGTGTACTGGATCGCGCCGGGGTTGTTCTTGAACAAAACGAAGAGCAACCGGGTTCCACGTCCAAAACAGATGATCAAGCAGAATCGGAAGAAGATAATCTAGACGCTTACCGAGACTTTATTAACAGCCTGGATGTGTTAGACGAATTTGGGAATGACTAACCCATCCAATAGGTTGTGTAATGTGTGCGAGTCTCAATTTCTATGCGACCGTGAGCGAAAAAACAGCTTTAAAACATGCACGAGAATGCGAGAGCACATACCGTATATCAGTACAGCCAGCAATGTGTACATCTCTACTTGAGCAGGCAATTGTATCGGCACTAGTTGCCACAACGCACGAAATGGCGTGATAAACGGTTCACTCATTCCATAGATACTATTTACCCATGCTTGATCGATCATCAACCCGATAACCTTCAGCACAAAACGCACAAGTAGCAGCAATTGTATATACACAAATACTAAACCGATGAGCAACGGGATCGGATGTCTTCCTGGATTGCTTTGCTGGCTCACTTTACCCGCTTGAGCACCACCTTGCCCACCTGGCATGTTTTGTTGCTGGGCATCTGGGGGCTGCGAGACATACGGATAAGCTGGGGGGGCGGGCGCAGGTTGAGGCACTGGCCCTCTTTGTTGCGTTGGTGGATAGCCAAATTGCGCTGCCGGTAAGGTTGGCTCTTGATCCTGTGGAGCCATCGGCATTGGGATAAAAGGCGTTTGCTCATGCGTTGGCAACGGCTCCGTTGTGTCATTGTAATCATCGACGTTGTGACTACTCTTTTTCTGAAACCATCGCATACTCTTGACGCTCCACAGATCAGTGCTTCTCTTACTAAATGGACGCTTGTTGTTGCCTTATATACAATTATCCATAACGTGCCAATAGATTCTCATATGTTTCTCGATGCTCCATAATCTGTACTTTCCGTTCCTCCACGAGTAGTACGCACGGGCGCGGAACCAGGTTGTAGTTGCTCGCCATCGGTAAACAATAGGCTCCAGTCGTCGGTATCAGCAACAACTCACCTGCATCTAAATGGGGTAACGCTACCCTTTCAATCAGCATATCACCCGACTCACAATAGCGACCGGAGACACACATAGGCTCGACAGCCTCTTCGTTCGCCCGCTCCACAGCGAGAGCCGTATACAGCGCGCCGTACAACGCCGGGCGAATATTATCAGCCATGCCACCATCGACAAAAAGATAGGTGATCCCCCCAGGGGTCGGTTTCCGTGCCCCAATACGATACACGGTGACGCCAGCACGGGCAATCAATGAACGTCCCGGCTCAATAATAAGCCTGCTCCGAGGCTTATCTAAACTGCTGGTCATACGTTCCATACAACGTTGCAGTGCTTGCGCTAACACGTCTACGCCAGGCATCGGTTCATCATGATCGATGGCATCAATCGCCCAACCACCGCCTGGACTGATCTCCTCCGGCCACCACCCCACTGCTTCATATACTTTTTCAGCTAATGCTAATAACCTTTCCAGGCTCTCTTCATAAGGACGTGTTTCTCGCAACATCGTTCCCGTGTGCGCGTGCAAACCAACAAGCTGCAAACGTTGCTCGTGTAATATTCGCAGGATGGCGTGTTCGGCTTCACCATTTACCAGTGGAAAACCAAACTTCGCCGAGGCATGACCGGTCTGTAAATATTTGTGAGTATCCGTTTCCACATCGGGAGCAACACGTAGCAACACCGCCGGACGCGTACCCAGCTCCTCGGCTATACGCGACAGGCGCACCACCTCACTCCAATTATCCAGCACGAACCGCCCTACACCTAGCTGTATAGCTAAACGCAATTCATCTTCAGATTTGTTATTGCCGTGAAACGAGACACGTTCCATGGGAAAGCTCGCGCGTTGCGCAACCAGCAGTTCTCCACCCGAAACCACGTCTAAGCCCATGCCCTGCTCAGCCATTAGACGAGCAATCATCGGCGAAAGATACGCCTTGGACGCATAAATAATATGCACGTGCGAACACGAATAATGCTCACGAAATGCTTGCCAGTACCGTTGGCAGGCATGCACAATAGTTGCGCGATCAAAAATATATAATGGTGTGCCATACTGTTGCGCCAGGTCAGCCAGAGAGTGACCAGCTACATGCAACACACCAGCGTCAGATATTGTGGTGGTATCAGGCAACAAACGACCAGGAAAAATCTCGTGAGATAAGGCCATGTAGACAACTATCCTTTCAATGTACAAGCCTAGGTTAACTATACTTTACAAGACCATCTTATATCATGCAAGGGAGCAGATGTACCTGTTGTATAAAGCAGCAAATTCGAGTAAAATTGTATGGCTTGGCAAGAGAAGTTACTCAGCTCTACCATGCTATGGTTAAGGAGATACGCCGATGGAAGATGACTTCTGGCATGCACTCGATACACTCGTAACGAATAGTTGGCTTGTCATTGATCGTCCACGGGGTAGTGCTCATCCTCGCTATCCTGACAACATCTATCCTCTCGACTATGGATATCTAGATGGAACCAGTACTACAGACCAGCAAGGAATCGATGTGTGGGTCGGCAGTCTACCAGAAAAAACGCTGACCGCAATCATCCTTACGGTTGATCTTCTCAAACGCGATAGCGAACCGAAATTCTTACTTGGCTGCACTACTGATGAGAAACAGCAAATCTTAGCTCTACATAATCACGGCAACCAATCCGCCATCCTCATCGAACGGGCTCCCTCTGCACAATAAGAACTGCGATAATTCGTCGTACGCATACATGCTACCTCGCACTGGTGGCCTATGCTACAATAAGGGTCATGTAGTAACGATGTTGAAGGAGAAGACGCACCCCATGACACAAGTCGACAACCGTTCTCAGGAGTTATCAACTCCACCGGGCAAAGGAGCGCCACGCCTGCGTTTCGCGCCCAGCCCTACCGGTTTTCAGCACATCGGCGGCTTCCGCACCGCCCTCTTTAGCTGGCTGTACGCTCGGCATACAGGCGGCCAGTTCGTCCTACGCATCGAGGATACCGATACCACCCGCGCAGTCGAAGGCGCAATCGAACACTTAATGCAAGGCTTTGCATGGATGGGATTGGATGTTGATGAGGGTCCGGGCATCGGTGGCCCTTATGGTCCCTACTACCAGCTACAGCGCAAAGCCTTGTACCAACACTACGCTGATCAACTGATCGAAACCGGACACGCCTATAAATGCTACTGCACACCAGAACGTCTTGAGCGGGTGCGTAAAGAGCGGGAGGCACAAAAACTCCCACCGCGCTATGACCGCCATTGCCGCTATCTTAGCAACGCCGAACGCGCCGAAATAGAGGCCACAGGGGCATCATGGACTGTGCGCTTTGCGATGCCACTTGAGGGTGAGACGGTGGTTCACGACCAGCTACACGGTGATATGATCTTCAAAAATACCGACCTGGATGACTTTATCATTCTCAAAACCAACGGGCTAGCTCCTTATCACCTGGCACATCTTGTCGATGACCATCTCATGGGCATTACTCACGTGTTACGCGGCGAGGAATGGATTTCAACATCACCGCTGCATGTGCAACTCTATCAAGCCTTCAATTGGCAGATACCGCTGCTTTACCACCTTCCAAATATCCTTGGCAAAGATAAAAGGAAACTCAGCAAGCGCCGCAACGCCCCCTCATGGGAAGACTATAAGAAACAAGGGTATCTACCTGAGGCAGTGTTCAACTTCCTGGCGTTGCTCGGCTGGTCGTATGACGACAAGACAGAGATCTTCACCAGAGAAGAGTTGATTCAGGCTTTCACGCTAGATCGTGTAGGAGTTGCATCGGGCATTTACGATCCTGACAAGCTGCTGTGGATGAACGGCTTGTATATCCGCAAGCTGCCACTAGAGGAGCTAGTACAGCGCACACTTCCTTACCTGGAGCGTCCAGAAGCCGAAGGTGGCTTATCCGATAGCGTCAAACGTCCACTGGATGTGGCCTACACCACCCGTGTGCTGGCACTTGAGCAGGAGCGCATGAAAACGCTTGGGGAAGCAGCCGGGCGCATAGGCTTCTTCTTCGAGGATGAAATCACCTACGATACGTCGCTGCTCATTCAAAAGAACATGGATGTAGCACGGACGCGTGATGCGTTGCTCAAGGCTCGCGATGTATTAGCCAGCCTGGATCAGTGGAAAGCAACCGTCATGGAACCGCCTATCCGCGAGCTTGGCGCACAACTTGGTCTGAAACCAGGGCAGATGCTTGGCTCACTTCGTGCTGCCGTCAGCGGTAGTCCAGCCACGCCTCCACTTTTCCCCATGATGGAGGTTATGGGCCGAGCACGCTGTATGCATCGCATTGAGCAAGCGATTGCACGACTACAGTAATTAGCAACGTAGAGCGGGCGCCTTATCAATGGGTGCCCTGCTTATTTCGCCTTATTCCAGAGGACTGCATGATCAACAAGGATTACATCCTGCGCATTGTGGAACAAACCGCCAAAATGGTTACTACCGTTTTAGGTTTACGCCAGCAGAACAAGCCCGCAGAGGCGCTTGCGTACCTCGATAACCAGTTGCAGCAAACGGTAGGACTTTCCTCTAGCTTCATCAACACGCTGACGGAAGAAACGCTCCTGCAAGTCTTTTCTCCAATGGGCAACATTAATACCAATAGCTGCCTGTGGGCCGCTTCACTGCTCAAGGCAGAAGGTTCTGTATATGAGGACATTGGCAACACCACGCAGAGCTATTATCGCTACCGCAAGTCGCTCTATCTGCTCATTGCTGCTATTCTCCACGAGCCGATCGACCGCGACTCAGAGCTGTTTCAGTCCGCCGACGAGCTGATCGACAAGTTGTCTGCCTACGAGATCCCGCAAGCCTTAAAGCAGCAAATTTTTGCGTATTATGAGCACGCTGGTCGGTACGACAAAGCCGAAAATACGCTCTTCGAATTGCTGGAAACGACGCCCACAGCGCAGCAGGTCGTTGAACAAGGCCAGTCCTTTTACGCTCGACTCCAACAAAAAGGCGTCGAGGATTTGCAAGCAGGCAATTTTTCTCTGGCAGAGGTGGCAGAAGGGTTGGAGCAACTTCAGGCTTATCCACATGCCTAGCCACGCCTATTAATAAAAAGGACTTCCTGCACTAGACAAATAACTATCGTGTAGATTACACTTACTTAACATGCATTTAACATTCATTTAAAACATGCAACCTGGAAAGTAAGTGTGTATAATGGCGACGACGCAAACAAAAGACGTTTTTTTACCAAGAAGAGGTTCACGGGTGTCATCTGTAAAATCTTCGCAGCTCGTCTATTCAACGGTGGCTGACACATGGCTCTGGATGCAGCCCGATCTGCTGATGCGTATCATTCCCATGGGAATCATCCCCATCCTCTATATCGTTATTTTCCATCTGCCCTTTTCTTTCCTGGGGCTGACACTGCACAATGCTTTTCCGCAATTACTCATCGGCCTTGGTGCTGGCATCATCATGGCGATCTTCTCTATTCTCTACCGCATGTATATTATCGGACCAGGGTTTCGCCGCTCAACCTTCAATGATCAGGTGGTGCAAACATTTTTTTACCTGATCATCAATGCTCCTGTTGAAGAACTCTTTTTTCGCGGCTTCATGCTCGGCATGATTACACAATGGTCGGGCTCGCTCGTGCTAGGCTGGTTCGTGAGCACTGCTGTATATACGCTCTACCATCGCCTGGGCAAGTGGAACTGGCGTAGTGTTGGCGGCGTTGGCCTGGCGGGCATTGTCTTCAGCCTGGTGTACCTCATCCAACCGGGTCCGCGCACGTTATTAGCTGCCATTATCGTCCATGGCTTTGCTACCAGCGGCTTCCTCAGTTGGGGAGACGAGGCGCTCTATCAACGCTGGAAACGCAAACATGCCATCCAACAATAGGGTATGTTTGCCACGCCCCAAATCTGCTCTTGAGCCGGACGCTATTCAGATCGATCCTCAATATTGATGAGTATGTATGTGTCCGGGACACATACATACTCATCAATATGATTTTATCTTAACTGCGTCGTAAAACCTCTGGCTTTAGACATGGGGATATAAGACGCGTTCCTTGTTTGGGGCTTGGGTCGTGGGGCTTGACATGGCATTGCATTGACGTTAGGATGAGGTCATGAATAAGCAGCAAGAACACCCGTTTAAGGCTCGTATACCGCAATCTGTGTGGGATGAATTAGAGCAACTGGCACAGGATGAGGAACGGTCCATCAATTGGGAGATTGTCCAGGCGATACGCGAACGTGTTACTCGTCACAAGAAAGGTAGGAAGCCAGCGCGCCATGAAGAGCTATAAATACCGCTTGTATCCTACCCATAAGCAGACGAACACATTGCAGTGGACGCTTGACCGTTGCCGAGAACTCTACAACGCTGGTTTGCAAGAACGCCGTGAGATGTACAAGTACACTGGCAAAGGCACGAACTACAACGCACAAGCGAACCAGTTACCTGAGATCAAAGAAATGAGAGAGGAGTACAAAGAGATACACTCTCAGGTCTTGCAGAATGTGCTGAAACGCGTTGAAGGAGCCTTCAAAGACTTCTTTCGACGTGTGAAGAACGGTGAGATCCCTGGACATCCACGATTTCAGGGACGTGAGCGCTTTGATAGCTTCACCTTTCCACAAGCAGGCTTCTCGCTTGAAGGGAATAAGCTGGTCCTCTCAAAAATTGGGCATATCAAGATCAAGTTGCATCGAGAGGTACAAGGCAAAGTCAAAACCTGCACGGTGAAACGAGAGGGTGACCATTGGTATGTGTGCCTTGCCTGTGAAGTGGAAGCCTGCCCACGCTTGCCCTATACGAATGATGCTATCGGCATTGACCTTGGTGTCTCCAAACTAGCCACGCTTTCCACTGGCGATGTGATCGAGCACCCGCGAAACTATCGCAAGGCAGAGAAGAAACTTGCAGCAGCACAACAAGCTTTGTCGAGAAAGAAGCGTGGCTCTCATCGACGCAAGAACGCCGTGAGGGTTGTGGCTCGTCTGCATCGCAAGACCCGCAACCAACGAGCAGACTACTTGCACAAGCATTCACGTTGGTTGGTGGACACGTACGAAACGATTGTGTTTGAGGATATCGCACCATCTAACTTGTCCAAACGTGCGAAACCCAAACAGGACGAGGATGGCAAGTACCTCCCAAACGGTGCCAGTGCGAAATCTGGCTTGAACAAAAGTATCTTGGATGCTGGGTGGCATCAATTCATCACTTTCTGTCAGTACAAAGCGGAAGATGCTGGTACGACGGTAGTGTTGGTTGATCCCAGATATACCAGCCAGATATGCAGCAGTTGTGGAACCATCGTCAAGAAGGAGCTATCTGAACGGTGGCATTCCTGTGCATGTGGGTGTGAACTGGACAGGGACCACAATGCTGCATTGAACATCAAAAATCTTTGGGTGGGTAG
>DATAYF010000068.1:0-9025 GCA_036272735.1 Ktedonobacteraceae bacterium
GGCGTGGGTACGCACTGCCTGGTGCTCCTCTAGAATGCTACTATATTGAACAGGCATTTCCCAGCCCCCAAACTCCACCAGGCGTGCGCCCAGCACTTGATGCTGTGCGTAGAGTGGGGTGCGTTTAAGTTGAACGACAGCATCATCATGTGTTGACATGAAATATTCTCCGCTTTATAGAGGCAATGGACAATCTATTGACAGAGGTATGGGTATACCTCTGTCAATATAGCAGATTTTCCCCCTGACGACAACCAACACCTGGGAAGATTGGGCGGATGGCGCAGGACGGGCGGTCGCCCAATCATTCCCAAAATGCACTTATGACAACTGGAAGTGGGCATTCG
The DNA here is from genome assembly GCA_036272735.1 of Ktedonobacteraceae bacterium. GTDB lineage: Bacteria > Chloroflexota > Ktedonobacteria > Ktedonobacterales > Ktedonobacteraceae > DATAYF01. The sequence goes on from DATAYF010000068.1 coordinate 348, forward strand.
TACTTGGGAAGACGTTGTCCTTGGTCCCTTCCATATAGAGTGTGTAGTTTCCATCGCTTGCGGGCGTTGCCAGGTATGTGACCGTGCCCTGATGGGTAGTGCCCGGCTCGATATCGTCAAAATCGGAGGCTTGTGAGCCAAGATCGCTATTGTAGGTGTTACCACCCACCTTCAGATGAATGAAATCGCCATTGACTCCATAGAGCGCGTAGTTGCCGGTCGCCTTGACCTTCAAATTGACGCTAATGTAGATGTTGCCGGTTGTGGCCTGTTTGCCGTTGAACGAGAGGCTACGAGTCGCGCTGACAATCGTCCAGGTGCTGGGACCGTACGTAAAGTTGCTGCCGGGCTTGACGGTTTTATCCTGGTATTGTGCGAGGTTGGCCCCCGTTTTGAAAGGGATAACCATCGGCACTTCGCCGGCCGCGCCAACGCGCAACCCCAGCGTGTTCAGATCGAGCGAACTATCGGTTCCAAAATCGATCCAGTTGACCTGCGGAGCCACCCCATCGGGAGCCGAATATTGCTTTGCCTGCGTTGGCTTGACAAGCGTGTTGTCTGGCAGCATGAGATGGAACGAATTGAGATAGTCCACGATGACATACTTCGCAGTAGCGGACTCGTTAAAATTCACGCGCACGTAATTTTTCGAGCTACCGTAAGTTGTGCTAGCATCATCGCTAAACTTGCTGGCTTGCTGAATACTGGTAACCGTAATATTATCGCTGGCATAGGTGAACGCGAGATTGCTGGGCGTAATTTTGCTCGTGTTCGCTGTGCCACCAGAGCCGCCCGCTCCACCAGAGCCGCACGCTCCACCCGAACCGCCTGTGCCACCTATAAGACCTTTTATAGCAAAAAAGCCGCCAATCAGCACAACGAGAGCGATGGCAATACCAATATAGAGCCAGGGTGACACTCCGCGACGCTTGCCTTGTTGTTGCCCATAGGGATAGCCATAGGTGCCGGGCGTGTAGGGATTGTTGCCGCTCGCCGATTGATACTGCTGATATTGTTGCGGCGGTGGCGGCGGTGTGCCAGGCGCGGGATAGTGGGTGTAGATGCCTTGATTCGGATTTGATGATGACGATGGTGGCGGCGGCGGTGTCGCCTGACCATAATTGCTATTCTCTGGTGACTGCGCTGCGGGAGGTGGTGCCGCAACTGTGGGATCATAGCTCCCGCTTGGCGCTGCTGGGGGCGTAGAAGCCACAGTAGGATAATAATTGGAAGCTGCTGACAACATGGTGCCACAATTTGGACAAAAGGTGAGGCCAGGCGCAATCTGTGCGCGGCAACTTGGGCAGGCTTGCGTTGGTGTTTGCGACAAGATGTATCTCCTCTGTCTGGCTAATCCTGATTACTAATAATGCACGCGTGGATATTTATGAATTTCTATTAATGAATGGGTCTGTTGATGCCAAAAAAATTATAACTGCATTACTAGACGATTGTCTAGTCAAAAAGTTCAATTCGTTTGGGGTGTTTGGGAAGGCTCTGGTACTTCTAGAGGGTGTACGCGTTCTTGTCGGGTTATGATACCATGAGTGGAAGAGCCTGCATATATTATTTTCCAGGAGCACAAAAATAGATGGCACATGACACTATCTGGTGGAAGAACGGGGTGGTTTATCAGATTTATCCACGTAGCTTTATGGACAGCAATGGCGATGGCGTCGGCGATATCCCCGGCATTACCAGTCGCCTCGATTACCTGACTTGGCTGGGCATCGACGCCATCTGGCTTTCTCCGATCTACCCTTCTCCAATGGCTGATTTCGGCTACGATATATCGAACTACACAGATGTATATCCCCTTTTTGGCACGCTGCCCGACGTGGATCAACTCATTGCAGAGGCGCACAGGCGCAATTTGAAGCTTATTCTGGACTTCGTGCCCAACCATACTTCTGATGAGCACCCCTGGTTCCAACAATCACGCCTGGATCGTACAAATGAGAAGCGCGATTGGTACATCTGGCACGATCCCGCTGCCGATGGGGGCGCGCCCAACAATTGGACAAGCATATTCGGGGGTCCGGCCTGGCAATTCGACGAGCAGACGGGGCAATATTATCTGCACATGTTCGATATCAAGCAGCCCGACCTCAACTGGCGCAATCCCGAGGTCCGCCGGGCCATGTACGACACCTTGCGTTTCTGGCTTGACCGGGGTGTGGATGGTTTTCGCGTCGACGTGCTGTGGATGCTCATCAAGGACGAGCAGTTCCGCGACAACCTGCCGAATCCCGATTGGCAGCCCGGCGACGCTCCCGCTGGTTATCAATTGGGCACATACACGCAGGATCAACCGGGCATACACGAGGTAGTACGCGAGATGCGTGGCGTGGTGGACGACTACGGTGATCGCGTGTTTATCGGCGAGATTTACCTGCCGATAGCGCGCCTGGTGAACTACTACGGTGGCGAGATGCTGAACGAGGCACATCTCCCTTTCAACTTCCAGCTTGTCACGCTCGCAAACTGGCAGGCAGAGGTTGTGCGCCAGATCGTGGAGGAGTACGAGGCGGCGCTGCCAACAGGAGCGTGGCCGAACTGGGTGCTTAGTAATCACGATAGATCGCGCGTCGCGACACGGGTGGGACGCGCACAGGCCCGCGTGGCCCAACTGCTGCTGCTCACTCTGCGTGGCACGCCAACCTGCTATTATGGCGACGAACTGGGCATGGAGGATGTGCACGTGCCAGCGGAGATGATGCACGACCCACAGGGCAAGGACAATCCCAAACATAGCCGCGACCCCGAACGCTCACCCATGCAGTGGAACGACCAGGCGCAGGCAGGCTTCACCGAGGCCGATGTTGCTCCCTGGCTGCCCGTCGCCGACGACTACCGAACGCACAACGTCGCGACCGAGCAGCACGACCCGCACTCGTTCCTCGTGCTGACACGCACGCTCCTGCAGCTACGACACGCATATCCAGCCCTGACGCAGGGTGGATACCAGACGCTCGACCAGGAGAACAGCACCTGCTTCGTGTACCTGCGCCAGCACGAGCAACAACGCCTGCTGGTGGCACTCAACTTCTCAAATCAAGCACAGGAGGTCAAGCTGCCGGACGCGGTCCAGGGCCGCGTGATCCTGTCGACCAACCTGGACCGCGAGGAGATCATGCAAACGCCTGTGCTCCATTTGCGCGCCAACGAGGGCGTGCTGATCCAGCTTTAGGTACGGGCTTTCTTTTCTTCTCCGCTGGCTCCGTGGCTGAAGCCGGGGGAGCCGCTGTTGTGCTGTACTTGCGGGTGCGCGGCGTAGTGCTTGAGATGGTTGCGCATATCGTTGACCAGCAGGCTCGCCATATCGCGACTAAAGCCGTGTTTGACCACGATGCGCATCACCGCCAGGTCTTCGCGGTCCTTCGGGAAGGTGTAGGCGGGGACCAGCCAGCCACGCGTGCGCAGGCGTTCAGAAAGGTCAAAGACGGTAAAATTCGCGCCATCCTTGAGCGCAAAGGAGAAGACCGGTAGGTCGCTCCCATCAGTCAGCAGGCGGAATGGGCCAAGCCGGGCGATATGTTCAGAGAGGAAGAGCGCCACGTCCTGCGCAATTTGATGGATGCGCCGGTAGCCATCGAAGCCCAGGCGCAAGAAATTGTAGTATTGGGTCACGACCTGGCTGCCGGGACGCGAAAAATTGATGGCGAAGGTTGGCGTTTCACCGCCCAGATAGTTGACGCGGAAGACCAGGTCTTCGGACAGGTCCGAGGGTTCGCGCCAGACCACCCAGCCAACACCGGGATAGACCAGCCCGTATTTGTGCCCTGAGGCGTTGATCGAGCGCACGCGTGACACCCGGAAATCCCAATCTAAGCTGGGCTGAATAAATGGCGCGACAAAACCACCGCTGGCCGCGTCGACGTGCATAGGAATATCCAGACCCGTCGTCTGCTGCAAGTTGTCCAGTGCATCGCTGATCGCCTGCACTGGCTCGTAGCTGCCATCCATCGTACTACCCAGCACCGCGACGACACCAATGGTATTCTCGTCGCAATACTTCACGGCCTCTTCCGCCGTCAGATGGTAACGTTCACCCTCCATCGGCACCAGGCGCGGCTCAACATCCCAGTAGCGGCAAAATTTTTCCCAACAGACCTGGATATTGATGCCCATCACCATGTTCGGGCGCTCGGTTGATTTGCCAGCGGCGCGTCTGCGTTCGCGCCATTTCCACTTGAGCGCCATACCGGCCAGCATGCACGCCTCGCTGGAACCAACTGTGGAGCAGCCTACGGCGTCCTCGTGAGCAGGCGAGTGCCAGAGGTGCGCCAGCATATTGACGCAACGCTTCTCCAATTCGGCCGTTTGCGGGTACTCGTCCTTGTCGATCATATTTTTATCGAAGGTTTCGGCCATCAGGGTGCGCGCGGTCGGTTCCATCCAGGTGGTGACAAAGGTAGCGAGATTGAGTCGCGCATTACCATCGAGTATCAGTTCGTCGTGCACAACCTGGTAGGCAGTGTCCGCTGCTATCTCCTGGCGTGGGATATGGTAGCGCGGGATGGGTTGATTATCTGGAATTTGCGCGTACGCCGGTGCGAGCAATTGTTCGCGCTCGCTGAGCTGATCGGTCCGGGCCTTTTTGTGTAGCATAAGCAGCATTCTCCTTTTGATACCTGTTTGTCTTTATTGTACGTTCTTTATAAGAATGCTGGGTCTGGTTCGGCAAATGGTCCTACTTGATAGAGGGCGTCACGATTCGCTTATCGAACGATAAAACTGTAAATTGTTGGCAGGGAACACGTGTGATTGAGTAGATACTGTGAGGTTCTATCAAGGATTATATACGATGCAAACGCTGCTGACGACACTGAAAAAAGCTCCCTACCTGCTACTTACGCTGGTGCTTACCATTGTGTTCTTCGCGCTGTACACCTTCTTTGACCTGCGCCAGGGCGGGGTGCATCTCACCATCTTTTCCGCTCATTTGGAGCCGCTGCAATACTTCCTGGTCCATTTTGGCGTGTGGTACGCGTTGGGCCGTGCGGTGCTGGATATCATCAATGCCTTCCTGTCCGCACTGTTGATCGCGGTCACCGTTGACCAGTATCGCAACGGCAGCGCGTTGGTGGCTGGTTCGGCCTGCTCCACCGGCGCGACCGTGATCCTTGGCCTGGCGACCTTTGGCTGCCCCACCTGCGTGCTGCCGATAGCCGGAACATTTGGCGCGGTATTTACGGCGCAGGCGCTGCCACTGTTCGGCTTCGAGTTTAAAGTGCTCTCGCTGCTGATCGTGATCGGGGCGTTGATCTGGCTCGTGCGACGCATAGAGCGTGGCACCCCCCATACGTTGCAACCAGCCTAAGCCATAAGCAAGCAAGCTGTGATTGCATGCAACCATCAATGATTGTCGATATATTCCCTGTAAACAACGACAAGTACATAGAAGATGGTGTATGTGTCCGGGACACATACACCATCTTCTATGTACTTCTGTATAAGGATACGCGCTTTACTATAAACACGCATAAATGAATATCAAACATATATTGTGTATGTGTATGTATTGCCTCTATTAGGGTTCGACGCATACCTTCAGACCCACGCCTTGTTTGTGGGCCTCCCACGCTTCATCGAACTGTTCCAGCGAGAAACGGTGGGTGACGATGTCCTCCCAATCGATGCGACCGGAGCAGAGCATGGCAATCGAGCGCTCCATCGTGAATGGATTGGTATAGGTGCTGCGTATCGTCAGTTCACGGCGATACACGTCATAGGGCTTGACGGGCACGACTGCGGCGGGATGCGCGACCCCAACCCACACCACGGTACCGCCCGGCCTGGCTGCTGTTATCGCCTGCTGCATGGTTTCCGGTCGTCCGACGCATTCCATGACCACGTCGGCCTCTTCCAGTGGAACATCCTCGGGAGCCACAGACTCGACGCCAAACGTATTCAAGCGTCCGCGCCTGGCTACCTGTTGCTCGCTCACGATGACGCGTGCCGCGCCACCGGCTATCAGCAGGATCGAGCAGAGCACGCCCATCGGACCACCACCCAGCACCAGCGCGGTCTGCCCCGTGCGCAATCCCGCCTGGTCGACGGCGTGCAGTGCGCAGGCCAGCGGCTCGGTCAAGGCGGCGGCGGGTGCGGCCAGGTCTTGCGGAATGAGGTACGCCTGCTCGGCGGGAAGTAGGGCGTATTGCGCCATACCACCGTCGCGCGTGACGCCAAGCGCCTGTGGCCGTATGCACAGGTGCGGGCGCGCACTGCGGCAATAATAGCAGGTATGGCAGGGGATATTGGGATCGACAACCACGCGGTCCCCGCTGCGGTACTGCTCAGCCCCCTCACCAACCTCAACCACAGTGCCCGTAAATTCGTGCCCTATCACCACGTCAAGCTCTGCTCGTGGCTCCTCGCCAGCGGCAATATGCAGATCGGTGCCACACAGCCCCGACGCTTCAACGCGCACTTTGAGCTGTCCCGGCCCCGGCTTCGCAAGCTCGCGCTCTTCCAGGGTAAAGGCACCCGGCTGTTTCCAAACCACACTAGTACTCATTGTTCAATCGCTCCTCTCTCATTCTCAATATATTTATTCATTTATGTAAATTATAAACCATCTGTTTAATGAGCAGTGAGGAGTGTGGTTGCCCTGCCCCAATCTGTGTTTTGCATTACTTCGTACGCTCAGTATCGCGATGGCTATTGGTTCAATCGCAGCGACATTTATTGTTGGGCAAGTAAGCCACATGCCTAAACATGGTGTGCTGGCCTACGTAGCGATAGCCGTGGCGAGTGCCGCACAAGTTGTGATGGGTCTGCCGCAACCTCATGCTATCGCACCGGTGATTGCCTGTATCGCGACTGGTCTATTGGGTTTTGGGCTGGGAGCCTTCGGCATTATCTGGGTAACGTTAATGCAACAACTGGTACCCGAGGATATGCTAGGCAGAGTTTCGAGCATCGACCAACTAGGAGCATGGAGCCTGTTGCCAGTGGGCTTCCTGTTGGCCGGAATAATAACAGACCATGTTGGGACTGGACTAGTTTTCCTGATCGCTGGCGGTGCAAATCTTGTGCTAGCCGCGATTGCGCTGCTGGTGCCAGATATTCGCAACCTGGAATAACAAATATCATCGTATTTTATTGAAGGCAATCATATGCAAAACACCCCAATGGATGAGGTAATGGCTTGGCCAAACCATTACCTCATCCATTGGGGCCAATCGTACTATCAAGCATATTAAGGAGGCTGCAAGTTCGGGCTTTGGGGGTCTATTGGCTCTACGGGTGAAACACCCGAGGAATGCCGCCCGGTCGCTTTAGCGGCAGGGCGTTTGGCTCTTCCCCTGGGGCCAACCTCGTAGCGCCCAGCCTCTTTCCCCTCTTGTCTGGCCTTTGACTCAGCCTTCCCCGTGCCTGGCTGATGGATAGGCTCGGCTGATACTTTCGGCTTTTCCTGCTTGTCCATAATCGCTTCTCCTCGTCGATGAGCACGCATGTGTCTGAGCTTGTGCTGTGTTGTACAGTGGCACCTTATTGACACGCCACGCGTTGCAAAAGGTTGCATCCTTATGGGAATCCTTCAAAGGACAGCCTCATCGTTGGTACAAGCGACAAGAACCGTCTGTGCTATAATCAAAACTGGCAATAGCTAATTCACGGTCCTCGCTCGACATAGCAGCACGAAAGGAGTCTATCATGTCATCCACAGACGCGAATTATCTCCTGCACGATCAATACAAGGATGCTTCCAACCTGAATGCGCGCATTCAGCTTCATAAACGTTTTAGCCAGAACAAGGATAATTGGCAGCGCTGGGTCTTTGATCATATCCGGGCCGAGGCCGGGTCGCGTAGCCGCATGCTGGAACTGGGCAGCGGCCCCGGCCAACTATGGGTCAATAACCTGGATCGCATTCCCGCTGATTGGGAGGTAACGCTCTCAGATTTCTCGTCTGGTATGGTCGAAGAAGAAAAACATCACCTGGGCACGCTTCCGCATTTCTCATTTCAGATGATCGATATACAGGCCATCCCGTACGCTAACGAGAGTTTTGATGTCGTCATCGCCAACCACATGCTTTATCACGTACCGGACCTTACGCAGGCGCTATCTGAAATTAGTCGCGTGCTCAAGCCCGGCGGATATTTCTATGCCGCAACCAACGGCAAGAACCATATGCGCGAAGCTGATACGCTCCTGCAACAATTCATCCCCGCAGAAAACCGGCAGGATATAGATACCCACACCAATACCTCTTTCAGGTTGGAACAGGGTGCAGATCTGCTCACACCTTATTTCGCCAATGTCACCCTACAGCCTTTCAAGGATGCGTTGCTCGTGACCGAGGCTGAGCCGCTGCTTGATTATATGCTCTCTGCAGGCCCCGTCAAACACCTGCTCACAGGTGAGAGGCTTGCAGCACTCCGTGAGCACATCCAGCGCGAAATTGATACGCACGGCCACCTGTATATTACGAAAGATACGGGATTGTTCGAAGCAGCAAAATTAGCACAACAAGGTGATTAAATCCACTTGCAATAAAGAAGGCCCCTGTTCCAAGCAAATTACTTGAACAGGGGCCTTATCATCATACAGGTGAAATCCATAGTCAGATACCCCATGCGTTCACGCAGGGGCTTGTATCTGGCCTCGGCCGCAGCTCTGGTCTCCCTTGCGGAATGCCAGCTTTGGTTTCACTGACCGATACATCA
>DATAYF010000069.1:0-14743 GCA_036272735.1 Ktedonobacteraceae bacterium
GCGAAAGGAATGGGAGACGGTCTGCCAGGCGGGAAAGTCATGAGGCAAAGCACGCCAGGGACAGCCACGACGCCTGACGTACACAATAGCATCGACCAGAGAACGCCTCGCGTGTAAGGAAAAGGCTGCGTCAGGCTTGATCGGCGGGATCAAGGGCTTCAGGATTTTCCACTGCGCATCAGTGAGATTGGAAGGATCATCTCGATACAGGCGAGTACGAAACATCTCGGCTTGCTCCTTCTTCTAAGCTCTCTATGGTCTCTCTCTCCCTTCCAGTATCTAACCCATACACAAGCACAGCCACGTAAAGTACGCTTTTTTTGGTAGCACCTCTTTCGCGCGTTCAAATAAGCTCATCGGAAAGGCCTTCGCCGCCCGACTGTCATGGGAGTAAGACACTATCTAAGAGCCTGTTTTGGAATGCGCTGCGGTAATTCCGCATGGCCAAAAGAGCAAGATCGGAGAAGTTTTTGCTGCTTGCACATGCTAGGATAAGGGAACAGGCACAAAACAAGGAGGTAACGCCCTCATGCATGGGGAGTTCGCAGCAAGAGGAAGATGCCCATACCTCCATTGTGGCACATGTGCTTTGTCGAAGCTTGATGGCTTTTGATGGCTTTGCCATGGAAAACTACACGAGAGCAGTGAAGTCTGCTTTTGCATGTCTGAATGCGTGAGAAGAGTGTACGAGAGGAGGAATGATGAACATTTCGTTTCCAGGTGAATCCCCCGAATACCGGACAGCGCGCAATCGACTCCTACAGCAGGAGATCGAGCTGCGCCGGATCACCGAAGAGGTAGCTGAGGCCCGTCGCGAGTTGCCGCCTGGCGGGATTGTCCCGCAGAACTACATATTCCAGCAGGCAGGAAAGAGCGGCATCCCGACCGAGGTGCGACTGTCAGAGCTGTTCGTGTCCGGTAAAGACACGTTGCTGATCTACAGCTTCATGTTCCCACGCTCGCTCGACGAAGAGCTGCCGTGCCCACACTGCACTTCCATACTCGATGCATTGGACGGGGCCGCCCAGCACATCATGCAGCGCGTCAATTTCGTGGTCGTGGCTAAGGTGGAACTTCCCCACATCCTGACCCATGCGCAAGCGCGCGGCTGGCGACGGCTGCCCTTGCTGTCCTCGGCTGGTACCACCTACAACCGCGACTACTTCGGCGAGAACGCAGAGGGAGCCCAAATGCCTATGCTCAACGTGTTCCGGCGCGAGGGCGAAGTGATCCGCCATTTCTGGGGTTCGGAGCTTCTCTACGCGCCAACTGAGCCTGGGCAGGAATCGCGCCACGTCGATTCCATCGCTCCGCAGTGGAATTTCTTTGACTTCACACCCGAAGGGCGCGGGACCGACTGGATGCCGGATCTGAGCTACTCCTGACGACTGTCGTCCGGCTAGCCAGCGGACAAGAGGAGCGTACACTGCGCTCCTCGCTACCTCTTGGTCCAGGTTGTCCCTTGCCTGATCCACAGAGGGCCTTTGTTCGCACGTGTCATGCGCAGCGGCGTGTGAGGGGAATAGATGACGAGTTCTCCCCGAATCGTCGCCTTTCTGGCTGCTCCGCAGACCGGACACTGGAGTTTCTCCACTCCTATCGCTCGGATTTGTGCTGACTGAAGCTCCACGACTGTCCCAGAAAAAGAACAGTTCTCCGTACTCCCTTTGTCTAGAGCGTCAGTCAAGTAATGGGATTAGCAGAAAAAGCCGAGTATGGTTAGTTCAAGAAAACCCAAAGGGCAAGGGGGGTGCGGATTCAGACTTTGCAATGCAGCAAACACGTATTTGTAAGGTTATGTGGACACTTCTGGCGAGGAACATGTGCCACGTTAACCTTGCTTCTATAGAAGACATCTTGCCAAAGAACTCACATAAACACTGCAGCGGAGAAAAAGAATGGGGTTTCTCTGCCTGCTGCAAAATATTACTCCATTTGCTGCATTACAACGTCACTCTTCATAAATGAGCAAGCTACGAGATCATCTCATCATTACACATCGTCGGTGGTTCCCCCTTGTCGCGGGAGTAGCCCGCGTTCCATGGCGGTCGCCACGGCCGAGGCACGTGAATCCACGTCCAGTTTCGTGTAGATATTGGTCAGATGGGTCGCGACAGTGCGCGTGGTAATACCGAGTCGACGGGCAATTTCCTTGCTGCGCTCGCCTCGGGCCACTCCTGCAAGAATGTCGCGTTCGCGCTCGGTCAGCTCTGCGTACTCTGGTGTCTTGACTGGAGAAGCGGAGGCTGTATAGGAGAGGATACGGACCATGATGTCAGGTTGGAGCAAGGTCTCCCCACGGGCCGCCGTCCGAATGGCATGAAACAAGGTCTCACGCGTGGTATCTTTGAGCAAATAGCCACAGGCCCCGGCGCGTAATCCGCGCAGCATCAGGTCATCTTCGTTGTATGTGGTCAGGATGACCACTGCGATGTGAGGCCACCTGCTTCGCATCTGTTCGATAGCCTCCAGCCCATCCATGCCAGGCATGCGCAGATCCATGAGGACCACATCGGGTTGGGTCTCTTCCACCAGGCGGAGCGCAGTCCCTCCATCAGCAGCATCGCCGACCAGGGCAAAACTGCCCTTTCCTGCCACCTCCAGCATCATGCGCAATCCCTCCCGCACGACCAGGTGGTCGTCAACCACTGCGACCCGAATGGGGGTGTTCTGCTCACTCATCTCACACCTCCTCACGCATTCCTTCACCGGCAGGGAGCACTGCAGCTTTGACACAAGGCTCTTTGCTTTCTTCGCTCATATGCGGGAGGGAGAAGCGCAAGACCGTTCCCTCTCCCGGTGCGCTCTGGATCTCCAGGTGTCCGCCAAGCAGGCGGGCACGCTCACCCAAGCCCTGCAACCCATAGTGCCCTGCCAGCGTCGCTGTGGCCATGGGATCAAAACCAATGCCATCATCACCCACTTCAATCGTGAGCGTTGTCTGCTCCTGGAACATGCGGACCCACGCATAGTGGGCCTGAGCATGGCGAGCGACGTTGGCCAATCCTTCCCCAATGACTCGGAGCAGTTGCTCTTGAAGAGGGAGAGGAAACAGGGACAGGGCGTGCAGTTCAGCACGACATGGGATGCTTGTCGTCGTGGTAAAGCGATGAATTTCTTCCTGCACGGCCTCGCGGAACGCAGGTACGTCGGGTGTTGCCGATCGCAAATTGTCAATAGCCCCACGCGCAGTGGCAAGGGTCGCACGCGCGCGGTGCATGGCCTGTTGGACGATCTCTTGTGCTTGTCTGGATTGTTCTTCTGTGAGGAGTGCATCGATCGTTTCTAGTTGGAGGGTGAGTCCGACTACCCCCTGTGCCAGGGTATCATGCAATTCCCGCGCCAGGCGCTGTCGTTCGGTGAGCAACGTCAGTTTTTCGATCCGCTCGGCAGAAATCGCAAGCTGGGCATGAGCCGCTGCGAGTTGTTCATGAGCACGTACCAGTCGCATGTACACCATGAGGAAGCCGATCACAAACAGGACCAGTGCCGCAACCATTCCCACAACGGGATAGGTGGCCCATGCCACATCCGATTGTTTCCAGATCAATGTGAGCGCGAGCATACAAAGCAGGAGAGCGCCACATCCGACGGCAATGGCAACGCGTACCTGTCTGAGCATGGTAAAAGCTTCGAGGATGAGCGCGAGGTAAAGACCCAGCATCACCACCACGTCTACCTGTGGCACGACGGCCCCTACAGCCAGGACGAGCATTGCTTGGACAAGTAAAAGGAGCCAGGTGAACTGCCGCTTGCTCTTTCCCGATAAGCCTCTCCAGAGCAGTGTTCCATACAACAGCAGGAGTATGGTGAGCGCGACGAGAGATGGGAGCAGGACAGCCAGGAGAGAAGAAGAAGGAGCTGCTATCCACCACAGCGTGTGCTGCTGCAACCGGAGCTTCGCGCATAGCTGCGGTATCGCTTGATGTGCCAGACAGGCATCCCAGTTCGCCATTACCCCCTCCCCCCAGGTCCAGACCTCTGAGCATCCCCAGACATATACCAGGCACACCCACAAGAGGAGATACCAGCGGAGCAAGCCCTCGGCACGAAAACGCTCTTGTGGCATGGTTGTACGTTGGCCCCATCCCCTGAGACGGAATGTCTTAAGGTGGCGCCATCTGTGGAGCAACCAATGCAAGGGAAACCTGCTACGAACATCATTCATGGCGGTCCTCCTCATTTCTGTACGTATCGCCGGTCCAGCCGCGAATTCCATGGGAACCGGGAACCGACTCGTCTCCTGTTCACACCCTCCCACCTGGAGTATAGCACGCCCCTTACCTGGGAGGAAACGTACGTTTGTACGATGGCCGACTTCCTCTTTGTACGATGGTTGACTTCGCGTTTATACGATGCGATCTCCCAGGGTGATCGGCTAGACTCAAAGCAGTGCAATCTGTCGATGAATGCATCGTCTATTGCACGCTCTGCACAGCAAGAGAAAGAAAGAAGGAGAAACAGGCATGCAACCATCACTGACAGGTCAGCAGCAGACTTCCGTTGCTGCGCCGCCACCACTGATCCAGGTCGAACATCTTTCGCGGGTCATCGGCTCGCCCATCAGAAAGACCGTGATACTGGATGATATCACCTTTACTGTACCCGCCGAGAGCCTCTTCGCCATTAACGGGCCTTCTGGTAGTGGAAAATCGACCATTCTCAACATGCTGACAGGCATTGATCGCCCGACGAGCGGACGCGTCCTGTTTGCCGGGCAAGAACTGCGCATGATGAGCGAGGATGGCCTGGCGCGCTGGCGGGGCAAGCATGTGGGGATCGTCTTCCAGTTTTTTCAGTTGATTCCGACGCTGACCGCATTGGAAAATGTCTTGTTGGCACTCGAACTAGGGGGAGGGGGAGGAGTAAAACGGCGAGCGTGGCGTGAACGTGCGATGGTCTGCCTGGAACTGGCGCACATCCAGGACCTGGCTCATCGCCTGCCCAGCGAACTCTCTGGTGGAGAACAGCAGCGTGTGGCCATTGCTCGTGCCATCGCCAACGACCCCCCGGTCATCGTCGCCGACGAACCTACGGGCAACCTGGATTCCCGCACGGCCCACCAGGTCTTTGAGACACTGACAGGCCTGACAGAGCACGGCAAGACCGTCATCTACGTGACACATGCCCCCGACCTGGCTGCCCAGGCCAGCGCACGCATTGATTTGCTCGATGGCCGCATCATTGGCAGCGACCATGCCCAGGCTCCTATTACCCACTCATGCACGGATGGAGGTCGACCATGCACGCATTGACACGCAAGTCGCTCGCCGACGTGACCCGGCGTAAAGGGCGGACCCTGTTGATGATCCTGGGGATTCTGATAGGGGTTTTGGGCATCACTGCCGTTACCCAGGCCAGCGACCAGCTTGGGGGAGCGTTCTTCTACAGTACGGACCCGCAGGCTGTTCCCAATATTGTCATCGAGGTGAACACGCTTCCCGCATCGGTGGCCTCAACTATCCAGCATATGCCAGACGTACAGCAATTTCAGGTCCGCACTGTATATACGACCCCCTGGCAATTCGCCGGGCAGGCAGAGAATTACACGCTACAGATTTTTGCGTATGCAGACATGCAACACATCCAGTTATGGCCCTTTCAGATCACGGACGGTCGGTTACCAGGTCGTGGAGAAATTGTGTTGGACACGAGAAATCTGCAGGAGGGATATCCGGCCACGTTGGGTGGTACGGTCTCCGTTACAGCACCGGATGGGCACCTGGTATCTTTGCGCGTTGTTGGCCTGTCGCGTACACGAGGGATTGCTGTGAAAGGCCTGTTCGCCAATCCCATTGGGTATATGAGTCCCGCTGCATTAGCCCAGATTGCGTCCACAGCGTCTTCAACCGGCAGGAGCGGATCTGCGACGGAAATTCTGGTCAAAACTCCTGATACTCACGTCGCATCAACCTATACGGCGATCACGCGACTCCTGGAAAACGCGCACCTGCGGATAGATGAGAAAGGATCGAATTGGCGCTATTCGTCTGGGAATGCAGACCTCCAGCTTTCGGTCGCCGGTCCGCTCATCGTGATCCAGCTCCTGACTGGTCTCTCACTGCTGCTGGTCTGCGTGATGATCTTTAATGCCGTCAGCACTTTGCTCACCGAACAGGTGAAGATCGTCGGCACGATGAAGGCGGTGGGTGGAACCCGGCTCCCTATTGTCGGCAGCTACTTGCTTACGGTGGGGATCTACAGTATCGTTGGGACAGTATTGGGCCTGGCCCTGGGGCTCCTGGCCGGCTATCAACTTGCTTCGCGGATGGCGGAGACGGTGCAGGTGGATGTAGGACCAGGAGCCTTGCTGGATGCAGGACCGTTCCATGTCTCACTGTGGGTGCCAATCACAAGCATCGCCGTAGGTCTGCTGATTCCGCAGCTCTCTGCCCTGTGGCCCTTATGGACCGGCACACGCATAACGGTTCGTGAGGCTATGTCCGCCTACGGTGTCCAGGCGGGCATTGGCAGGCACAGATACGCCTGGGGATACCGACTTCGCTGGGTGCCGCAGACTACCTGGTTGGCGGTGCGCGGTCTTTTTCGCAAGCCAGCGAGGGCAACGTTGACGTTACTAGCCCTCACCCTCTCCTGTGCAGTCTTCCTGGCTGTGCAGATCACCAACACCTCCCTCGGTACGGCCCTCGCGCAGGAGTTGAGCCCCATTGAGAATCCTGACCTCCGAATCGATTTGGGAGATGCTGGGAACATGGTGCATTCGCAGCCGGTGGACAGCACCATTCAGTCGCTCCCCAATGTCAAGAGTGTGGTTCCCGTTGTGTTCGGAGATGCCACCATTGCATAGTGACACCTCTTCCTGACCGGGGTGCCGGCGGATCGATACCAGCCGCTCCTCGTGGCTAGGTGCTGGTTGCGGCCGCGCGAGCAGGGAACCATCGTCATCAATGATACGGCGGCGCAACAACTCGGTTTGCAGGTGGGTGAACATCTGTCTATGCAAGTAGATATCCAGACGCCCCAAGCGGAGACGCGGCAGGTGAGTTGGACCGTCGTGGGCGTGGTGCATAATGTGGACTATCTCTCTGGTAGTAATGACCCCACC
This sequence comes from Ktedonobacteraceae bacterium, assembly GCA_036272735.1. Lineage (GTDB taxonomy): Bacteria > Chloroflexota > Ktedonobacteria > Ktedonobacterales > Ktedonobacteraceae > DATAYF01. Next base: position 7,067 of record DATAYF010000069.1, read on the forward strand.
GGTCCGCTCGGTGAAGCCTTCACCACACCTGAGACGCTCAACAGAGTGCTGCATAAACCCGCGGATTACGCAGATCGCGTGCTGATCCATACGTACGACCACTCGGCCCAGGCGTTACAGCAGCTGCAAGCACAAATCAGAGCGATCCTGGTGCGCGATGGGTTAGGAAATGCAGGTGTACGGACCTATCAGGATCTGTTCCAGGGGGTGGTAGATCCGCTGCCGACCATCTACAGCCTGTTCTATGCGATAGCGATCCTGCTGGCCCTCATCGGACTCGTGAGTCTGGCGCTGACGATCGCGACATCCGTGCTCGAACGGCGCCTGGAAATTGGCATTCTGCGTTCGCTGGGAGCAACCGGCTGGCATGTTGGCTTCGTCTTCTGTATCGAGGGACTAGCCCTGGCGATCCTCGCCTGGGGGCTGGGAGTGATCCTCGGGCTGCCGGGAGGAATTGCCATCATGCGCCTGTTGAGCATGTTCCTGGGACCGCACGACGTATCGATCGATCCGGTGTTTCTCCTGACGACGCTGCTTTTCATCGTTGGCATTGCGAGCATTTCGAGCTGTGGTCCGGCTCTCTCTGCCTCGCAGGTGCGCATTCGTGAGACGCTGCTCTATGAGTAGGCACCGTTTGACGAAGGTGAACAAGAAAAAAGATGCATCATACCACAGAAAGGACAGACGATGTTTGAGAGTAAATTCAACAGAGACAAAGAGCAACGAAGATCAGGATCGCGTTAGCTTCTCGCGTTCTTGCTCTTGCTGGGAGGCGTCATCCTGGTAGGAGGTCTGCTCCTCTTCGCTGCCAGGCATATGGGCGTGCAGCAGGTGTTACACGGGACTGGTGGGAGTGTGCCTTCTAGCACGAGAGTGATAGAGGGCACTCCTGCAGTAGCATTGCCATCGGCCTATCGAGAAATCTTTAAGGAACAAATCGCCCAGAGACTGCACCTCACCGTCGCTCAGGTAAGAGCGAGAGTATCCGAGCCATATACATCACTGTACCAAGTAATGGTTGCACAGGGTATTGCGCGCGGGCAAGTGTTCCCTACTGAGATCAACGCCTTACAGGTGGCCAGTGATCAGATGGTCAGCAGGGGCATCTGGACACAGCAGCAGGCTGACGAAAATATGCGGTACTGGAAGAACAGAGCGCAGGATGCGCAGCAAACGAAGCAAATGGACGGTGAATTTTCGAGTTGGTTTACGAACGGCTAGGCAATGAATCGGTCACTGGGCATGAAGAAGTTCTGTGCTCCATGCGAGTAAAGGGCAAGGTGAAAGCAAAGCTTCTAAGCTGGCTCTCTTGTGCCTCCCAAATTGTGAGCAATTGTGCTGCAAACACTTTAGCAAGATGTCCCCATACCCTTGCAAAGTCATACCTTCCAGGAGGAAGCATGCAACCATCGTTTTGGCTACCACCAGTGGAACTATCCATGCAAGAAGAGCAGATCTTAAAACGGATTCGGAAAGCCAAACTGTTCATCTTCTTACGCCAGCATCGGCACGAACTGTTGGATGAACAGTTCCAACGAGAACTGGCAGGTCTCTACCGGAAAGTCGACCGGGGACAGCCACCTAGAGCGCCAGCCCAACTGGCCCTAGCGACGATCCTGCAAGCGTATACCGGAGTGTCTGACGATGAAGTAATCGAAGCGACCCTCATGGATCGCCGGTGGCAGTTGGTGCTGGATTGTCTGGACACCGATCAGGCTCCTTTTAGCAAAGGGACCCTGGTGGCATTCCGCCAGCGGCTCATTGAAGGACAAATGGACCGACGACTGATCGAACGAACCATTGAGGTTGCAGGCCAAAGCCAGACATTTGGCCCGCGACCACTACGCGCTGCCCTGGATAGCAGTCCATTGTGGGGAGCTGGACGAGTTGAGGATACCTACAACCTGATCGGACATGCACTCAAAAAGGTTATGCAGGTTGTAGCTGATCAACAAGGGAGAGCATTGGCCGAGGTAGGACAAGAAGCAGGAGCGGAAGTAGTATGTGGAACCAGCCTGAAGGCAGCACTCGATCAAGACTGAGACCAGCTTGGACAGCGCGAGGAGGCTCTGGGCCTGGTTTTAAAGGTATTGCAGGTGGTGGAAACCTGGGTAGAGACCTTGCCACAAAACGAAGCGGAACTGGCCAGGTCGTCCCTCTCCATTTGCACGACAAGTCGAGGCGCAAGATGTCGAAGTCGATGAGAAAGGGAAGGTGAATTTAATCAAGGGAGTGGCGAGAGGCCGACGTATCAGTATTGAAGACGCCGAGATGCGCCACGGACGCAAAAGTCGAAGTGTGCGGGTAGATGGATACAAGCGCCATGTGTTGCACGATCTGGACACGGGTCTCATCCGCGCAGTGGGGATCACGCCAGCGAATGCGCCAGAAGCGAGTGTGACCGAAGCGATCAGCGCAGATCTGGAGCAGCAAGGAACACGTTTAAAAGAACTCCATATCGACCGAGCTTATTTAAGCAGCCACCTGATCCGTGAGCGCAGCAGTGAACTGGAAATCTATTGCAAAGCCTGGCCAGTTCGCAACGGCGAACGTTTTCACAAGCAAACCTTCATTCTGGATTGGGAACGACAAACCATTCAATGTCCCGCCAAGCAGGAGATGCCCTTTGTTCCCGGTGGTGTAGTCCATTTCCCCAAAGAGATCTGTGCTCAGTGTCCCCTAAAAGTCCAATGCACTACCAGTTCCAGGGGACGCAGTGTGAGTATCCATCCCGATGAAGCCTTGCTCATCGAGTTACGCCAACGTCAACAGACCTCGCAGGGGCGTGCCAAACTACGAGAACGAGTGGCCGTTGAGCATACACTTGCCCATGTCGGTCGATGGCAAGGACGACGCGCCCGCTATCGCGGCCTGCGCAAGAACCTCTTCGATCTGCGCCGTTGCGCTGTCGTCCACAATTTACATGTTTTGGCTCGTTCCCAGCAACTCTCAGCGGAGCTTCAGGAGGCTGCGTGATTTCTCGACCGGCATTCTAGGGGTTCTCCCACCTCAAGGCGGACGGGCTGTTGTTCGCCCACACGAGACTTCTGCCTTGTCGTCGCTTCGTCTGGCAGGGATTGCACGTCTTCTCCTGAGATGGGTTGAACCTGCTGCTGGATCATATCCTGGTTCAGCTTCATTCCTAGCAGCGCCCACAAATGCTGTTGGCGACTTGCCGTGTAATGCAGTTCTTGCTCCCCTGCCGCCGCCTCCAGTGCCATACTCTCGCATTGGGCAATCGGAAGCGCACATTCCTGGATGCGTTCCAGGAGCAGTTCACTCTGTCCAGTAGCTAGACTTGCAGCCAGCGCGCGCACGAGCCAGTCTTTCAAGACGCCAATACAGCCGATGCATCGCTCGTAGAAATACGACCACTGATCGACCAGCGGCTTGATCTCGACCTTGAGAGGGATCTGTTGCAGCAAGGTCAGCAGAGTGCGCTGGGACGCTCGTTGATCGGGTTCATGCTGAAATTGATAGCGCGGGAAGTGGATTTCCAGTCCCCGCCTGGCGGCTTGCCCATTGAGATTGCGCAAGGGCAACAATTCGTAGGTACCCGTTAAAATATGCAGGGCACCCGTGGTATTCGTCATACTTTTGAGCCAATCAAGCTGGTCAATCATCTTGATGCCACTGGCCAGCTTGAGAAGATGCTGCGCTTCATCCAAGATAATCGTTCGCACTCCTCGGCAGGCTGATCCACGATGCGATACCCGAATCCTGGTAACGTCTCGATAATCGGCGACTCCTCCAGCTTGCGCCGGAGTCGGACGAGGTTGCCCAACTGGACTGAGGACTCCTGGTCCTCAGTCCAAAGCAACTCGACGCGCCTCCATGCGTTGCCACGCTCAATCACTGTCCGCCACGCGCAGCGTGGATACCATGCCGCAGTGCGAGGGCCGCGAGAACAACGGCAGCAAGCATCAGGAGCAGTCCTCCCGCCTGCAGCGGCAGCCACGCGCTGACCGGCGGTGTCTCGGCGAAGTGGAGCGCTGTGAGCGCGATGGCTCCTAGCAGACCAAGCGCGAGCGCAACGGTGGCCACACCAGCGGGCAGTAAGGCAAATCGGAACTTGTCTACGCTCAACTCGCTGCGCCCGATCGCCGTCGCGATTGCCACGGCGCTACCCCCAATCGCGACAAGGGGCAGGAAGATCAGGCCGACCTGGAGTGCGATGGGCTGACGCATGAGCAGCACACCCGATTGCGAGACACTGGACCACTGGATGTCGTCGAGCTTGACGACGACGAGTGCTGCTGCGGCAAGCAATGGAACAGCGAAGAGCGCGAGCAGTCTCCAGCGGCGTGCGACGATTGATTGGGTGAGTGCGGCGGCCAGGAGTGGGAGTCCTCCCACGAGGATGGCCAGGAGCGCGACGAGGGCGGCGAGACCCAGGAGAATAAGCGCGATGAGCAACTCAGGATGTGCGGCCGCAGCAGCCTCCCAGACAGGTAGCGGGTCGCGCACGAGACTGAGCGGCAGCCAGGCGATGCAGAAGAGCACGAAGGCGCAAAAGATGGTGATTTCGCTGCTGCGAATGCGGTGAGCCATGGAAGTTAACCTCCTGGGGAGCAGGTCCCCGTGTAAGTGGGCGTCAAGGGCGCCCAGGACGATATCGAGCGCGGTCCAGTACGTCACGCGATGCTCAGCCAGCACGGAAGCTACCTCGTCGCTATAGCGGTCGCGCCAAGCGCGGGGATAGAGATACAGAAGCCGCTGCGCCAATCGCTGTATCCATGACGCAGGCAACTGACGCCTCTGCGTGGCTGGTTGGTCCTCTCTGTGCATCATGCAATGCTCCTTCCTTTATTCGAGCGCCAGCCGCACGACGCCGGTAGTAACAATGCGTCGGAGGGTAGTGAGTTGCTCACGCAACGCTGCGGCCCCGGTGGACGTCAAGCAATAGGGATGACGGCGGTCCTCGGCGGGAAGCGGCTCGATCCAGCCCTTCTTCTCCAGGCGCATGAGCGCACCGTAGAGCGTGCCTGGCTCCAAGACCGTCCCACTGAAGCGGCCGATGTCCTCGATCATGGCGTAGCCGTGCTTCTGGCCATCTGCGAGGCTGAGCAGGATAAGCAGCGAGACGTCGGTGAAGCGGCCAAGGTCAGCAAAGTCAGTGGGCATGTTGGACTATCCTCCTTTCCGTACTCAGTGACAATATGTATTGTGCTACTTACTAAGTACAACTGAATAATACACGAAGAGGTGAAGGATGTCAAGGGCGTCGTGTCGCTTCATGCGCTGAGGGGACGAAGGTTGGAGCGGGGGAGAAGCAGTGCTCGTACAGAACCCTGCCTGATTGTCAAAATCCCTCTGGACTGAGTACTAGACTACAAGCACAATGAACGTCAAGAAATAGTTGGTAAATGCCCTGGAAAGTGCAACACGCGAGCAGGTGCATACGTAAGTTAGGATGAAAAGGAGCAAGATTCTCATGACATCCTTCCTGCATTCCTTTGTTGGACAGACATTGGTCTGGATTCCTCACCACGACCATTTTTTTAAGCCGCGTTACGTTCTCACTGCACCGGACGGAACCACATTGGCAACATATGAGATAGACAAAGGTCTCGTCCCAGAAGGGACACTCTGGATACGGCAAGAGAAGCGTAGTCTCAAGCGTGTTCTCACCCTGGGTAAGCAAGGGCCGCTTCTTGCCACCTATCAACCCAAATGGTGGACCGGACCAACCGGATCACGCGGACAGCTTTTTTTTCCTGATGGACGTGAACTCAGGTGGGGCAAGGTCAACTTTTGGGGAACCCAGAAAGCCTGGACAGACCCAACGAGCCAGACTGCCTATGTCCAATTCTCGGCTATGAGGATCTTCTCGTACAAGTCGACCGTTCAGATCCACCCACAGGCCGTAGAGATCCCTGAACTTTCTTTACTCCTGGTCCTTGGCTTCTATAACATTCTCGATGATAAACGACAGAATCAGGATTGATGTGTAAATGTTGGGAATCGGTTGGTCTGGCAAACTCCTGGTGAATGCTGAGTTTATGTGAGATCTGAGCACAAAGAAAGAGGTTCTTGAAGAGAAGATTGTCCCTTTTCACTAAGGGTGCGTTAAACCCATATTTGACCCAACTTACCAATTTATTTACAACATGCTCTGCTGATACCCTAGATGATCCCGTGATGGAATGTCAAGGTCATCCAAAGAGAAAGGATGAGCCAAAAAAAGGCAAAGCGGAGGCAACTGAGAGGCGGTAAAGCCAATCAGCAGGAGACAATCAGCCAGGAAGGCTGAAGCAAGATTTAGGCCGGGAAAGCCTTCGTCGGATCGTAGTCCTGCTGGTGCTTCCAGACTCCATAAACCAGATGGAGCAGCTTGCGTGATAAAGCGGTCATGACCACTTTGCCCGGCTTGCGCGCGCGTCGAGCATGCGCTGCTGGAAGCTTCGACATTCAGAACTGGCTCGCAGTGCCGCCATCGCACAGAGGTAGAGCAGGGAACGCAAACTCTGGCGACCATGCCGGTCAATGCAGGCATGCTGATGGACCGAACGGCCCGATTGCTTCTGCCGCACACTCAACCCAGCGAGGGAGACAACGGCTCCCACGGGAGGATCGCGTCGGATCTCCCCAAGGTGAGCGATGAGGCAAGCCGCGGCATACCAGCCAATGCCCGGAATGGTCTGCAAATGCTCCCACGGCGCGCGCAAGGAGTCAGAAGTGGAAAGCAGTTGCTGGATGCGCGCTTCGATCTGCTGTTGCCAGTCCGTCAAGCGGGAGACATGCTCCTGCACCATCGGCACGATCTGCGGATCGAGACGGGCAGCGTGCAGGCGGTTTGTCTCCTGGATGCGCATTTGCATCAGATCCTGCCGGGAGCAGATTCGGGAACGGAGCTGCAAGATCTCATCGGACAAAGGCTGGAACACACGGGGATGCCGAGCCTTTGCATAGCGAGCTAGCAGAAAAGCATCCAAGGCATCGGTTTTGCTGCGCACATTGAGGCTCTCGCGATAGTCCACCAGCACAGCCGGGTTGAGCACGGCTTCCGGGAAACTGATGGGCCACGAGATCACGGGTGATCCCATCCGAATAGCTGCCGGTGGCCTCTAAACAGACTGGGACTCTCTCAAGTCCCAGGGTCTGGAGCCAGGAAAGCAGCTGCTCAAAGCCAGCTTCGGTATTGGCAAACACGCCTTTGGAGCGCTGCTGATCCCGCAGCAAGGCGACATCTAGTGCGGGCTTGCGCGACATCAATGCCCAGAGTGGCATCCTGGCAGGTAGCCACGCAAAGAGCGTTCATGGTATTCCTCCTCTCACAAACGAGACACCTTTGATACACTAGGAGGGGAAGAGTCGCCAACTCGTGGAAAGATCATCCATGTATGCAAGCTCACTCGTGATGAGGGCTTTTGATCCCGTTTTGGATCTTCGGCGAGTTGAACAGGCAACCGGATCTCGATCATCTTGAGGAAGTCCACGCTTCATGGGGAGCGACAGATTCACGGCTGCCTGTCTCTTCTCGTCTTCGAGAAGGATACTCCTGATCTCGTAGTCCTTTCTTCTCTCTCGCCAATCATACATGGGGAGCGGTTTCTCCAGGAAAGTTTGTACCCGTGCTCACATGGGAGGGCAACTGCTTACATCGGAGGGCCAAACCTACTCACTTGGTATGGCATTTACCAGGAGCCGCTGCGCCTGTGCGTCATCACTCACTAC
>DATAYF010000070.1:0-10540 GCA_036272735.1 Ktedonobacteraceae bacterium
GGGAGCTATCAGCGACGATGAAATTGGCCTGCCCATTGCTATAGGCGTAGTGGGTTGGTCCGAAAATCGAGGTGAAGTTTTTGTTTTCGGGATCGGCCCCTTGCGTGATTTCATGGTTGCCTACCGCCTCGTGATAGGGCACACCAAAACCATCGAGCAGCGTTTTCATGTACTGCAAGTTGGTCGTGGTACCTGTATCACTCATGTCACCCTGCGTTTGTACCATTTTCGGTTGAGCTTGTATTGGAAGCTGTTTAAGTTGCTGCCCCACCAGTTTGAGCGCAACGCTACCCGTAGAATTGGGATCGTCGGCGTGCACGTGTGAATCGTCCAGGCTGGCAATTGTTGTCCCGGCTTTGCTGAAGTCGGAAGGATTCTCCACATACTGTAGCCACGAGGGGTTGTTGGGCAGTGGATGGTAGACGTAGGGCTTGGGCGCACGTGGCGAGTAGAGCGCCTGGAAATCACTGATGTAGATATCGCCGCTCATGTTCGTCGCCGGATTGATAATCACCATGCCCAGGTAGTTGAAGCGCAACGGATACGATTGGCCCTGCGGAAGCTGCGCCGTGACAAACTGCCAACCATCGAAATTGAGCGCGGTCGGATAAAATTTGACGGTGGCATTATCCGCGCCAAAGAGACCAAGCGTAAAGGTGAGCGTGCCCGGATCAAGGGGCTTGCTGCTACCATTCACCAGGCCTGGATTGCCTTTGACCCACATGCCAATTGAGGTTGGTGGCTGATTGCCATTGATGACCGGAACCTGGATCTCGTTCAGATCGTTTGGATAAGCGTTCAGATCATAGACGTGCTGGCCTGCTGGAAAGTTATAGTGCAGGTCCATTGAACCGCTATCGCTCGGCTGGTGTTTTTCGCTTGTGCTGAGCGCAATACTTCCCGTGGAGACGGATTGTGGCCCAGGACTCGGCACGGTCCTGGGGTAGTTGCTCATGTACAGGTTGGTAACGCTCCACTTGCTCACATCGGTCAAGCTAGAGATGTCCTTTGGTGTTTGACCCACGGCGATACTGGAGGTCGCGCTGGCTCCGCCAATGCTGGCCGTGACCTTTCCCAGGGCAACCGTCGAGCCTGAAGCCGTGAAGATTCCCGCTGCATCAATCTTGCCCAGTGACGCCGGGCTGATGCTCCACTTGATGGCCTGTGCTGGAACAGGAACCGTGGCACCACCGGACGCTGTGCCTGTGACTTGCAACGCTTGCGTTTGACCATTTGCTAGATCGACCGTGTTGGGTGAGACCGCGAGTGCGGCAAGGTGATCGACGATGTGTAGCGGTTCAACGGCGCGTGCTTTTCCCGATTGTACAACGAGCAAGCCGTGTCCGCTGGCCTGCGCAGTAATGGTGCCGTTGCTCACGTTGGCGAGCTGGTGCGGTAAAACTGTTACTTCGACGTGTGTGGAGGCCGGGTTCCCCTGTGCATCCAGCGCATAGGTGGAGAGCGGAATGGTGGTGTGGTCCAACATCGTCAAGGGATGACCGTCGTTGACCACAACCGATGTTGCTGGCGCAGGAGTACGCTCGGTGCTATATACAAACAGGCCGTTAGCCACCGGGCGCTCGTGTCCATCGGATGGGGTGTTGATGACCGAAACCTGCTGCTGACCAGGGAGGCGGGCCACCATCTCCGACGAACCACCGCTATCGAACATCATCCCCTGGTATGCCCCGTGGGCAATCAAGTACCCCGCCATTTCAGGCTGCGTGACCCCACGACTCTTGCTGGTACCCGACTCGTGCCCATCGATGACGACCATGAACGCGTGCTTGCCATCTTTCGTAACGCCAATTGCGGTAATCGGGTTCAGGACGTTCTTCTCACCTTGCGCAATCGAACTGGGATCATCGTAGATCGCGCCATCTTTGACGAGAATTGCGCCGCCGCCAACTGCGTTGACAAGATTGTTGTCGGGGGAAACCTGTTCAGCGACCGTGATATGGTCATTGGCATGTACATTGGCGGCCAGCCAACTCCCGGCATTGCTACCCCCCACGAGTGCCTCTTCACCGCTGAGAACTGGTAGTGTGGTTGCGTTAGTCGATACAGATTGCACAACGTACGTATTGGCACTACCTTGAACGGCTTTGAGCAGAGCAATAGTGTTGCCCGGCAGGGTGATGGCACTGCCAAGATCGGGAGTGAACAGCGTCAGGTTGTCGCCTTTGGGATCGCTGTAGCGATTGACCGAGTTGAGCGCGTGGCTGGCACTGCCGTCCGTTACTGTGCCGGAGAAGCTTTCATCGTTGATCGAGAGCCTCCCGGTTGGCGTCACTCCCAGCACAGGGTGGGCATTGGGGCTTTGCACGATGCGATGATTGTGTTCGACCATGCCAACAGGATCGCCGCTGCCATAGATCTCAAAAAAGTCGGCGTTAATACCTGCTACGGCGTGCGTGCGCTTCGCCATAGAACTGATTGGCTCATCCTGGCTAAAGAGTGTATTGTGCGCTTGCACGATGCCCAGCCGCACGTTAGGGTTTGCCAGGTCGATGTTCACCAGGTGAGCCTGTTCGGGACCGCCCACCGTCTGCACCAGGCTGCTAGCAACACTAACCCCCTGCGTGACCTGCTGCGCTGGCGTGTGCTGTTCAGCCACAGCCAGCGGCCAGGCGGGCGGCGTTGAGGGTAGCCAGGATGTATTGTTGGCGTGTGTCTTTACTTGATTGGTTGTGTGCGCCTGGCCATTAGATTTGGCGTACGCAGTGCTGCTTCCCATGAGGGTGAAAATAAGTAAAGCCAGAGCTACGTTCAAAATGACGTGTCGTTTGCACTGCATCATAAAGCCATTTCCTTACGCTATACTGGTGAAAAATACACAAAAAATGCGCCTATGCCGAGGCTACTACGATTTTTACTGGCATAGGTGTCGCCACCAGTATAAACCCCTGACATTAAGTTACGGTTATCTATCGCAAGCCGGGCGTTAAATGCTGGTTAACGTTTTTTCTTTGCTCCCTGGCTCATGAGTGCCATGTTTCTCCCAAAACACGTTGCCAGTTTTCATAGCACAACTTGCGTAGAGCAGCCTCGTCGTAGCCACGAGCGCGTAGTGCCGCTATCAGCCTGGGCAATCCAGCGGCATCGCCCAGTTCTCGTGCAACGGTGATGCCGCCATCAAAATCGGAGCCAAAGCCTACGCTATCGATGCCAAGCTGCTCAACAAGATAATCGATCTGGCGCACCATCACATCCAGGGGCGTGTTCGGGTCCATGTTGGCGTCGGCGCGCATATTGGCAATATCAAAGTTGAGCCCAACCATACCGTGCGAGGCTTTGACTGCTGCGAGTTGCTGATCTGTAAGGTTTCGTGTTGAGTGACACAGCGTGTAAGCTGCCGTATGGGTCACGACCAGCGGAGCCTCAGAAAGGTGTGCCACATCCCAGAAGCCTTGTTCATTGATATGAGCCAGATCCAGCATGATACCCAGGCGATTGCAGGCGCGCACGAGTTCGCGTCCGGCTGGCGTCAGGCCCGGTCCCGTGTCGGGCGAGTGGGGAAACTTGAAGGGTACGCCATGCGCAAAGGCGTTGGGGCGGCTCCAGACGATACCCAGCGAACGCAATCCCGCCTGATAGAACAACTCAAGGGCATCGAGTTGGGGATCAATGGCCTCGGCCCCCTCGAAGTGCAGCACAATAGCCAGAGTACCATCTTGTAAACACCGCGCAAGCTCATCAGCCATGCGTACAACCTTGACCTGCCCCGCCGACTCGGCCTCTAATCGAAAAAGGCGAGCAGCAACAGAAATGGTGAATTGCTGGGCATAAGTAGGATCAATGGCTGAAAAAGGGCGCACCTCGTAGCCGTTCTCAGTGATCACCAGGTGATCTTGCATCATGCGAGCCTGGGAAGGTGCAGCAGCGAAGATGGCGAAGAAACCACCCGCAAATCCTCCCTGCTGCGCACGTGGCAGGTCAAGGTGCCCGTGCTCACTTTGCACGAAGAAATTGCGCTCCTCTCCAGGCTGTTCGGGTAAACTTAGATGGGTAAGCGTGTCGTTGTGCCCATCAAAAATAGGCATGTGGTGCTCAAGAGCCATATTCAAATAATCCCTTCCTGGAAATAATGTTCTTATCCTACCGTCTTTCTTGCCTGTTGTCAACTTTGCATGATTTTCTACCTGATGGTGATGAATTCGTGCGATTTTGATGCTACAATCTGCTTAATGGCATTTGCGTGTCCATTATCACGAGAATATGGGAGAGAAGGACTAACTGTATTTATGATTAGCTACGATGATTTCTTGAAGGTTGATATTCGCGTCGGCCGCATCATAAAAGTCGAGGATTTTCCACAGGCGCGTAAGCCTGCGTATAAGCTGACCATTGATTTTGGGTCGGAGATTGGTACGAAACGTTCGTCGGCGCAGATTACCGAGCATTACACCAAAGATAACCTGTTGGGGTTGCACGTAATGGCTGTTGTCAACTTTCCACCGAAGCAAATTGGCCCCTTTATCTCGGAAGTGTTGACGCTTGGCGCACCCGATAGCAACGGGAAGGTGGTGCTATTGAGTCCAACACAAGAGGTGCCGCTGGGTGGCCGGATGTTCTAAATGAGAACGCGTCGGGAGATCGCAACCTTCCTGACGCGTTCTCATTTAGCCTTATCTCCGCATCATCGCTTCGATGTCGGCAATCTCTTTCGGGGCGAAGCTGGTGATATTCTCATAGCCATGCTCGGTTACGATCACATCATCTTCGATACGCACACCAATGTTCCAATACTGTGGATCGACGCCTTCCGCGCCCGCGTTGATGTAGATGCCTGGCTCAATCGTAAAGACCATACCGGGTTCAAACGTGGCATCTTCGTTCCACAGGCTCGACCGTTTATAGGGGCCTTTATCGTGCACGTCGAGGCCCAGCCAGTGGCCCGCCGAATGCATGTAGAAGGTGCGATAGGCTTTGTCTTCGATGAGCTGCTTGACCTCGCCCTTCAAGATGCCCAGTTCAACAAGCCCGGAGGTGATGACCTCAACGGTATAGTTGTGAATATCGGTGAGGGTGATGCCTGGCCGCGTCATCTCGATAGCCCCGTTCAGCGCCTTGAGCACGATAGTGTAAATGGCACGCTGTGCTTGTGTGAAACGCCCGTTGACCGGAAAGGTGCGCGTAATGTCGCCGCTGTAGTACTGGTACTCGCAGCCGGAATCGATCAGTACCAACTCACCATCCTGCATCTGGCGGTCGTTCTTATCGTAGTGCATGATGGTTGCATTGGGACCAGAACCGACGATTGGCGCGTACCCGTGGCGCGGCGAACCGTGCTTCTGGTATACATATGAGAGGATGGCTTGCAGTTCGTATTCGTACATGCCCGGTTTGAGCGCCTTAAGCACTTCGGGATAGGCGTGCGCACTGATATCCCCGGCCTTGCGCAACAGGTCTAACTCTACTGGCGATTTGCGCACCCGCATCTCGCTAAGTATAAACGTTGGATCAACGATCTGCCGTGGCGCAAAGCTGTTGCTACGGAAACGTGCCAGTAACTTCACGAACTCGTCGTCAAAAGGAAGGGATCTGCCGCTGCTATAGTAGAACGTCTGGCAGCCCGTGAGGTATTCGGGGAGCTTCTCCTCAAACTGGTCGAGAGGGTAGGCGATATCCGCACCATATTTGCTCATCGCGCCCTCGGGGCCAGCGCGCCGCCCGGTCCAGGTTTCCGCGTTGGGGTCGCGTGGCGGAACAAACAGGATAAATTGCTGCTCTGAATGCTGGGGTGCCAGCACACAGATCGATTCTGGCTCTTCAAAGCCGGTTAAATAATAGAAGTTGCTATCCTGACGATAGGCAATCTCTAGAGAATCGCCACTGCGTTCGTATTCGGGGCAGCTACGAAAAATCGCCACTCCTTCGCCACCCATGCGCTCCATAAAAGCCTTGCGCCGTGCTGCAAACATAACAATCTCCTTGCCATTAGGGATATATTTTTTGTTGTCACTGTATCACAGTTGTGCTGGCAACGCAAAAAATCACCAGGTCCGCACACACGCGCGGACCTGGTGATACAGATACGAGTCGAGGTGAGCGGTGATTTAGGAAAGGACCCTGGCTTCGTAGTGCTGCACGTTCGCGGATGGATTTTGCCGCGCCTGCTCGTTGCTCGCGCCACCGTGGTGAGCCTGAAACAGCGGATTGCTGGTGTATTCGCTGAGTGCCTCCTTGGACTCCCAGCGCGAGACCGCCAGCAGCGAGCCATCTTCGGCGTTCCATAGTTCAAGGCCAAGGAAGCCCTTGAACTGCTTCATATTGGGGGCCTCTTTCTCAAAAGTGGCCACCATCTGCTCACGATGAGCGGCAGGTACGGCGATTTTATTGACTGCAATGAACATTAAAGTTCTCCTTTGTGTATTTTTCTGTTTATCTAGCGAATCGATTACACTCAGATCATACCACCTGCTTACTTTGCTCGCCTTGGCGATAATCGTCCTGCACTGACAGGGGCCGCGTTGGCTTCGTGAATAAGCTGGAAGAACTGGTCCCCACGCACCACCTTATAATGGGAATTGAGATGCTGGGCCACGTAGACGGCATCGGCCGGTGTCGTTTTCCAGGCGATCAACGAAACGGTAATGAACAGTGGTGACTGCCTATCCCACTGAGCCGCCTGTTGATGAATGGCCTGCACAATACCTGTATCGGTGCTGGCGTGCAGTTGCGTCGAGATCGGCAAATTTCCACTGGCGGTTGTCAACGTACTGTGGTAGTCGGTGGTGTTGAGAAACATACCCTGCAGATTTGTCTGTGCGTATGCCTGCGCTACATACTCAGGCAACTCCGCGTTCTTGTCTATCGCGTAGACGATGTTTGTACCCATCCTGCGCAGGTAGCTATTTGATTGTTGCAGGTACGTGCTCAGGTTATCCTGCGGCCACAGGGACGGATAGAAGTAACCAGCGCCTGAGGGTGCCGAGACCAACAGATCATCGTTGCCCGCCGTTGTCTGATAATGGTTCAAGAGAAACGGCGCGGCGTCGATGAGCAAGGGGTTAATGGACCAGTTCAGCGGCACCTTTCCTCTCGATGGGTCGTCCCAGAGCGTTCGCATGTAATGCTCGCTATATTGCAAATTGTCGCCATCGCTCACCACGAACGTCACATACACCTTGTTGCGCAACGCTGGGGCTGCGATGGTCTTGATCGGTTGCGATGATGCGCGCACGCCGGACCAGACCGTTAAGTTGGAGAACCAGTCGGCCGCCAGCACGTAGACACCGTGGCGCGAGGCCAGGCGTACGCCCGGACGTTCTTTATCGAACCAGCCCAGGTACGGTGTTCCTGGCTGTACCGAGGAGAGTATCTGATTAAACAGGGAGACCTGGTCGGAGTCCACGTTCTCATCGGCCGTTAACCAGAAGACGAAGGCACGGTTTGCAACCGCGTAATCGCGCAAGCAGCCATATGGGATTCCCCCATAGCTTGCGCCGCCATTGTCGGAAGAGGTTATTGTCTCGCTGGTGGTGGGGCTGATCCCGACCAGCATACGATGCGTCGTCTTGGGCCAGAGATTTTGAAATTCCCAGTTGTATGCGTCGAGCGCGTTATTGAACTTGCCTCGTAAATCATCCAGCACAGGCAAATTGTATGGTGCGGCCGTCAACTTTTGCGCCAGCGTTGGACTCGCCACAATACCATTTGCAATGCCAGCCTCGGTTGTCGCTACGTTGATCGTATCCAGCAGGTTGGGGTCATAAATGATCACGCCTTTGGTCGCCTGCGCGTATTTTTTGACGACTTCCCACGGGTCTTTGTGGACCTGGTAGGCAAGATGTGCCTCATTCAACCAGGTATAAGGTCCCTCGTCGCGGGCATGCTCAACAAGATAAATGCTCGGTCGTTGGCGATTGACGATTCCTTGCAATGTCGACATCATCAGCCGCATATCGCCCGTTGCAGGTTGCAGGTCCACCACATCCAGGTGTTGTGGTGTCGCGAAGCGGGGCAGAGCCTGGCTCTGGGGCCAATAAACGTTATCCGCGTTTTGGTGATGTCGAGAGACTTTCACACTTGCCGCGTGCACTGAAGGAACGTACGTAAAGCCTGCCAATCCCGGTACGAGGGAAAGCATACCTATAATGAACAAATAAATAGACCATTGTCTTCGCACAGTTTTTACCATAAGGAACCCCTCCTTACTCTTAGTCTACAGAGTGTCTAAAAATCGCGAAGGAACGAAATTACGTATGCTTGCAAATGGATCGTTTAGTGGTTAAGCTAGAGGTATGAAGTGATGAAAAAGCGATGAAAAAGTAGATGAAAATGAGGGAAGATGTTCCAATCGTGGATTGTGCCGATGTTGCAAGGCTTTGGGCTAGGGGCCAGCCTCATTATTGCCATTGGTGCACAAAATGCCTTTGTGTTGCGCCAGGGCCTCAAAAAGCAACATGTGCTGGTGGTCGCCAGCCTGTGCACGTTGTGTGACGCCGTGTTGATTGCGCTTGGCGTGGGTGGCCTGGGAACCATCATTACCGCGCTCCCGATCCTGACGATCGTTGCCACCTGGGGCGGAGCGATATTTCTCCTGGTCTATGGCTTTCGTTCCTTCAGGGCTGCCATGGTTTCCGAAAAACTCGACACGCATGACACCTCTACTCAACCAGCGCGCCTGCGTGATACCGTACTGGCTGTGCTGGCCTTTAGCCTGCTCAACCCACATGTCTATCTCGACACGGTCGTGCTCATCGGCAGTATTGGCGCACACTACCACTCGGCGGGTCGCCTGTTTTTTGGGTTGGGTGCTCTGTTGGCCTCGTTCTGCTGGTTCTTTAGCCTCGCGTACGGTGCGCGCTGGCTGGCCCCATTGTTCCGCCATCCCCTGGCCTGGAAAATACTCGATGGCGTGGTCGGCTGCATCATGTGGTTCATTGCCGCCTCGCTTATTTGGACGGTGTTGGGGCATTAACGTGCGTATTCAGTAAGGAAAAAGATTTGTCATCGTAGAATCAAATTTTGTAGCATGAGGACAAAGGAAACAATGCCGATTTTTCGTCCAGCGGTTGAGCATGACCTTGCCGCTATCCACCATGTATACTTCTTAGGCTTCTATCGATCGGCCTGTGATGCTTCTTCCTGTTGTTTGATGATGGAAGTTGACACCTTATTTGACACCTTATACATAAAAATTCGCTGAAGCGCGTTGGACAGGGTAAGTGGGACTGAGAGGACTCGAACCTCCGACGCACGGTTTAGGAAACCGAAGTGTCTTCCAATTGGCGCTATGAGCCGATTTATACATTAAGCATTAGCCGTAGAGCTTAGGTATTAGCGGTTTTTTTCTTTCTTCAGAGAGATTGTCCAACCTGTATGAAAAGCCGCTTCACGTACAAAAAGGTTTTCCAAAAACCTTATTACGCAACATCGGTTCTTGGAAAACGTATCGAAGTGAGGCGTACTTTGGCAGATTCATTGTCCAATGAGAACAGCATATAGTAAAAGCATGGAGTACCCACGGGTTACGCAACGAGATTGTTATCGTTTTTTCGGCTTGAGCGTGGAAACCAAGATATTATAGATGAGCTGTTGCAGCCAGTGGGCAAACTGTTCGGGCGTAGAGGGCCGCTCCTGCTCCAGCCACCAGCCGAGCGCACTACAGCTGGCCGAGGCAACGGTGGTGAACTTCAGGTCAAGCGGCGGTATATTGGGATCAGATGCGGCCTCGGGGAACGTCTGATGGAAGTAAGCAAGAAAACGCTGCTGCGTCTGTTGGCGAAAGCGCTGGCTCAAAAAGGCGTCCGCCTGCGCACTCAGCACCACACGGTAAAATGCGGGAAACTGTTGAAGCTGCTTGAATATCTCGATGAGTCCGGCATTTCGACCCTCCCCCATGATCCCTCCCTCCTCCTCTAACGCCTCGTATATCTCATTTATATGCTGTTCGAGCAGATCGTATTTATCAAGGTAGTGGCGATAAAACGTCGAGCGGTTCACCATTGCACGCTTGGTAATATCACGCACGGTGAGGGCCGCGAACCCTTTCTCCACAGTCCCCTCGATCAACGCTTGCTGAAGCAGTTTGCGCGTGCGACGAACCCTCAGATCTTCAACGCCATCGAGCTTTTGCATCACTTTCCTCTTCTGTGTCGCATAGGCAACACGTTCCGTTCCATTGCTGATTGACGCTCATTGTACCATCGGTTACGCTTTTTTTGCAACGGCGCGTTGGCTATGCGCCGCTTTTGAGGAAATATCTCAAGCAGAAAAAGAGAAAGAGAACGAACTATGGATATTCTGGTCTATGGGGCAGGTGTTATTGGCAGCGTCTATGCCGCCAGGCTTCAGGAGGCGGGACAAAACGTCTCGCTGCTGGCGCGAGGGCAACGGGCGGTGTCGTTGCGCACGCATGGTATTCAACTTGAGGATGCATCGACCGGACGAAGGACGACAACCCAAGTTTCCGTCGTTGAACATCTGGCTCCAACCGATAATTATGATGTCGTCCTCGTGACCGTACGACTCGACCAACTTCATTCCGTCTTGCCGATCCTTGCCGCCAATCGTCAGGTTCCCACACTGCTGT
>DATAYF010000071.1:0-12642 GCA_036272735.1 Ktedonobacteraceae bacterium
AATATTCACGGCGGCATGCTCGGCGGCTACTACACTCCATTCTCCATTACGGCAGCCGGTGGAGGATCGTTCTCGCTCAACAACCGCGGTTCCTCTCCGGCGACAGCTCCACTTTACTACGGGATGTTGTTCTTCGCGCGAGCGATCAATGGCGCCAACTCAACCATCTCCCCTGCGTCGGTCAGCACCAGCGCGAACATTGACGCCTGGTCCACGGTGGATGGTGCCGGCACAGAGCGGCTGCTCCTGGTCAATCGTGACATCGCCAACGGCGCTCAGGTGGTTGTAGCCCAGAGCGCTTCTACAGCAAGCGTCTGCTATCTCGAGGCTCCATCCTACACATCCACGCGCGGACTGAAGATCTTCTCGAACTTCGCGGGTACGACATATCAAACCTTCGATACCACCACCGACGGATCGCCAACCGGGACGATTGGATGGGACGTGCTCACGCCGAACGACGGTTCCTTCACGATCCCAATGGGCGCCACGCAAGCGGCGATCGTCACCTTCGGAGTGTCGACCGGATGCTGATCCGGGAATAGCTGGCTTCATGGGGGTTGTCCTTCTTTTGTGGTATGGCTGGGGAGCAGATTGTGCGTGCCGAGTGCCAAACCGGTTGTACAGTTGGGCGATGCTTAGCGCGCCGCCTACGTCCGAGATGGTCGCAACGCGTTCGATCATGAATGGGGCAAGGGACACCGACTTAGCGCGGCCGCCCCGCCTTCTGTATGTCAGTTCCTCGAGAAGCCGTTCCTGAGACTGAAAGAGCGCTTTGCGTTCGTCGATCGCGAGTCCCCCTTATGGCCCGTCACTCGTTGATGGACATCGTCCAGACAACTCGAACGTGGTGTCGGGCTTGAGAGCAAATCTCTTTATAAAACACGCTCTAGCTACAATCCATCTACTGCAAGTGCATCCTTGAAGATCAGGAGGCGCCATGGACTCTTGTATAACACTTCCATTACCCCGCATTCACATCCTCTATCGGGGTGTCCTCGCGGCCTTGCTTATCTCGATGCTCGGAACAACGGTTGGGTGTGGCGCATTCAGCAGCTCTGCCAGCCACGCGGTCTCCATCGTTGTCTTTGGTGACTCACTCACGTGCGGCGGACAGGGGAACGCCTATGGGCAGTCTCCGGCCGGGAGCGTCCCGGCCTCTTTGCAGTCCATCCTCGGTATCCCAGTCCTAAATCAGGGAGTAGGGGGAAACACCTCCAACCAAATTGCAGTACGCTACAACGCCGGAGGAGCCAATCAGACAGTCGCGCTCACGGGCAACCAGATTTATGCCTCCGGTTCTGTCCAGGTGACGTTCCCCAGCGGCTGGGAGCCTGTGACATCGAACGGGGGAAACAATGGTGCGGGATGCTACCAAAGTCTCATGGGGAGCGGTACAAATGCCGTCATCAACAGCGTCCCAGGAACCTTCACCTATTCGAACGGCGTTTACCAGTTCACTCCTAGCACCTACCCAAGCTCCCCGGTGGCTGCCAGCGCGAATAATTCGTACTCAGTAGCTTCGCCCTACGCAAATGCCTTTTTGGTTGTGTCTGCGGGCTCGAACGATTTCGCGAATGGATTTCCCAACACAGCTGCATTGATTGCCGACGATACTGCCATGACCTCTCTCGCGTCGGAGCGCTATCTTGTAACGTCCGCCCTGCCCTTCATATATTCTGCCTACTGGAGCGGAGGTCCCAATGCAGTGGCTTTGGCAAGCCTTAATGCTGCGAAATCCTCAACCTTTGGAAGCCACTATGTGGATACCCTTACGCCACTTCTCGATGGTTGTGAGCCCGTCCCCGGCAGCACGATCGCTTCCCTCGACATGATCGACATCTTTCACGGAATTGTGCCGACCTCGTGCCGCGCCTATGACGCCGGGCAACTGACCCAAAATGTCACTGCGGCACAAACCTCTCTCTGCTTGGCGGATTCCTACCTTGAGGTAGGAATGATCGGTTATCTGAGCCATACTCCGGCGCCAATGGGAACGGTCGAAGCATTCCAGATAACCGCCATTTCTACTCCCGGAAACTGCCCGTCCGGTTCGCGGGTCACAGTAGTTCGCGGCTACGCAGGCACCGCCCCGGGAACGTACACCGCATCGGTTGACTCCTGGGGTATATGGAGCGATGTCCATTTATCCGGAGGCATACCCAATCCGCAACTCGCCGCCAAGACCGGCTACACGATACAGGCAGAGTCCATCGCAGCGGCCTACACAAAATTGAACCCTGCCTCGGCAACCAAATAAATCCAATCCCTCAAAGATCGGGTATATGGTATGCCCGCAGAGCGAACCGCGCACCCTCAGGCGTAACATGCTGGCCATCCGAGTAGAATAGCTGGTCCTTGTTCGCATACGTGCATTGGTCCGAAGGATCGCAGAACTGGGATTTCAGGTCTACCACAATAACCTCCGGATAGCGCAGGCGTGCCTGATATAGAAACCCGATTGATAGACTATTGCCCGCCGCATAGGAGTCAGGCCCGGATGTCTGATGAGTGGGATTCTCTCCAATCAGCTTCGCAATATCACGACGAAAAGGTATGCGTGAGGTCATGAATCTCAGCGACGGATCAAAATCGTAGTTGGGAACATCGCTTACCAGAACAACGCGCTTGCCAGATTTCTGCAAATAAGACACTGTGTCAAACAGCGACTGAGTAAATCGCCCTTGAATCATCTCTGAGTTGTACGGCTCTCTCGCAGAGGCCAGGTCTTTTACGAGCGGGTTGTTGTTTGCAGTCTGAAAGGGCTCACCCCATCTGCCTGCCAGCACCACGGCTTTGATTCGAGGATCGGATGCAATCAGGGGGAGCACTCGATCGTTGAACAACATACACTCTTCAACCACCAGTGGATGCTGCGGCACAAACTTTGCAACTCCGTGCAAAGGCAGGCACGAAGCCTTACTCAATTGAATAAAGTTGTATCCGGCCCGGTTGACAATCTGCTGCAGGGCTGGCGCAAGCGCTGCAGAGTGGCTGTCACCCCACAGCACAATCGATGGCCGCGGATCAGAGGACGCGTAACACCGTGAGGTTAGGTTGGGCTTGTCGACTCCGTAATCAGCAAGGCACGGATCTGACTGTGCCTCCTTTTCCTGCGCTAGTGCAGGGTATCTCTCGGGAAGACCGTGACCCTTCCAAATCAAGCCAAAGACTCCGACAAATACCACGGTCAAGCCCGCATACCGCAATAGAAGCGGCACCGGTTCTCGTGTGGAACGCCGATACGGCTGTTCAATATATCTGAAAGAAGTCGCGGCAGCAGCGAGAGAGGCCAGGACAGCAAATGCCGCGGCCAACGGGGGCAGACCGCCTCCAGACGCAACCCGCAGAAATGCCAGCATAGGCCAATGCCACAGATACCACGAATATGAAATCTGACCGATTGAAGTGAAAGGGGTGAGAGATAGTACTCTTCGGTTGATCCAGCCAGTTGGAAAGGCAATCACCAGAGCCGATCCGAGAACCGAAGGAAGCGCTGCTAGTCCCGGAAAAGGAGTCGCAGATGTGTAGAAATACATCGGCGCCAGAATCAATACCATTCCTCCTACGCTGAACACGTTTGTCCACGCAGAATCCGAGATTTTTCGCTCAAGAAGCAACTCTGTCACCGCAAGCATCACTCCCACGCCAAGCTCCCATGCACGCGCCGGGAGCAAGTAAAACACCATATCTGGATGGGTTCCCAACTTGCTCCAGGCAAAAAGGAACGAAAGGACGCATACCACAATCATCGCCGGCAAAATCAAGCCGCGCCGGGTGCGCGCCAAAAACACCATGACCAGCGGAATGATCATGTAAAACTGCTCTTCCACCCCCAGCGACCAGGTCATCAGAAGTGGGTTCATCTCATTCGCTGACTGGAAATAGCCGGCACTCTTCAAAAAGTAGATATTTGATACAGACAAGGCAGCAGAAATTGCACCCTTTGCATATCTTCCTGCCTCTGCCGGAGACAGCAATAGCATTGCTTCCACCAATGTAAAAGACATCACTAAATAAAAGGCCGGGAGTATGCGCTTGGCCCTGCGGCGATAAAAGCTCAAAAAACTAAACTTTCGTGCACGCAGTTCCGCGAAAATATGACCACCTATCAGGTAGCCCGATATGACGAAGAACACGTCAACGCCTGTAAACCCTCCCGTCAGAAACGGAACACCAGCGTGATAAAGAACCACACTGGTAATCGCTACCGCTCGCAACCCGTCAATATCGGAGCGGTAGGTTTCAGGTGTCCTTTGAAAGGCACCATTCGGCATCTCTTGTCTCCATCCGCAAGTTTTCAGCGCTGGGTGCATGCGCCCCGTTGTTTTGCTTCCATAACAACTTCCTGATAGATGTTCTCTAGCTGGCGCGTTTGCTTGTGAAGGTCGAACCGTTCACGCACCCAACTTGTTGCTTTGCGACTGCAAGCCTCCCAGAAGACGTCATCCGTGATAAAGCGACGCAAGTGAGTCGCAAGCGTCGTCACATCCCGCTCCGGAGCCAGTAAGCCAGTCTCTCCGTCACACACTGCCTCCGGTATACCGCCGTGCAGGCTGCTAACAACGGGGGTTCCCATGGCTTGTGCTTCCGCGAACACCATGCCGAAGCCTTCGCTGTCCCCATCGGCCGCGGTGACACTCGGATTGCAGAAGACCCGAGCCTTGCCTATCCACTTGCGGACGACTTCGGTTGGTTGAGCCCCTAGAAATTGAGCGTCCAAGTTGAGTACACGAGATAGGGCTTCGAGGTCCGCGCGGAGCGGACCGTCGCCGATGACAATCAGCCGCGCTGGTGTGCTGAGCTCCGGATGAGCCGCCATCATGCTCATAGCGCGCACGAGGTACTCACAGCCCTTCTTCTCTACGAGGCGACCTACAAATACGATCAGTGCCGGATCGCGTTTATCCGCCTCGAGCGGGGTAAACTGGCTGCAGTCCACGCCCGTGTAGTGGACGACGATCTTCTCCTGCGGAAAGCCTGCCCTTATCGCGTGGTGCCTGATTGCGTCGGAGACGCAGAGGAAGCGGGATGTTTGGTGGAATAGTTTGGGAAGCCTTGCGAGATAGCGTCTACCATGCATCCCGCGCTCCCATTCATCTCTTCGGATGCTGACGTCATAGCCGTGCAACGTCACGATGCTAGGCACCTTGAGATGATCCTGGAGCCCAAGTGCGGTTGTGCCATCGATGGAGAAGTGAGCGTGAATCAGATCTGGCCGCAGTTCTTTGATGCTCCGATGGAACCTTGGCGCGTAGGGGTGGTGGCGGTATGCCTTCGCTCGCCATCTCGACAGCCTGCCAGGGGACTTCGTTAACAGAGCCTTTGGGCCATCCAGCTTGAGACTGTGCCTCGCAGGAGTGAGACCAACGTACACAGGGGCATAGTGCTGCAGAGCCGTCGCCTGGGCTGCGATGAAGGTCTCACTGATCGGAAGGAGCTCCTCGCGGAAGATCACTACGCTTCGCATTGGATGAACTCTCGTCTACTGGCCGCCGCGACCTTGTGGCGAACGACCATGTAGACGGCTCCTAAGAGAACCGCGTCCGATACCAGGCTTGTCCAGGCCGCGCCTCGCCATGACCAGCGTGGAAGGATCAGGAGGTTCAGGCCGATATTTAGGATGGCAACACCAACCTGCACGGCAGTCCGGATACCCTGAGCGTTCGCTCCGGATAATGCGTCAGCTAAAAACCAGTGCGCGCAGCGCATAACCGGGATGAGTGCCAGCAGGCGTAACGCCGGGACCACATCAGCATACTTCGGCCCCAGGAAAAACGGCACCAATGGAGCCAGGAGAGCGAGGCCAAGAAAGTCTGCGACTCCAAAAATAAGGGCCTTTCGGATCAAGCGTTTCGCATAGCCGTATGTGGCTCCGATTCCATCCGCACCGAGACGAAAGAACTGCGGATAAGCCGCTGAGACCAAGGAGCGGATCGGAGTGAGACTTGTGTCGATGATCCGATATGCCGCTCCGTATGCCCCTGTCGCAGAGAGCGTTGAAAGACGCGCGAGCATGGTCTTGTCTATGTCGTTGTAGATGGTCTGAGCGGAAGTGCTGATCGAAAAAAGGGATCCCTCGCGAGCGTCTCCCATCAGGGAGGCGGAATCGATCTGGGGCCTTCCCCAGAGTGCGACGCCCTGCTGAAAAGCGTAGGCTGCCCCCACAAAACCGGTACCGAGATACATCCAGGTCCATTGCTCAAGGGTGACTTGATGATGATGTGCAGCGAGCAGGGCGATCCCGATAGCGCGCAGAAGACTCATCACCGTGTTTTGCGTGGCAGTCTTCCCCATCTTCCCGGATGCAGCGAATCCGAAGGATGCCAGATCGACAATCCTCATCAGTAGCAGATCCGAGACGCAGATCGCGATGACAACGCCAATGGAGAATCCATGAAGTAAGGAGAGAGAGGCAACCAGGATTCCAAGGCTGCCTACAATACCTGTAAGAAGCGTGGCGACGAGACCGTTGCCCCAGCACACCTGAGGCGTCCGAATGCCTGCGCGGACATTTTTGAGAAACAACGATCCTGCACCCAGGCCTACAAAGGGGGAGATGATTCCCGTTAAAGCAGTGAGAGCAATGAACGCTCCGTAGGACGACGGGCCGAGAGCTCGAGCGATCAAGACAAAATACACCGCCTGCAGGATGAGCTTGATACCCTGACCTATGGATAAATTACGTGTATCTCGAAGGAGGGCACCGCCATGCCGCGACTGCACAATTGCCTTCTCGATGCGATACTTGAGTACGCGCAGTACGTGCTTCCTCAGTTCACTATCGAAGAGCACTGCGGGTAGTTTCTTCGCTCTAGGGAGCTGCTGGAAGCTGGTTACTTTTGGGAGCAAGCGCATTGCGTCAGCGCGTCTCGTGAGTCCATCGGCGACGGAATGGTACCGGGGATTCGCCGCGAGTGCTCGCGTGTTGGCTTCGAGCACATCGAGACGAGCTTTCGTTTTGCTTACACCCGAAGCGGCACCGGAGACCGTTCCGATTCGCTCCGTGTAACGATAGTAGGCCTCGTTGATGACGAGGAGGGTTCCTCCCGCGAGGAGCATTTCCAGATAGAACTGAAAGTCCTCGCCATGGCGAAGGCCTTCATCGTAGGCCAGACTGTGGCGGCGGATGTGGGAGTTCCGCAGCAGTGGCTTGAGTAAGCCGAAATCTACTCTGCCTGGCCGGTTCGTCTGGCAGTAGTTAACGAAACTCTCGCTTGAGAGTCGAAGACCGCCCTGCAGGATGTTCCCATTGATGGCTACGCCTATATCCCTGCCGGCCTGCATGTCATAGAGGAGCAGATTGTCGGCCAGCATCACATCGCCCTCTCGTGCGGTTGCAAGCAGCTGCTGGAGCCGATCCGTAGTCATTTCGTCGTCAGCATCGAGCAGTGCTACCCACTCGCCCCGGGAATGACGCAAGGCCAGGTTCCGCGCCGCTGCGGGTCCGGAGTTAACGGACTGGGTATAGAACTGGATGCGTGTGTCACTCGCCATCCGCTCTTTCACCAGAGCTGCTGTTTGATCCGTGGACGCATCATCCACGATGATAATTTCTATCTCACGAACGGTCTGATTCTGCGCGGAATCCAGAGCACGAAGAAGGGTCCCTTCGCAGTTATAGGCGGGGATGATGATCGAAGCGCGTGGCATCGCAATGCCGCTGGGGTTTGTAGTGGTGTCAGGAATCATCGCAGTGTCTCGGTCTAACGGTTTGTGCAATACTTCGCGAGGGTATCTCGCACAGCTGTGTAAGCGGGGTTCACGTTATAGGAAGCATCAGTCAGACCTGGATAGTGCTGCCGGCCGGCCGGTACATGCCAACGCGGATCAGTTGACGTAGACGCGATAGCGTCATACCAATTGCCGAGATCCGTGTAAGACCAGAAGATCAGGCGTTGGAGAGCACCGGCCTCCAACACCTCAGTCAGATAGTTTGCATAGGATTGAGAGACAACTTTCTTCACCTGCGAGATCGAGCCCGGAATCGTACTGTCATTCACATCAAACTCGGAGACGTATACCACTAGACCTAGGTCTCTCAGCGCTCGAATGAAGTCGGCGTGCGGAATGTAGTGCGGCTTCCATAGTCCATCTATGTGGGATTCAAGGGCAGCAGCCTGAATCGGAACCCCTCTTTTGAGCAGCGCCTTGATCAAGACCAGGGAGGCGGAGCGCACCTTATCGCCATCTGACGACTGCGTCTCGCAACCGTTGAGGTTCAGTGTGCGCAGGCTGGTGGGGTCGACATCCCGCGCCGTCTGAAATGCTATATCGATGTACTCGGGTCCCAGATAGTTGATCCACGGTCCTTCCCTAAGTCCATCAGACCTTTTATCCCACAATCCGATGGGCTCATTCACAACGTCCCAGGAATCCACCTTCCCCTTGTAGCGCCCCGCGACGGTCTTGATGTAGTCGACCAAATAGTCGCGCGCATTCCCTTTATGAAGGGCAGTCTCTAACCATTTTGGGTTTGATGCATTCCAGCAGAGATTATGGCCGTGAACAGCTAAGCGATTAGAAGAGGCGTAAGCAAAATTTGTATCGGCTTCCTCGAACGTGTAGCCATCCGGAGAAGGACGTAAGCTCTGCCATTTGAGCGGAGGTGTAATCATATCGAAGTTGCCCTTTAAGAACACCCCCAACACAGATTGCATAAATCGCCCGGTGCTGGCCTGAATGCCAACTTTCATACCACAAGAGGCGCCAAGCGTGGACAGACCGCTAGGGCTCTGCTCATCGACGTATTTATTCCTTAGGCCGACAAGGCCGGAGCCAAGAAGAGCACATGAGCCCTGTTTGAGGAGGTCGCGGCGAGTGACTGTCATTTCAGGATCATCTTTCGTTCCAGTAGTGCTACGCCGAGGCGTCGTGCGAATCATCAACAAAGCACGAAGGCTCTGACCGTCCCGCGGTTTTCAGAGTGAAGATGAGCGCGAAAGGACCGCCGCTGTATCCCTTGAGACCGCGTTGAAGCTAGGCCTGACAGTGAGGACGAGTATGGCGACGAGCGAGTAGAGCCACAGAAGTCCATATGGGTCCAGGAAAGAGGTCTCCCCGATGTTCTCCACGAGAACCAAAACAAGGAGCACAGTAGAGACTTTCATCATTTGGGCGCGGCCGCCGGAGAAGCTGGTAGGCCGACCTTTTATAAGAGCCCGGATGAATAGCCAGACGAGTGGGCAGAAGCCGATCAGGCCTAATTGCAACAGCACATCCAAATATCCGCTCTGTGCCTGACCTTCCATCCAACCCGTGACGAGGATAGTCTGCATAGACTCTCCATTCATTCCTGACCAGAAGGCGCCAAACCCGTAACCCAGAAACGGATGCTTCAGTATGGACGGAATTACTGACGCCCAGATCACCGTTCTCTGGGTCAGAGTAGGGTCCTTGCCCAGAACTGCCAAAATTCCGGAAGAGTTCAAGTAGAGCAGCACTCCCGCTACAACAGAGAGGCCAAATAGCGCCGCTTTCGTTGCAGCGCGATCCGTTCCAGACATCCTTCCGATGATGTGAAAGATGCATGTCAGCACCAAGGCGAGAAGCGACAGGACCCATCCAGTACGAGAACCGCTCATCACAATAAAAAGGATGGCGAGGGCAATGACCAGGAACCGTAACATGCGTTCACTGGTCGATGTTGGTTTCAGATGAACGGCCAGGACAAAGAAGAGCGTGCACAGAGTGGCGCAGTTGTTTTTCTGGAGGAACAGGCCTCTCCACGCGTCCTGTTGGTAGGCGTCGATCCCAACGCTCGGCAGAAAGATTACTGCGAGCAGGCTAAGCAGCAGCCCGATAGCTGCACCACCCGTAAGAAACACCAACAAGGTGTCCTTCGGGTAGCGTGCATAGAGATAGATAGCGAATAGGGTGGTGAGGGTTAGGTTGCAGGAACTCACGAGCGTGTGCGCCGGGTTCTGTGACCAAGCAGCTGATATACACGCGATAGCTGGAAGGATAAGGAAGAGGCGCGACTGGAAGAGAGTTTTCCAAACCTCCCTGGCACGAGTCGAAATGAGAGCGATCAGTATGAACGAGCAGGTTACAAGGGCCAACCGGCGCGCGAATGAATCCTCGGCCATGGCCGTAAACCTCAAGGCTACGGGGCCCGGGGCGAGATCAACCTTTCCGGATACGCTTATAAATAGGAGTGGGAGCAACGCGATCCATGTGTTCACATCCTGCCAGATGGTATGAGAACGGGTCACGGGCCAGGCCATCCGTGCGGCTGACACTTGTGCTGAGGTACTCATAGACACCTTTCCCGAACGGGGCCTCTCTGCACACGTGCCACCGGTCCCTGGACGAGCAGCGAGGAAATCGTCGAACTCTGTTTCTTGTCCAGACTCACGTGATGGGATTGCGTTTGCGACGAGGGCCGGACGATCTCGCGTTGCCCTCCAGCAGTGATCCGCTCCGGAGAGGAGAGGAGTGCCATATAGGCTTCGGTCATTCGCTGCGGCGTGAACTCGGCCGAGCGTAGTTTCTGTGCGGTTGTGTCATGCGCAGGATCCAGGAGTGCCTTCGCCCACAACGGCTCCGAGAGGGGGAGAAGCTGCAGTGCGCCACCAGAGAGCTCCCGGTGCGCGGGGATGTCACTCGCAATGATCGGCAGGCCAGCCTGCATCGCCTCCAGTAGGGCTACGGGCATGGCTTCGAAGCGGGAGGGAAAGAGAAATTTGTCAGCGGCGCTCAGCCATAGCCGGACCTGGGAAGGAGGGAGGGATCCGGTAAAGGTCACGCGATCCGAAACACCACGTTTGAACGCAAGGGCTTTTAGCTCTTCTCTCTTCTCTCCCTCTCCTATCAGCACCAAATGATAGTGAGGCGCACTCCGGAGGCAGGAGATCAGAAGAGCCTGGTTCTTCTGATCGGAAAGGCGCGCTACATTGACAGCTACTTGCAATGTGAGCGGGAGCCCCAGAAGGGAGCGTGCTTCCTCTTTGGTCGGGCAATCGCCGCTGGCGCCGATCCCGTTATAGATGCGGATGACGGATCGTCCTTTAAGAGATGAGATCACATGATCAGCAACGGCAACCTCCGAACTGAACGCATTCACGCTGGAGGCTAGGCGGTCTAATAACCATGCAGCTAATGGGTATGTATGTGTTGCGTTGTGGTGAACGGCGATGCGCTGCGGCACTCCAGCGATCCTCGCCAGTGGCAGACCAATCGCGCTAGCGTAGTGCGTGTGGGCGATGATAGCGCGGGGCCTATGCGTGCGAAGCGCCCGAAGATAGTTAGAAAGCACTCCCCTTAAATCGAGCGGACGCCAAGGGTGGTCCAGAAAGTCAAAGGTATGAGGCAGGTCCTGGAAGGCATTTCCTTTGCGATACCAGAACCAGAGTTGGGCCGGGATGCCTGCCTCGAGCAAGCCAACATGTAGCGCGGCTGCGACGGCCTGGGCGCCCGCTGCTTCCCGCTGGGTGACAAGCTGGACGATGGTGCCTGATGCTCCGATCACCGCTGCGGTCTCCAGGCAAGTGACTTGGCAAAGAGGCCAAAAGCTAACAGGCATGCGTGTGGGTAGCGCCACGCCCTCCCCAGGACTTTCGGTAAAGCGCCGAGAGCATCGTGGGAACTGCGACTGGCAACCTGGGTCGCCATGAAGTACGCGGTCGCCTTGGGCGTCATAGCTGGCTGGCTGCCCGCCCAATCATAACTATTCCGCCACCCGCGTGCGCGACTGATGTTCGAGGAGGCGGAGATCATGTCGTACATAACGAGAGGCTCCCACGCCCACTCGAAACCAACACCCGAACGCGCGGCGATGCGCATGAGCCAGTCCCAGTCCTGATGCCTTGTAAGTCCCGCCGTGAATGGGACGGATTGGAGGAGCGATTTTGGAGCAAGAAGAGTCGACGTCTGGACGAAGCCCTCTCCTTGCCGGATTCCGGATCGGCAGAATAGATACTCGGCCATCGAGGTGCCATTCTTATAGGCTTTCAGCGGCCAAACGGTATCTCCCGAAGGTCGGCGGGCTAAGACACGACAAGACACGACTGGGTACTGATAGGTTGAATTCGCTGCAACCCGCATCTGCTTCTCAACCTTGGTCGGGAACCACTCGTCATCATCATCTAGAAAGGCGACCCACGGCCCGGCGGCCTCGTCCGCCCCCCTATTACGAGCCCCGCATGCGCCACTGCTCAATGGTTGTTCAATCCAGCGAAGTCTGACATCGGCGACCTGCTTCAAGGCTTCGATTGTGCTCGGATCCGGGCCGTCAATCACGACAATGATCTCTAAGTTCTGGTATGTCTGAGACAGGGCGCTCTGTACCGCCCTGATCACCAACTCAGGTCGCTCTCGCGTGGGAATAACCAAACTCACCAGAGCCTGTTCGTTCATGGAGCCACTTCCAACTCGTTGTTAGGCGTTTGCGGGAGCGCAGGTTGAGCGAATATTAGATTTCGCAAAATGATTGGGACCAACCTCCACGGCTCGAT
Source organism: Ktedonobacteraceae bacterium (assembly GCA_036272735.1). Classification (GTDB taxonomy): domain Bacteria; phylum Chloroflexota; class Ktedonobacteria; order Ktedonobacterales; family Ktedonobacteraceae; genus DATAYF01. Next base: position 12,456 of record DATAYF010000071.1, read on the forward strand.
GAGATATCGCGGGGTCAGACGCCTGGGCTCCGACGCGAGGCGGAAGGCCCACTCGAGTCCCCAGCGACCAGACCACCGCGGCGGTGTTGGGATGGCAGCGGCAACATAGTCGAGCACAGCACCGGTGGCCAGGATGATGTTGGCCTGGATCGCGTCGAGGTTTGCTTCAATCCAAAGCTCCTGCCGT